>NZ_KV791263.1:0-63964 GCF_001807865.1 Stenotrophomonas sp. HMSC10F06 | reverse complement strand
TGCGCGGTCGAGATCGTGATGCCACGTGCCTTCTCTTCCGGCGCGGCGTCGATCGCGGAGTAGTCCTTGAACTCACCGCCAAAGCGCTCGGCACCGATCTTGGTCAGTGCGGCGGTCAGCGTGGTCTTGCCGTGGTCAACGTGACCGATGGTGCCGACATTGACGTGCGGCTTGGTGCGCTCGAACTTACCCTTGGCCATGGCTGCTTATCTCGAAATCGTCTGAATTGGTAGCACTTAGATGGTGCTCACGAAAGGAATCGAACCTTCGACCTCCTCCTTACCAAGGAGGTGCTCTACCGACTGAGCTACGTGAGCGAGTTTTGTATTATGGCACGAATTTGAATATATTCAAATTCATTCAATGGAGCGGGAGACGGGGATCGAACCCGCACCATCAGCTTGGAAGGCTGAGGTTCTACCATTGAACTACTCCCGCATCGGAAGCTCTTACCACAACATGAAACTGGTGGAGGGAGGTGGATTCGAACCACCGAAGGCGTAAGCCAGCAGATTTACAGTCTGCCCCCGTTGGCCGCTTGGGTATCCCTCCTTACCACCCTGTCCCGTGGCGCCGAAGCGTTTTCGGTGTGGGGTGGAAGAGCCGTGAATTTTGGGGATAAACGGGGGTTCTGTCAACAACCTTTTTGAATTTTTTCACACGAATTTCGAATTGCCTTGCCGGGACAGGCTATTGGCCCGGTAACGGCAGGGTTTCGCTGGCGAAGATCGCCACATGCGGCACGCCATCGGCGCCGATCCAGCCGCGATACATGCCCTGCGTGTTGAACGGTGTCGCCACGCGGCCGTCGGCCGCGAGCACGATCGCACCGCCATCGCCCCCGAGCGCGGGAATGCGCTCGTTGATCACCGCGCGTCCCGCCTCCTCCGGGCCCTGCTTGAGGTAGCGCATGCGCGCGCAGATATCGTGCGCGGCCGCGGTGCGGATGTAGTACTCGCCCCAGCCCGTGCCCGATACCGCACAACCGGCATCGGCATAGGTGCCGGCACCGATGATCGGCGAATCGCCGACACGTCCGTAGCGCTTGTTCGTCATGCCACCGGTGGAGGTTCCTGCAGCGAGCCTGCCGTCCTTGTCGAGTGCGACCGCACCCACCGTGCCGAAGTGGCGCGCCGTTTCCAGATCCGCATGGGCCTGGCCGCTGGCTTCTTCCTTGAGAGCCTTCTGCAGCTGCTGCCAGCGCTTGTCGGTGCGGAAGTACGACGGGTTCACCAGGGTGATGCCCTGGTCCGTGGCGAAGGCTTCGGCGCCCTGCCCGACCATCATCACGTGCGGGGAATGCTGCATCACGGCCTCGGCCAGCAGGATCGGGTTGCGCACGCGCTGCACGCCGGCCACCGCGCCAGCCTTGAGGGTGGCGCCATCCATCAGCGAGGCATCCAGTTCGTTGCGGCCATCGTGGGTGAATACCGCGCCCCTGCCTGCATTGAAGGTGGGATCGTCCTCGAGCACGGTGATCGCCGCGGTCACGGCCTCCAGCGCCGGCTTCCCGGCTGCCAGGGCGGCATGCCCCTTCACCAGGGCCTGCTGCAGGGCCGCGCGCGCCGCCTTTTCCTCGGCCGGCGAGAGATCCCTGCGCTCCACGCCGGCGCCGCCATGGATGACCAGCACCGGTTCGGCCGCATGGACAAGCGGGCTCAGCAGACACAGGGACAGCAGCAATGCGCGTGGACGGGACATGGGCAACGCACTCGGATCGGAGGTGCCCGCATCATGGCACGCGCCACGGATCACCCGCGCGCGTGACCCGTACGCGACAGCGCCCGCACGCCCCTGGCGTGCGTGGGTCTACGGGTGCAACTGCAGGCGGCCTTCCCGGATATCGGCCGTCATCCGGAAGGCAGCATCGTCCACCCGGAAGCCATCCAGATGCAGGCGGCTGCCCTCGCCCACCCCGGTCACCGGAATGGCGCGGAACTCCAGCGGGCTGCCGCCGCGCAGGCGATCGGCGGCGCGCTGCGGCATCACCAGCCAGGCGTAACCGCCGTCCCGACTGAACACCTGGCCGGTGCCGTCCGCCTCCACGCACAGCGCGGTGTCCTCGTCCACGCCCAGGCCGACCATGTCCTGCTGCCCGCTGCGCTGTGCCGCCCGGGCCACGAACACGATCAGGCGCCCGAGCCGGTCGCGCTTGCCGAAATGGGTATCGGTGACCACGTTGGCCAGGTACGGCATGGCCAGGAAATCACTGTCCAGGGTCACCGCGCTGCCCATGGGGTCGCGCAGGGCACGACGGGAGGTGACGCTGCCACCATCCAGCGCGCCATAGCTGTAGCCGCCCAGTATGGCGAGCCCGACGCTGGTGCCGGCGATCGGCCGGCCAGCACGTACATGTGCGTTGAGTGCCTCGTTCACCGCCGTGCCTTTCCAGAAACGGATATAGCGCGACTGGTCGCCGCCGGCGATGAAGATCGCATCGGCGGCGGCGATCACGCCCAGCACCGCGGGGTCATCGGCTGCACGCCGGCTGTTGAACACCAGGGTCTGGACCGAGACCGCCCCGCCGACGTCCCGGTACAGGCGGTTCTGCAACTCATCGGCGCCGGAAGCGCGCAGGATCACCACCCGGCCATGGCCGGCGCGCCCCAGCCACCATTGGAAGGCAGCGGGCACCCACTCGCCGCCGCCCATCAGCATCATCGCCGGCTCGGTGCGCGCTGCCCGGGGCGCGCCCACCGCACCTATCTCGTAATAGCGATAGCCCGGGTCCTGCAGGCTGCGCATCCCTTGCGCGTGGCCGGGCATCGAGAGCGCTGCCAGCAGTAGCGACAGGAAGGCGTGGAGCGGCCGGAAAACCTTGTGCACGTTGACCTCCCTGAATGAAACGAGGGTGTAAGCGCTTCCACTCTTTGCCAGAGAAACTGGCAGTGGTCAACCCCGTAAAAAAGGCGTTAAATGCGCGCCGTCCATTCGCGAAATGTGAATGGGGGACAGGCCTCCCTCGAGGCCGACACTTTCTTCTCGAGAATTCTCATGCGTAAACAGGCGATGGCGTGGTCGATCCAGCTGGCGTTGATGGGTGTGGCCGCGACCGCGGGTGCCCAGACGCCCGCCCCCGGGGTGCAGCAACTGGATACGGTGCAGGTCACCGGCTCGCGCATTCCACGCGCGCAGGTAGAAGGGCCGGCGCCCGTGACCGTCATCACCGCCGAGCAGATCCAGGCCAGCGGCTTCACCAGCGTGCCCGACGTGCTGCGGTCGATGACTCAGAACGGCGGTGAGACCCAGAGCCAGCAGTCGTCCAGCGGCGCTGATTTCTCGCCCGGTGCGCAGCAGGTCGACCTGCGCGGCCTCGGCCCCAACCACACGCTGGTGCTGGTCAACGGCCGCCGCATCGCCGATTTCCCGATGCCGTTCCAGGGCCGCAGCAACTTCACCGATGTCTCCAACATCCCGATCGGGATGATCGAGCGCATCGAAGTGCTGACCGGCAGCGCCTCGGCGATCTACGGCTCGGACGCGATCGCCGGGGTGGTCAATTTCATCCTGAAGAAGCAGGTGGATGGCACCACGGTGGACATGCGCATGGGCACCACCAGCGAAGGCGGCGGTGAGTCCTTCGACATGAGCATCGCCAGCGGTTTCGATGCGGGCCGTTTCAGCGCGGTCTACAGCCTGGAACTGCAGTCGCAGACGCCGTTGTGGGCATATGAACGCAGCCAGCAGGATTCCACCCTGGACGCGCCGACCGAGAGCGCCCGCGCCGCGCGTCGCGCCTACCTGCGCACCGACTACAACGACGACTACCTCGATCCGGGCCAGGCCACCTGCGATGCGCTGGCCGGCCAGAACAACGGCAGCACCCAGTACGCCGAACGGGCGCGCTATGGCTTCTATTGCGGCAGCGACCGCTCGATCGGCTACGGCACGATCCTGAGCAAGCGCCGCGGTGCCAACGGCTATGCCTCGCTGCGCTACGCCTTCGACAATGGCGCGGAATGGTTTGCTGACGTGCAGATGGGCTACCACGACCTGGCGCTGATGCGCGACGTCACCCAGTGGGGCCGCATGGCCGCCGACGGCAACGAGGACGGCTACTTCTACAACCAGGCCACCGACCAGGTGGAGTTCTGGCAGCGCCAGTTCTCGCCCGAGGAAATGGGCGGGCTGAACAACGGCATGGTACGCAGCACGCAGAAGACCTTCAGCGTGACCACCGGCTTCAAGGGCGCGCTCGGTGCAGACTGGGAATACGAGGCCTCGCTGAGCCATTCACAGTACCAGTCCAGCATCCGCTGGCCGCAGATCATCGCCGCCAAGGCCAACGCCCTGTTCCTGGGCGAGCAGCTGGGCGAGTACACCGATGACGACGACAACGTGTTCCCGGTGTTCAACGCCGACCCGGCGCGCCTGTACCGGCCACTGAGCCGCGGCGAGTACGACGCGATCGCCGCGCGTACTACCTATACCCCGAAGTCGCGTACCGATACCGCCGCGCTGACCCTGACCAACGGCGAGCTGTTCGAGCTGCCAGGCGGCAAGGCCGGCTTCGCGGCGACGGCCGAGTTCGGCAATCAGTCCTACGCGCTCAATCCCGACCCGCTGGCGACGCAGTACTACTACTACAGCTGGAAGGATTCGGACGGTCACGGCAGCCGCAACCGCTGGGCGACCGCGGCCGAGCTGCGCCTGCCGTTGCATGACACATTCAACGTGAGCGTGGCCGGTCGTTTCGACCAGTACCGCTATTCCGGCAACACCATCGGCAAGGCGACCTGGAGCGGCGGCCTGGAGTGGCGCCCGATCGACACGCTGCTGGTGCGCGGCTCCTACGGCACCGCGTTCCGCGCGCCGGACCTGCACTACGTGTATGCCGGCCCGGGCAACGATGAAACCAGTGCCAACGACTACTACACCTGCGCGGTGGACGGCGGCGATGACTGCTCGGATTACGAAGAGAACCTGATCCGCACGCGCGAGGGCAACCGCAAGCTGGATCCGGAAACCAGCACCTCGTGGAGCGCTGGCTTCGTGTGGTCGCCGGCGGTGGGGCTGGACCTGTCGGTGGACTGGTTCGACATCGACATGCGCGACCAGGTGCAGGACATGGACGTGAGCACGATCCTGCGCGATGAGGCGGCCTGCCGCCTGGGCGGCGCCGATGCGGCCTCGCCAACCTGCGTGGATGCGATCAGCCGGGTCACCCGCACCAGCGATGGCCGCCTCTACGGCGTGCATGTGAGCCCGATCAACATCGCGCGCGAAACCACGCGCGGCATCGATGTGGGCCTGCGCTACCGCCTGGGCACCGGGATCGGCGACTTCATCTTCAGCGGCAACCACACCTGGGTGAAGACGCACGATTTCCAGCAGTTCGCGGGCGATGTGGTCGAAGACCAATTCGCGGTCAACAGCGGTTTCGATATCCCGCGCACCAAGACCAGTGCGAGCGTGACCTGGGAGAACGCGGCGTGGTCGGCCACGCTGTACGGCTCGCGCCTGGGCAAACTGCCAACGTACGACAGCTATGACCAGAGTTTCGATCCGGACAGCGGCGACAGCCCGTGGATCGGGGCGACGTACCGCTACAACGTGTCGTTGCAGTACCGCTTCGATGATCATTCGCGCCTGTCGCTGTCGGTGGTCAACATCGCCAACAAGCTGCCGCCGAAGGATGTGACGTACACGCCGTATCCGTACTACGACGTCTCCTGGTTCGACACCGTGGGCCGGACGATCAACCTGCAGTACACCCACAAGTTTGGCGGTACGGCGTTGTAAGCGCCGTTTCACTGCCGATAGGGGATCAAGGACGGAGGCATTGCCTCCGTCTTTTTTTTGCGCGTTGCCCGCGATGCGGCGCGGCCACCGTGTTTTCCACACGCCACGTGGAAAGCCATGGGGGTTTGGTGTGGACAAGTGCATGCAAGCCATGCGGCACAATGCTTTCAGGGCGTGGCTATTTTTTGTCCAGCCGCGGATCGCGGTTTTCCACACACACCGTGGAAAGCGATGGGGGTTTGCTGTGGACAACCCCGGGTGAGCGATGCACTGCAACGGTTTTCAGTGGTGGTCAGAAATTGTCCACGTCGCTGGCGGGCGGGTCAGATGGGTTGCCGGCCAGCGGCCGGCACTACCGCGCGCGGGTTTTCCACATGGTGCGTGGAGAGGCGTGGGGGTTTGTTGTGGACAAGTGAGGCGGAGGCATACCAGGCAAGGGTTTCGGTGCCTGGTCATTTTTTATCCAGTCCATGTCGGGTGTGGAATGCGCTCCCAAAAACGCAAACGCCCCGCTCAGGGCGGGGCGTTGCGGGCATCAACGTGCGAGGAACTCAGACGTTGAAGCGGAAGTGCAGGATGTCGCCTTCCTGGACGCGGTATTCCTTGCCTTCCAGGCGCAGACGACCCGCTTCCTTGGCACCGGCCTCGCCCTTGTACTTGATGAAGTCGTCATACGCGATGGTTTCGGCGCGGATGAAGCCCTTCTCGAAGTCGGTATGGATCACGGCGGCGGCCTGCGGAGCGGTGGCGCCCTTGCGCACGGTCCATGCGCGGACTTCCTTCACACCGGCAGTGAAGTAGGTCTGCAGGCCGAGCAGGCTGTAGGCCGCGTTGATCACGCGGTTCAGACCCGGCTCGGTCAGGCCGAGATCGGCCAGGAAGGTATCGCGGTCTTCGTCATCCAGTTGCGACAGCTCTTCTTCGATCGCCGCCGACACCGGCACCACCTGCGCGCCTTCCTCGGCGGCACGGGCGCGCACGGCATCCAGATGCGGGTTGTTCTCGAAGCCGTCTTCCAGCACGTTGGCGATGTACATCACCGGCTTGAGGGTCAGCAGGAACAGGTCACGGACCAGCGCCTTCTCTTCCTCGTCCAGGCCGGCGGTGCGGCCTGCCTTGCCATCGGCCAGTGCGGCCTGCAGCTTGGCCAGCACCGGCTTGCGGGCGGCCGCATCCTTGTCGCCGCCCTTGGCCGCGCGCTCGGCGCGGTTCAGTGCCTTCTCGACGCTGTCCAGATCGGCCAGGGCCAGTTCGGTATCGATGGTGTCGATGTCCGACAGCGGGTCGACCTTGTTGTTGACGTGGATGACGTCGGCGTTCTCGAAGCAGCGCACCACATGGGTGATCGCATCGACTTCGCGGATGTGGGCCAGGAACTTGTTGCCCAGGCCTTCACCGCTGGCCGCGCCGGCGACGAGGCCGGCGATGTCCACGAACTCCACTGCGGTCGGGATGACCTTCTGCGGGTTGATGATCGCGGCCAGCTCGTTCAGACGGGGATCGGGCACCGGCACGATGCCGACGTTCGGTTCGATCGTGCAGAACGGGAAGTTGGCCGCCGCGATGCCCGCCTTGGTCAGCGCATTGAACAGGGTCGATTTGCCGACATTGGGCAGACCGACGATGCCGCATTTGATACCCATCTTTGACAACCTCTGGGGGTGGTAGGTACCGACCGTTGGTCGGTACACCGTGGTTATTTCGGGGTGTGGAGGCGCTTCATCGCCTCACTGTAATCGCCGGATACCGCCAGCGGCAGCACGTCGATCGCATCTTCGATGGCACGACCGATCAGCACATCATCGTCTTTGCCGGCACGGCCCAGTACCCACGGGACCACGCGGTCCTTGTGGCCGGGATGGCCGATGCCGATGCGCAGGCGATGGAATCTGCCATGGCCGAGCAGGCGGATGGTGTCGCGCAGGCCATTCTGGCCGCCGTGGCCGCCATCGAACTTGAGCCGCGCCACGCCGGGCGGCAGGTCCAGCTCGTCGTGCGCCAGCAGGGTTTGTTCCGGTTCGATCTTCCAGAAGCGCTGCGCGGCGGTGACCGATTTGCCACTGAGATTCATGAAGGTGGCGGGCTTGAGCAGCCACACCGGCTGGCCGGCGATGTCGACCTTGGCGGTCTCGCCGAACAACTTGCTGTCCACGCTCCAGCGCGCGCCGGCCTGTTCCACCAGGGCGTCAATGAAACGAAACCCGGCATTGTGCCGGGTCTGGGCGTGCTCGGGTCCGGGGTTGCCCAGGCCAACGATCAATCGCAATCCTGTCATCACTCTTCTTCGTCGGTACCCGCCCTGTGCCGGTACATACAGAAACGGCGCCTGCCCCGAAGGACAGGCGCCGCAATCACTTACTCTGCAGCCGGCGCTTCGTCGGCAGCTTCTTCCTTGCCGAGCTTGGCGGTGACGATCGCGTCGTCATGGTCCTTGCCCTGGGCCAGGGCCGGGATCTCGACGCCCTTCGGCAGCTTGATGTCCGACAGGTAGATCACGTCACCAGCCTTCAGGTCGGCCAGGTCGACGTCGATCGACTCCGGCAGGTCCTTCGGCAGGCAGGTGATGCTCACTTCCTTCAGTTCGTGGGTGACCACGACGTCGGCAGCCTTGCCGGCCGGCGAGCTGTCTTCGTTGATGAAGTGCAGCGGGACGTTGGCGGTCAGCGCTTCGTTCTCGTTCACGCGCAGGAAATCCAGATGCAGGATCAGCTGCTTGAACGGGTGGCGCTGCATGTCACGCAGCAGCACCTTGGTGACCTTGCCGTCCAGGTTCAGGTCCAGGATGGACGAGTAGAACCACTCGTTCTGCTGGGCCAGCCAGATTTCGTTGTGGTTGAGCTGGATGACGCTCGGCTCGACGTCGCCGCCGTAGATGATCGCCGGGATCTGGCCAGCGCCACGCAGGCGGCGGCTCGCACCCTTGCCTTGCAGTTCGCGCTGGACGACCTTGATTTCATGATTCTTGGCCATGCTGGTTTACTACCTTCGTTGTTTGCCACGCCGTGATGGCGAAGCGATGAGGGGACATCCGCGACCAGATGCCCCCGGGGAAACCACCCACCGTTGCCGGCGGGCGGAAAAAATCAATCCACGTACAGCGAGCTGACCGACTCGCCGAAGGCGATGCGGCGCATCGTTTCGGCCAGCATTTCCGCCACGCTGAGCTGGCGGATCTTGCTGCACACCCGCGCCTCTTCACGCAGCGGGATGGTGTCGGTCACCACCAGCTCATCGAGCTGGGAGTTGTTGATGTTGTCCACTGCCGGGCCCGAGAGCACGGCGTGGGTGCAGTACGCGGCGACCTTGAGGGCGCCACGCGCCTTCAGGGCTGCGGCAGCCGCACACAGGGTGCCGGCGGTATCGACGATGTCATCGACCATCACGCAGGTCTTGCCTTCGACGTCACCGATGATGTTCATCACGGTGGAGACGTTGGCGCGCGGCCGGCGCTTGTCGATGATCGCCAGATCGGCATCATCCAGGCGCTTGGCGACGGCGCGCGCACGCACCACACCACCCACGTCCGGGGACACCACGATCAGGTTCTCCGTGCCGTAAGCGCGCCAGATATCGGCGAGCAGCAGCGGCGAGGCGTACACATTGTCCACCGGCATGTCGAAGAAGCCCTGGATCTGGTCGGCGTGCAGATCCACCGTCAGTACCCGGTCAGCCCCGACAGCGCTGAACATCTTTGCCGCCACCTTGGCGGTGATCGGCACGCGCGAGGACCGCATGCGGCGATCCTGGCGCGAGTAGCCGAAATACGGCACCACGGCGGTGACACTGTTGACCGAGGCGCGCTTGAGCGCATCGATCAGGACCAGCAGTTCCATCAGGTTCTCTGCGCTGGGCGCGCAGGTCGGCTGGATCACGAACACGTCCTGCTTGCGGACGTTTTCCTCGATCTCGACCTGCACTTCACCATCGGAGAAGCGCGACACCAACGCCTTGCCAGGCCGCACCCCCAGTTCCTTGCAGATGCTCTGCGCAAGGCGCTTGTTGGCGTTGCCGGAAAATACCAGCAGGTTGGGGTGTTCTTGCATCATGACGGTCTCGGGCGGGAGCGATTGGCGGAGAACTGGGCCGCTGGCACCCGGAGGTGTCTGCGGTGACAACACCGCGGCGTATGCACCGCGCCCGCGCAGACATGCGCATGGAGTCGCGGCAGATATCCGCTAGTGGCAGGGGCGGGAGGATTCGAACCTCCGAATGCCAGGATCAAAACCTGGTGCCTTGGGCCTCTTGGCGACGCCCCTGCATCAAAATCAGTAACGCTCGAGTACATCAAGCAGTGGCGAGCGCTCCATGCCCGCAGCCACCCATGCCTGCAGTTCCTTCGGCAATTGCGCCAGGCCCTGCTCTGCAGCAGCGCGCGTGGCGAATTCGACGAAACAACCGCTTCCCGACCCGGTGAGTCGTGCCCGGCCGATACTGCTCAACGCTGCGAGCGCTGCCTCTACGGCAGGTTCGCGGCGGCGCAGGACCGGCTCGAACGCATTCCCGAGCAAAGACCCGGAAGCGAAGTCCGCTATTTTCGCCACTGGGGCATCCCGCGTCAAATCCGGTGATGCGAAAAGTGCAGGCGTCGGCACGTGAACGCCCGGGTGGACCAGCACGAACCAGGCCGGCGGCAGTGCGATCGGGGTGAGCAGTTCGCCCACGCCTTCGGCCCAGGCGTTGTGCCCGCGCACGAAGACCGGCACGTCCGCGCCCAGCTGCAGCCCCAGCGTGGCCAGCGCATCCACGTCCAGGCCGGCGTTCCAGAGACGGTTCAAGGCGACCAGGACGGTGGCGGCATCGGACGACCCTCCCCCGAAACCACCGCCGGCAGGCACATGCTTTTCGATGCCGATATCAGCACCTTGGGCGACGTTCGCGACACGTTGCAACAACAGCGCCGCGCGCACGGCGAGATCATTGGCTTCGGCCACCCCCGCCACCGAGGTGCCTTCGCGGCGGATCCTGCCGTCTTCGCGGACCCGCAGCCGGATCCGGTCACCCCAGTCGAGCAGACGGAACACGGTCTGCAGCGCGTGGTAACCGTCCGGGCGGCGGCCGGTGATGTGCAGGAACAGGTTCAGCTTGGCCGGGGCTGGCCAGTTCGACCAACCCTCGCGCGCATCCAACGTACTCATGGGCTGGCCAGCACCCAGCTGTCGACCACCAGACGGACCTTGGCGTCGCCATTGACCGCTTCGATGCGCCGCGGCAGCACCGGACGACCCGCTTCGGCCGGGTACCAGTCCAGATACTGGATCTCCCACCCGAGCTGCCGCACACGGCGCGGACGACCTTCGCCGTCGCGCTCGATAAGCCCCGCCGGCGCGGCGTCGGCCACCAGGCCGCGTACCCACTCGGGCAGCTGGTTGACCGGGATATCCCAGCCGGTGGCCTCCAGCAGAACCTGCTGGGCGTCTTCGCCTTCGCGCGTGCCGCCCTCCAGGCCTTCCAACCGCCCGCCCTGGTGCTGGCTGTCGCCGGTCAGCTTCCAGCTCTGCCGGGTGACCGGGGCACTGAGTTCGACCACGTACTCCTGGGCCTGCTGCTGCCAGTCGATGCGGCCGTTGCCACCGTTCTTGCCCTTGCTGATCGCCACCCGGCCCTGGAACGACCAGGCCGGCGAGGCGCGCACGGCGGCGACGCGCTCGGCCTCGGCCTGCTGCGCAGCGGGCGAAACAGCGGTGACCACGGTCGGGGCGGAGGGCGCCTTGCGCTCATCCAGGGATACACAGGCGGAGAGCGACAACGCCACGGCCGCGGCAAACGCGGCCTTCAGGGAGAGCAGATTCATACGCCGTATTTCTCGATCACGCGCTGCAGGGCGCGGTTGTCCGGGTCCAGCTTGCGCGCCTCTTCAAAGAAATGGCGCGCCTCGTCCTTCTTGTTCAACACCCACAGCACCTCGCCCACATGCGCGGCGATCTCCGCATCCTTGGCCAGCGTCCAGGCGCGGCGCAGCTGCACCAGTGCTTCTTCGTTGCGGCCCAGGCGATACAGCACCCAGCCGTAACTGTCGACGATGGCGGCGTTGTCCGGCTCGGCCACGCGCGCACGGTCGATCAGTTCCAAGGCTTCCTGATAACGCTGCGTGCGGTCGGCCAAGGTATAGCCGAGCGCGTTGAGCGCGGCGATGTTTTCCGGGTCGGTGACCAGCACCTTGCGCAGGTCGGCCTCGGCGCGCGGGATGTCGTCGCGACGCTCCCAGGCCAGGGCGCGGGCATACAACAGCGCGTTCTCATCCGGATACGCCGCCAGGCCACGGGCCAGCGCGTCCAGTTCACCGGCATCGTCGTTGCCGCGCTGGCGCAGCTCGGCCTCGAGCAGATAGGCATCGCGGCGGGCATCGTCATCGACGGTGGCATCGGACTGGATGGCGTGCACTTCGGCCAGCGCCTTGTCGGTGCGGCCCAGCTCGTTCTGCGCATTGGCCGCCCGCAGCCGCGACTCATCGCGCTCCGGGCCACCGGGCACGCTGTGGTACCAGTTGACCGCTTCCTCGTAGCGCTTGAGGTACTCGGCGATCTTGCCCAGCAGCAGGCGCTGGGCCGGGTCCGGCTTGGTCGCCTGCCGGGAGATGTCGGTATACAGGGCCAGCAGGCCCGGGTCGTCCTTCTGCTTGGCCAGCAGCGACGCACGCATGCCGTAGGTCTGCACATCCTGCGGACCGACCGCCAGCACGCGCTCGGCGGCGGCGGGCTGGCCCATCAGGTCGTAGGAGATCGCGACCGCATTGCGCAGCTCCGGGTCCTGGGTGGTCCTGGGCTCCACGCCCTTCAGCAGGGCCAGGGCCTCATCGGTCTTGCCGGCCTGGTTGAGCTGGCTGGCATGCAGCAGGGCCACGCGTGGTTCATCGGGGAAGCGCTTGACCACCTCGTCGACCATGCGCCGGGCCAGCTCGGGCTGCTCCATGCGCATCGCCAGCCGGCCGAACTCCTGCCAGACCTCCAAGCGGTCGGGGATCGCGTTGGCATCGACCAGCTCGCCCAGCACCTGGGCCGGCACCTTGGGATCGCTGCCGCCGCTGATCAGGGCGCCGATCGCGAACTTCCAGGCGGTGGGGTCCGGGTCCTTGAGCAGCGCTTGCAGTTCGGTGCGGGCGGCCTTCACCTTGTTCTGGCGCATGTCCAGCGCGGCGGTGCTGCTGCGCATGGCCAGTGAGCGCGGCGCACGCTGCTCCCACAGGGCCAGCGCGCGGGCGGCGCGCTTGTCATCGTTGGCCAGCATGGCGATCCGGGAGGCGCGCTCGGCCAGGCCGGCATCGCCTTCACTGGCCTCGGCCGCCTCCAGGTACCAGCGCGCGGCGTCGCCCAGTTTGCCTGCCTGCAGGGCGAATTCGCCCGCCATGACCGGGGCCAGGGGGACCGCCTCGGCCGTGCTGTCCTTGCCTTTGGCCGGGGCTGCCGGGGGGGCGGCCAGGGCGTTGGCGGTGAACAAAGACAGCAGCAGAACGCTGGAGATGCGAATCAATGCGGGCATCGGGGGCATCTGAGCCTTAAAATGACGACTTGAATGGCCAGCAGCTTATCGCAAGCAACTGAACAATGACCCTGTGGGTGCTCGGACTGAATCACCAGACCGCGCCGGTGGAACTGCGCGAACGCGCGTCCTTTGGCGGCGACGCCCTGCCCCAGGCATTGGCGTCGCTGCGCGATACCCCGCAGGTGGCCGAGGCGGTCCTGCTCTCCACCTGCAACCGCACCGAGCTGTATGCGGTGGCCGAGTCCGGTGATGCACTGGCGCAGTGGCTGGAGTCGCACGCCGGCACCTTGCATGGGTATCTCTACCAGCACGCCGACGCCGATGCGGTGCGCCACCTGTTCCGGGTGGCCACCGGGCTGGATTCGATGGTGCTGGGCGAGCCGCAGATCCTGGGCCAGGTGAAGGACGCCTGGGCGCTCGCCCGCGACCACGGCCTGCTCGGCCAGCGCCTGGACCGGTTGTTCCAGCAGACCTTCTCGGTGGCCAAGCGCGCCCGCACCGATACCCGCGTCGGTGCCAACCCGGTCTCGGTGGCCTCCACCGCGGTGCGGCTGGCGCAGAACTCGTTCGCACGGCTGGAAGATTCCACCGTGCTGCTGGTCGGCGCCGGCGAGACCATCGAACTGGCCGCACGCCATCTCAGCGAAGGGCGCGTACGCCGGCTGCTGATCGCCAACCGTACCCTCGCCCATGCGCAGGAGCTGGCCAGCCGGCATGGCGGCGTCGCCCTGCCATTGAGCGAACTGGACCGCCACCTGGGCGAGGCCGACGTGGTGTTCTCGGCCACCGCCGCGCGCGAGCCGGTGATCACCCGTGCGCACGTCGCTGCCGCGTTGAAGACGCGCAAGCACAAGCCGATGCTGCTGTTCGATCTGGCCGTGCCCCGCGATATCGAGGCCGGCGTGGGTGAACTGGCCGATGCCTTCCTGTACACCGTGGACGATCTGGAGCGGGCGGTCGAAGACAACCGCCGCAGCCGCCGGGAAGCCGCGGCCGAGGCCGAAGCGATCATCGAGCTGCAGGTCGCCCGGTTCGTGGAAACCCTGCAGGCCAGCGTGCACCAGGCCCCGCTGCGGCAGCTGCGCGCCTACGGCGAAGCGACCCGCGTGGAGATGCTGGAGAAAGCCCGCCAGCAGCTGGCCCATGGCAAATCACCCGAGGAAGTGCTCGAACTGCTCGCGCACGGCCTGACCAACCGCCTGCTGCACCCGCCGACCGCCGCCCTGCGCGCGGCCGCGCTCAGCGGCGATACTGAACTCACCCGCGCCGCCGAGCGCCTGTTCCCGGCCAAGCCGGGTTACCAGCACCCTGCCGTGCGTACCGATGTAGCGAGGAATGATGACGCCGACCCTGCGCCGTAAGCTGGAAGCGCTGGCCGAGCGCCGCGAAGAACTGGAACGCCTGTTGTCCGACCCGGCCGTGGTCGGCGACAACGACCGCTTCCGCACGCTCTCGCGCGAGTTTTCGCAGCTGGAGCCGGTCGCCAACGCGCTGGCCGACGAAGCCCGTGCCAAGGCCGATCTCGCCGCCGCCGAAGCGATGCGCGAAGACCCGGACCTGCGCGAGCTGGCCGACGAGGAAATCACGGCCGCCCAGCAGCGCCTGCAGCAGCTGGACGAGGAACTGGCCCTGCTGCTGGTCCCGCGCGATCCTCGCGACGACGGCAACCTGTTCCTGGAAGTGCGCGCCGGTACCGGCGGTGACGAGGCGGCGATCTTCGCCGGCGATCTGTTCCGCATGTACGCCCGCTACGCCGAGCGCCAGGGCTGGAAGGTCGAGATCGAATCGGACAACCCCGGCGAACATGGCGGCTACAAGGAAGTCGTGGCGCGCGTGGTCGGCCGGGGGGCGTTCTCGCGGCTGAAGTTCGAATCGGGCACGCACCGCGTGCAGCGCGTGCCGGCGACCGAGTCGCAGGGGCGCATCCATACCTCCGCGGCGACCGTGGCGATCATCCCCGAGGCAGACGACGTGGAGGACGTGGTGATCAACCCGGCCGACCTGCGCGTGGACACCTACCGCTCCTCCGGCGCCGGCGGCCAGCACGTCAACAAGACCGAATCGGCGATCCGCATCACCCACCTGCCGACCGGCGTGGTGGTGGAATGCCAGACCGAGCGCAGCCAGCACGCCAACCGCGACAAGGCGATGAAGCGCCTGAAAGCGCAGCTGCTGGACACCGAACGCAGCAAGCAGGCCGCCGCCCAGGCCGAAAGCCGCCGGCTGCAGGTCGGCAGTGGCGACCGCAGACAGCGCATCCGGACCTACAGCTTCCCGCAGGGCCGGATCACCGACCACCGCGTGGAAGGGCTGACCCTGTACGACCTGCCCAACATCCTGACCGGCGATCTGGATGCACTGGTCAGCCGCCTGACCCACGAACACCAGGCCGACGAGCTGGCCCGGCTCGCGGAGGGCAGCTGAGCATGCCCGCCGCGGAGCGGCCACGATGAGTGCCGATCCGCAGCGTCTGCAGCTGCGTCAGGCCGTCCAGCGCCAACCGACGGATTTCATTGCCTGGGTGATGCTGGCCGACGCCGAGCTGGAGGCCGGCGACGTGCGTGCCGGCGAGCAGGCTGCAGCGCGCGCGCTGCAGCTGCGCGGCGACCATCCCGAGGCACTGGCCCGGCTCGGTCGCGCACGCTGGATGCAGGGTCGCCATGATGAAGCGGCCACCCTGCTGCGCCAGGCCGCCGATCGCGCGCCGCAGCACCCCGGGATCACGCTGTGGCTTGGCCACGCACTGGAAGACGCTGGTCAGCCCGAAGCGGCCGCCGATGCGTATCGCCATGCGCACCGTCTGCTGCCCAGCGAGCCCTACATCACCGCGCAGCTGCTCAACTGGCAACGCCGCCTGTGCGACTGGCGCGACCTGGATCGGCTGTCGGCGCGGGTACGCCAGGCCGTCGCCCAGGGCCAGGCCGTGGTCGAGCCGTTCGCCTTTCTCAGCGAAGACAGCAGCGCCGCCGAGCAGCTTGCCTGTGCGCGGCAACGTGCGGCAGCGCTAGCCGAGGGAATCGCGCGGTTGCCGCCTTCCGGGGTGCGCCACGCGGGCAGGTTGCGGGTCGGCTTTCTTTCCAACGGCTTCGGCGCACATCCCACCGGCCTGTTGACCGTGGCGCTGTTCGAACAGCTGCGCGCGCAGGGCATGCTCGAGCTGCATCTGTTCGCGCTCACCGGGGACGACGGCAGCCCCATCCGCCAGCGCCTGCGGCAGGCGGCAAACACGTTGCACGATGTCAGCGCGCAGCCGCATCAGCACATCGCCCGACGCATCCGCGAGGCGGGCATCGATGTGCTGTTCGATCTGCGCGGCTGGGGCGGTGGCGGAACGCCGCAGGTGCTGGCGATGCGGCCGGCGCCCGTGCAGGTCAACTGGCTCGCCTACCCGGGCACCTCCGGCGCGCCGTGGATCGATCATGTGCTGGCCGATGCCTTCGTGCTGCCCGACGCGCTGGTGCCGGCCTTCAGTGAGAACGTGCGGCGCCTGCCGCGCGCGTTCCAGCCCTCGGACAACACCCGCGTGCTGGAACCGGCACCGTCGCGCGAGGACTGCGGCCTGCCGGCGCAGGGCATGGTGCTGTGCTGCTTCAACAACAGCTACAAGCTCAACCCGCGCAGCATGCAGCGGCTGTTGGCGGTGCTGCAGGGCATACCGGGCAGCGTGCTGTGGCTGCTCTCCGGCCCGGGCAATGCCGACGCGCGGCTGCGCAGCGCGGCACGCCAGGCGCAGCTGGATCCGGCGCGACTAGTGTTCATGCCGCGCCTGCCCCACCCGCACTACCTGGCGCGTTACCAGCACGCCGACCTGTTCCTGGACACCCATCCCTACAACGCCCACACCACCGCTTCGGATGCGCTGTGGGCCGGCTGCCCGGTACTGACCTGCCCCGGCACGACGTTCGCCTCGCGCGTGGCCGGCAGCCTGAATCATCACCTGGGCATGCACGATTTCAACGTCGCCGATGATGCCGCGTTCGTGGCCACCGCAGTGCGCCTGGGCAATGACCCGGCCGCGCTGCAGGCCGCGCGCGCCACGCTGGCGCAACGCCGCGAGGACAGCGGCCTGTTCGACATGGCCGGTTTCGCGCGCGACCTCACCGAGGTGATCGAAACGCTCGCACGCGAACGCGGCTGGCAGGGCCCACACATCGCCTGAGCATCGGCTGCGCTAGGCTCGGGCTTCCCTGTGAATCACCGAGGCACGCCGATGGGCAAGCTCAAGCGCAAGGACTACCAGGCCCTGCTGGAACCGATGCAACTGGAACTGGCGGCGATGGCGCGCTGGGTGCAGCACACCGGACAGCGGGTGCTGGTGCTGTTCGAAGGCCGCGACACCGCGGGCAAGGGCGGTGCGATCCAGGCGATCGCCGAGCATCTCAATCCGCGCCAGTGCAAGGTGGTCGCGCTGCCCAAGCCGACCGACCGCGAGAGCACGCAATGGTATTTCCAACGCTATGTCTCGCACCTGCCGGCGGCCGGTGAGATCGTGCTGATGGACCGCAGCTGGTACAACCGTGCCGGGGTCGAGCACGTGATGGGCTATTGCACCGAGGCGCAGTACCGCAGCTTCCTGGCGCAGGCGCCGGTGTTCGAAAAGCTGCTGATCGACGACGGCATCGTGCTGTTCAAATACTGGCTCAGCGTGGACCAGGCGCAGCAGGAAAAGCGTTTCGCCGAACGCCACCTCGATCCGCTCAAGGGCTGGAAGCTCTCGCCGGTGGACCTGGAATCACGCAGCAAGTACAGCGCCTATACCGAGAGCCGCGAAGCGATGCTGCGCGCGACGCATAACGATGATGCCCCGTGGACGCTGGTGGACTTCAACGACCAGAAACGCGGGCGGCTGGGCCTGATCCGCAACCTGCTCGATCGCCTGCCCGATACCCGCGTGGACGAACCGGTGCTGGCGCTGCCGCCGTTGAAGGGCAAGCTGCACAAGGAGCACTTCGGGGTCTTGAAGCCGATTGAACCCTTCGTCGTCGGGTAGATCCACGCCATGCGTGGATGCTTTCATGCATTCCGTATCCACGCATGGCGTGGATCTACCGGCGCTGCGAGGCACAGGCATGCCGGGTATCCGCCGGCATGCCCGTGAGGATCAGCCTTCCTTGATCCGCGCTTCAATGTCATGCGCGGTGACCGGGCCGAGGAATTCCTTGGCGACCTTGCCATCCGGCGCGATCAGGTAGGTCATCGGCAGGCCGCGCGGGATCGCGAAGTCTTCCGGCGGGTTGTACGTATCCACGATCACGATCGGATAGGTGACCGGACGCTTCTCCAGGAAGGCCTTCATCTCGGCCGGTTCGATGTCCTCGAAGGCCAGCCCGACCACCTCGATTTCATTGCGCATCGCGTGCAGCGCGGAGAGCTCGGGCATTTCCTTGCGGCATGGGGCGCACCAGGTCGCCCAGAAGTTCACCACCACCCACTTGCCGCGGTGAGCGGCCAGATCGTAGTCGGTGCCGTCCAGCGCCTTGGCTTTCAGCGTCGGCTGTTCGACGGTCCTGCGCTCGGTGGCCGGCACCGCGTCGGTCGGCGGCACAGCCGGTTCATCGATCGGGGCCGGGGCGGCGGGCGCAGTGGCCTCGCTCTGTGCAGCGGGCTTGTTGCAGGCGGCCAGCGTCAGCAGGCCCAGGGCCAGCAGCAGGGGCTTGGCGGTCATGGTTTGTCTCCGGGGGTCGAATAGATATCGCTGACGCGGCGTTTGAGCAGTTCGCGCAGCGGCAGGCGCAGCGTGTCCAGTGCGGCCACCGAGGCCGTGCCCAGGCTGTCGTCGCGATACGGCAGGTAGGCTTCCTTGATCGGGATCCGCATCTGCGTGGTCTCGTACAGGTCGGCCAGGGTGAGTTTGTCCAGGTCGCGCGCCAGCAGCCACTCGCCCTGCTCGTCGCGGCGGACCACGCGGATCGCTTCCAGATCGCACAGCAGGGTATGCAGCAGCGAATCGGTCAGCATCGGCTCCAGCCGCAGGATCTCGTCGTCATCCAGGCTGCGGCCATCGGCGCGCGCCTGGTGGAAGCGGCCGATCAGCCGCAGCAGGCCGTAGATCTCGTAGCCCACCGGCAGGCGCAGGTCGGCCGGCTGGTAGCGGAACGCAGCGATCGAGGAGGCCAGCGAGGCGCCGAGCAGCACCGAGACCCAGCACAGGTAGATCCACAGCAGCAGGATCGGCACGAAGGCGACCGTGCCGTAGAGCTTCTGGTAGGACTGGAAGCTGCCCAGGTAGGCGCCCATGCCCCACTTCACCAGCTCGAGCATGATCGCGGCCAGGATCGCGCCGGGAATGGCATGCCGCCATTTGACCGTGTGGTGCGGCACCACGCGGTAGACCAGCATGATGCAGAGGAATTCGATCAGGATCGGGACGACGGTCAGTGACACGTTGGCCAGCCAGCGGCCTTCGCTGGTGCCGAACAGGGGCAACGCGAACACCCGCGCCGAGACCGCCAGCGACGCCGCCGCCAGCATGGCGCCGAGGGTGAGCACGGTCCAGTAGACCAGGAAGCGGGTCAGCTTCGGTCGGGTCGAGCTCACCCGCCAGATCTGGTTGAAGGTTTCTTCCACGCTGTTGAGGGTGATCAGCAGCGACACCACCAGCGCGATGAAGCCGGCGGCAGTGAGCTGCCCGGCGCTGGCCGAGAACTGGCGCAGGTAGCCTTCGGCGGCGCGCGCGGCGTTGGGCACGAAGTTGGAGAACACGTAGTCGCTGAGGGTGTCGCTCCAGCGGTCGAACACCGGGAACGCGGAGAGCACCCCGAACACCACGATGGCCAGCGGCACCAGCGCGAACACCGTGGTGTAGGCCAGCGAGGCGGCCGCCTGGAACAGACGGTCATCAAGGAAACGGCGCCACAGGAAGCGGCCGAAGCTGATCGTGCGCGCGCGGTCCCGGACGCGTTCGATCCACAGGTTGATCGTATCGAGAGGTTCCATCGGCGCAAGGGTACCCGATGACGGGTGTGCGGCATGCACGCCTGCTCACGGCGGCCGGCCCGCCACGGACCTCGCCCTGAGCGGGCTGCGTTGCCATACTGCCTGCATCGGACGCAACGAGATGAAAGCGAAATGGCGGAGATCCTGGTGCTGTATTACAGCCGTGGCGGTTCAGTGGCACGGCTTGCCCGCCAGATTGCGCGCGGCATCGGCGAGGTGCCGGGCATGAGCGCGCGGCTGCGCACGGTGCCGCCGGTGGCCGCGGTGACACAGACGGCCCTGCCCCCGGTGCCCGAAGACGGTGCGCCGTATGTGAGCGTGGCCGATCTGGCCGAGTGCACGGGGCTGCTGCTGGGCAGCCCGACCCGGTTCGGCAACATGGCCGCGCCGGTGAAGCACTTCCTGGACGGGCTGGGCGCGGAATGGGTCAACGGCACCCTGGCCGGCAAACCAGCCGGGGTGTTCACCTCCACGGCCTCGCTGCACGGTGGGCAGGAGTCGACCCTGCTGTCGATGCAGGTACCGCTGCTGCACCACGGCTGCCTGATCGTGGGCATCCCCTTCACCGAGCCGGCACTGAGCCACACCACGACCGGGGGCACGCCGTATGGCGCCAGCCATGTGGCCGGGGCGGACGACAACCCGGTGCCGAGCGAGGATGAAAGCATCCTGGCGCGGGCGCTGGGGCGGCGGGTGGCCGATATCGCACGGCGGCTGGCGTGAGCACCCGGGCGCAGGAGATCGTGCTGGCCCTGCTGCTGGTGGCGTTGGCGGTGCTGTTCGCGGTCTGGTTCGCGCAGGACAAGCATTGGCTGGCCAGCCAGCTGGTCTTCACCCTGCCGCCGCTGCTGCTGGCGCTGGGCGTGCTGGTGCGGCGGGGCAAGGCAATGTTCTGGGCCGGGGTGCTGGCGCTGTTCTGGTTCAGCCACGGGGTGATGAGCGCCTGGAGCCACCCGGAGGTCGCGTTGTGGGGGTGGCTCGAGCTGGCGCTGGCGCTGGCGGTGATCGGGGTGGCGAGCGCGCCGGGGCTGCGGCGGCGCTTCGGGCGGAAGACCACAACCGGCTGACCGTGTAGCGTCGCAAGCCTGCATCGGGCGGGCGTCAGCCGTATCATCTACCGGTCGGCGCGGCGGTTCCGTGCCCTTCTGTCTGGTACCCAGGATGCTTGCAATGGAAGAACTACTGATCATCACCACCGGTGGCACGATCGACAAGATCTACTTCGACGACAAGTCGGACTATCAGATCGGTGATCCGCAGATCGGGATGATCCTGCGCGAGCTGGGCGTGACCTTCCGTTTCAACGTGATTCCGATCCTGCGCAAGGATTCGCTGCACATCACCGACGAGGACCGCGAGCTGATCCGGGCGACAATCGCCGCGCAGCCGACCCGGCATGTGCTGGTGACCCACGGCACCGACTCGATGGTGCAGACGGGCCAGGTGCTGAAGTCGATCACCGACAAGACCATCGTCATGACCGGCGCGCTGAGCCCGGCACGGTTCCGCGGTTCGGATGCGGAGTTCAACATCGGCTGCGCGATCGGTGCGGTGCAGTCGCTGCCGAGCGGTGTGTACATCGCGATGAACGGCCGGATCTGGAATCCGGAGCAGGTGCGCAAGAACGTCGCCGCGAACCGGTTCGAAGCGGCGTAATCCCTGGCGCAGCGTGTTGATCGAACGAACGCCCCGGCATGCCGGGGCGTTCTGCGTTGGTGCGATGGGAAAGCGATCAGTACTGCGCGGTCAGGGTGACCCCGGAGAAGGTCGAGTAGGCCTTCACCCGCACATGCCAGGTGCCGGCCGCGGGGGCGCTGATCGTGCAGGTTTCGTTGTTGCCGCTCAGGTACGGGCGGCAGGTGTAGACGGTATCGGTCGGCGCGCTGCCGTTGCGGACGTACAGATCGGCATCGCCACTGCCGCCGGCGATGGTGACCTTCAACTGGCTGCTGCCCGAGGGCACGGTCACGGTGTAGGCCAGCGAGGCACCGCTGGCAGCGCCCAGGCCCGTGACTGGCACATTGTTCTGCAGCACGGTGCCGGTACCCGGGCCCGGGCCGGTGCCGTTGAGCGCGGCGGTCACCGCCGCATCGGCGTCCACGATCCCCGCGCCGCAACCGCCGGAGCAGGCGCCCGGCAAGGGCCGTGCGGTGCTCTTGAGCAGGCTTTCGATGGCGGCCGGGCTCAGCGCGGTGGGCGCGACGGACTGGACCAGCGCGACCACGCCGGCCACGTGCGGTGCCGCCATCGAGGTGCCGTTGTAGGAGGCGTAGGACGCACTGCCCGGTACCGTGGTGCCGCTGTTGAGGGTGGAGAGGATGCCCTGCCCCGGCGCGGAGATGTCGATGCCGGTGCCGTAGTTGGAGAAGCTGGCGCGGGCGCCGGCCGAGGTGGTCGCGGCTACCGCGATGACGTTGGCGCAGTTGGCCGGTACCGAGGAGGAGACGTTGGTGTTGCTGTTGCCGGCCGCCACGACCACCGTGGTGCCACGCGAGACGGCGCCGTTGATCGCGGTCTGGTAGGTGGTGGAGCAGCTGCCACCGCCACCGAGCGACATGTTGATCACTTCGGCCGGGTTGGCGTTGGCCGGGACGCCGCTGACGGTGCCGCCAGAGGCCCAGACGATGGCGTCGGCGATGTCGGAGGTGTAGCCGCCGCACTTGCCGAGCACGCGCACCGGCACGACCTTGGCATTGAAGGCCGTGCCAGCCACGCCGGTGCTGTTGTTGGTCACCGCCACGACGGTGCCGGCCACGTGGGTGCCGTGCCAGCTCGAATTGGAGGCCGGAATGCCCGAGCCGCATTCGTTGGCGGCGTACCAGTCGCCTTCGTCGTTGGGGTTGTTGTCGCGGCCACCGCCGTCGCGCGCCATCGCCGCGTCGCTGATGAAGTCGTAGCCGGGCAGGAGGTTGGCGTTGAGGTCGGGGTGGTTGGTGATGCCGGTGTCGATCACCGCCACCACCACGCCGGCGCCGGTGGCCTTGTCCCAGGCCGGGCGTACGTTGATCGAGGCATTGCTGGTGCCAAAGCCCCACTGTTCGGAGAACCGGGTGTCATTGGGCACCAGGGTGGCCTGCATCAGCTGATCGACCTCGACGTATTCCACGCTCGGGTCGGCGGCCAGGCGGCGCATCAGCAGTTCGGCTTCGGCACGGTCCAGCGGCCGGTCGGCCTTGACCACGGTCGGGCCGATCGCCAGCTGGCGCAGCTTCTGCAGCCCCAGCGCGCGGCCCTGGGCGGCCGGTACCGCCGCCGCGGCGGCCTTGAGCGAACTGGCCAGCGCGGTCGGGGTGGCGACCTCGGTGCTGCCATCCTTGTACTTCACGATGAAGCGCTGATGGGTCGGCGCCGAGGACAGGCCGCTCAACTGCACATCGCCGGCGAAGGCCGGGGTGGCCAGCAGCAGGGGCGACAGAACGGACGCGCCCAGTACAACCAATGCACGCTGACGCAAACGGTGTTGCGAGACATGAGACATCGGATTTCCCTTTCAGACAGTGAATGCCGTCGTCGCGGCGGAGAATCCAGGTCCGATCCGGGGGCTGCTGCAATCGATGGCGCGGATCGGCCCGGTGAGTGGATCGGTTCCCCTGAATCAAACCGCCCATCGCGACGCTAGTGAATGACTGGCCGATCAACAATGTTTCAGCTGCACTTCAGTGACATGAAATGTCGGATCTGAGACTTTCCGGGTCGAGGGTTTGTGAAAGTGAAGGCGCTCACGGCCTTTCGGGAGGTCCGATTGCGCCACGGATTGTCTGAAATGGCTGTCGCGGCCGACAAATCCGGGACAACACTTGCGCATCAATCACTTACGCCACTGCCACCGCAGGACAGTAGTGCCGGCCGCTGGCCGGCTCCCCGACCATCCCGTAGTGCCGGCCGCTGGCCGGCTCCGCGGAATGCTGCAGAGCCGGCCAGCGGCCGGCACTACCGATGTCAAACGCTGCGCGGCCTGTCTTGGGGGAGCACCACCGGCGCGGTGGCGAACGGGCAACAAAAAACCCGCCTGTCGCCAGGCGGGTTTTCGATGCTTCCGCTCAGAGCCCGAGGACTCAGGCGTCCAGGCGGACCAGCCAGCCGTGACGGTCCGGCAGGCGGCCGTACTGGATGTCGGTCAGTTCCTTGCGCAGCGACATCGTCACTTCGCCGGCCGGGGCGTTGATGTCACCCACCGAGAAGCCTTCGCCCTTGAGCTGGCCGATCGGGGTGACCACCGCAGCGGTACCGCAGGCGAACGCTTCCACGATCTCGCCGGAGTTCACGCCGTCCTTCCACTCCTCCAGGGTGACCTTGCGCTCTTCGACCTTCATGCCGCGGTCGCGGGCCAGCTGCAGGATGCTTTCACGGGTGATGCCTTCCAGGATGCTGCCCGACAGCGCCGGGGTCACCAGGGTGCCGTCCTTGTAGACCAGGAACACGTTCATGCCACCCAGTTCTTCCAGGTACTTGCCTTCGACCGGGTCCAGGAACAGCACCTGCGAGCAGCCCTGTGCCTGCGCCTTCTGCTGCGGCAGCAGCGAGGCGGCGTAGTTGCCACCGCACTTGGCCGCGCCGGTGCCGCCCTTGCCCGCGCGCGCGTACTCGGTGGACAGCCAGATCGCGACCGGCGCCACGCCCTTGGCGAAGTACGGGCCGGCCGGGCTGGCGATGACGTAGTAGCCGGCCTTGTGCGCGCCGCGCACGCCGAGGAAGGCTTCATCGCCGATCATGAAGGGACGGAAGTACAGGCTGGATTCGTCGGCCGAGGGCACCCACGACGCATCCACGGCGATCAGCTGCTTGAGCGATTCGACGAAGATCTCCACCGGCAGTTCCGGCAGCGCCAGGCGCTGGGCCGAACGCTGCAGGCGGCGGCCGTTGGCCTCCGGGCGGAAGGTCCAGATCGAGCCATCGGCGTGGCGGTAGGCCTTGATGCCTTCGAAGATTTCCTGGCCGTAATGCAGCACCGCGGCGGCCGGGTCCAGCTGCAGCGGACCGTACGGGCGCACCACGGCATCGTGCCAGCCGGTGTCCTTGTCCCAACGCACTTCCACCATGTGATCGGTGAAGTGCAGACCAAAACCGGGGGCGGCCAGGATGCGCTCACGCTCCTCGCTGCTGCGCGGCTGGGCGGAACGGGTGGTGTTGAAGCTCACGGAAGACTGGGACACCGGATATTTCCTGTTCTGGTTACGGGGAACGCCGTGACGCCGGCTGGCGATGGGCGGTTACAGCATGCCGGTTTCGAGCCGGGCGGCCTCGGACATCATGTGACGGCCCCACGGCGGGTCGAACACCAGCTCGACGTCGGCCTCGGCCACCGTCGGGATCATTTCCAGCTTGCTGCGCACGTCATCGACGAGGATCTCGCCCATGCCGCAGCCGGGCGCAGTGAGGGTCATCTTGATGTCGACCTCGCGCTGGCCGTCGTCCAGGTGCTTGAGGTCCACTTCATAGACCAGCCCCAGATCGACGATGTTGAAGGGGATCTCCGGATCGAAGCAGGTGCGCAGCTGCTGCCACACCAGTTTTTCGACCTCCTCGTCGGAGGCATCGGCGGGCAGTTCCAGCGCCGGGGGCGCTTCCTTGCCGATGGCGTCGCCATCCTTGCCGGCGATGCGGAACAGATTGCCTTCGACAAAGACGGTATAGCTGCCACCCAGGGCCTGGGTGATATAGCCATAGCTGCCAGCGGGCAGCGTGACCGTTTCGCCCTGCGGGACCATGACGGCCTCGCAGTCGCGTTCGAAGTGGACAGGTTCACTGCTACGGGAATACATGTGGATCGATATGGGGGTCGCGGCCAATTCCCGCAAGGCGACCATTTTAGCCCAGTGGCCGCCCACGCGCCGGTCACCCCGCAAGCCGGTATCCTGTGGGGACTTACAGGAAGATTGCATGTCGCCCACGTCCGTGCCTGTCCGGAGCCGCCACTGGCTCTGGCCCCCGCTGTTTCTGCTTGGTGTTGTCACGGCCACGCTGGCCTGGTTGTTCATCGCCCTGCTCACCGGCCGCCAGGCCAGCTGGATGGCGGTTGTGGCCGCGCTGGAGGTCGCGTTCATGCTGCGCCTGGGCACCCTGCGCGCCGGTGCCCCCCGGGTGGTGCTGACCGTGCTGGCCACCGTGCTGGTTGCGCTGGCGGCCAACTGGGGGATCGCCTCGGCCTACCTGGGCGGCTCGATGGGGCTCACCCCGTGGGAATCAGCGTTGCGCATGGGGCCCTATCTGGCGTGGACCCTGAGCGGCCTGGCCAACGGCGCGGTGGAATGGCTGTGGCTGGGCGTGGCGCTGGTGATCGGCTGGTGGGTGGCGAAGTAACCGCCCCACGGAGGCTTCGGGTCGCCGCATCCCGGGTATCGACGGATGCGTCGGGTCGCTGAATCCCGGGTATTGGTAGTGCCGGCCGCTGGCCGGCTCTTCATGACGCTTGGGCGAAGACGCATTGGTATTCACGCGTTGCGTGGAGCCGGCCAGCGGCCGGCACTACCGGGTTGCTGATGCATCGCGGGAGCCGGCCAGCGGCCGGCACTACCGGGTTACTGATGCATCGCGGGAGCCGGCCAGCGGCCGGCACTACCGCTGTGTTCAATGGCCGCCGTCGAGGGCCTTCAGTTCGCTGACCAACGCGCTCGCCGCACCGGCGCCATCGCCGTACAGCATCCGGGCGTTGTCGGCATAGAACAGCGCATTCTCGATGCCGGCAAAGCCGGTGCCCTTGCCGCGCTTGATCACCACCACGTTGCGGGCGTTGACCACGTCCAGGATCGGCATGCCGTAGATCGGGCTGGCCGGATCCGTGCGCGCGACCGGGTTGACCACGTCGTTGGCGCCGATCACCAGCACCACGTCGGTGTTCGGGAACTCGGGGTTGATGTCGTCCATGTCGGCGATCAGGTCGTAGGGCACGCCCGCTTCGGCCAGCAACACGTTCATGTGCCCCGGCATGCGCCCGGCGACCGGGTGGATCGCGAACTTCACCTTGATGCCGCGATCGATCAACCGCTGCGCCAACTCCCACACCTTGTGCTGCGCCTGGGCCACGGCCATGCCGTAGCCGGGCACGATCACCACGCGCTCGGCGAAGGCCAGCATCGCGGCGACATCGCTGGCCTCGATCGGCTTCTGCGCGCCGCTGATTTCCTGCGCCACGCCGCCGCCCCCGAAATTGGAGAACAGCACGCCGCTGATCGGCCGGTTCATCGCCTTGGCCATCAACCGCGTCAGCAGAATGCCGGCCGCGCCGACCATCATGCCGGCGATGATCAGCGCCTCGTTGCCGAGCACATAGCCTTCGAACGCCACCGCCAGGCCGGTAAACGCGTTGTACAGCGAGATCACCACCGGCATGTCGGCGCCGCCGATCGGCAGCGTCATCAGCACGCCCAGTGCGAGTGCGACCACGAAGAAGCTGATGATCGCCACCGGGCTCAGCGTGACCGCCGCCCAGATGCCCAGCACCACCATCGCCAGCGCGACCAGCATGTTGAACACCTGCTGCCCGGGGAAGGTGACGCGCCGGTCGAGTCGACCGTCCAGCTTGGCCCAGGCGATGATCGAGCCGGACAGCGACACCGCACCGATCGCCGAACCGATCACGGCCAGCGCCAGCACCGTTGCCGACGGCTGGCGCGCGGCGAGGTCGGCCAGCGCCTGCTCGCTCCAATGGGTGGTATCGCGGTTGGTCAGGAACGAGAAGCGCAGCAGTTCGACCGCACCGATCGCCGCCGCCGAGCCACCGCCCATGCCGTTGTAGAGCGCCACCATCTGCGGCATGTCGGTGATCGCCACGCGCTTGGCCGACCACCAGGCCACGCCGGTGCCGATCGCCACCGCCGCCAGGATCAGCGGAATGTTGTGCAGCTCCGGCAGGAAGAACGTCGCCACCGTGGCGATCAGCA
This sequence comes from Stenotrophomonas sp. HMSC10F06, assembly GCF_001807865.1. Lineage (NCBI taxonomy): Bacteria > Pseudomonadati > Pseudomonadota > Gammaproteobacteria > Lysobacterales > Lysobacteraceae > Stenotrophomonas > Stenotrophomonas sp. HMSC10F06. The sequence goes on along the minus strand of NZ_KV791263.1, from coordinate 35,927 downwards.
TGCCCAGGCCGGCCCAGCGGATACCGCTGCGCGCGGTCATCGGCGAGGCCATGCGCTGCAGGCCAAGCAGGAACAGGGTCGCGGCGACCAGGTAGCTCACCTGGACCAGCCATTGCAGCAGCTGCGCGGTGGTCACGTTCAAGGCGCCTTCTCCCCGGCGTCGCGCTTGGCGCTGGGCTTGAACATGTCCAGCATGCGTTCGGTCACCACGTAGCCGCCGGCTGCGTTGCCGGCGCCCAGGACCACCGCGATGAACCCGATGATCTTCTCCAGCGGCGTCTGCGCGTGCCCCAGCACCACCATCGCGCCGATCAGCACGATGCCGTGGATGAAGTTGGACCCGGACATCAGGGGGGTATGCAGGATCACCGGCACCCGCGAAATGATCACGTGGCCGGCAATGGCGGCCAGCATGAAGATATACAACGCCACGAACCCGTCGCTCATTGCAGTCACTCTCCCAGGCGGTCATCCCGTCCCCTGCATCATAACCATGCGCTGAACCAATCGGGCAGGCCGGTCAACCGCGCCCGCCCTGGGGCGTTCTCACGGTATCCCCCTGCCGGAACGCTACCCTGTGCTGGTGAGCTCTCCCCTACCGTCGACGGATGCCGACCTGCCCGCCACGCCCGAGGTGGCGCTGCCGGTGTCGCTGGACGCCTTCCTGGCCGGCATCGGCCCGCGCGCGTTCCGCTTCGCCGAAGCGGGCCTGCGCCAGCGCGAGGACGCGCTGGATGCGGTGCAGGACAGCATGTTGAAGATGCTCGGCTATCGCGACAAACCCGCCGCCGAATGGGCGCCGTTGTTCTGGAGCATCCTGCGCCGCCGCGTGGTCGACCTGCAGCGCCGCCGTGGCTTCCGCCTGAAGTTCTGGCGCAGCAGCGACGAGGCCGGCAGCGACCACGACATCGACTGGGCCGACAGCGCCCCCGGTCCGGCTCAGGCCCATGAGCAGCGCGATCATTACGCACAACTGGTGCAGGCGCTGCGGGAGTTGCCTGCGCGCCAGCGCGAGGCCTTCACCCTGCGCGTGCTGCAGGACCTGGATGGCGCCACCACGGCCAAGGCCATGGGCTGCAGCGAAGGCGCGGTCAAAACCCATCTTTCGCGCGCCCGCCAGGCGCTGCAGCAGTCTCTGGAGATCGCCCTGTGAACCGCCCCCTGCCCCCTTCGATGCCTGACGATGCCGCCCTGCGGCAGCTGCATGCGCAGGCGCTGGATACGCTCTCGCCGACCACGCTGGCGCGGCTGCGTAGCGCGCGCCATGCGGCCTCACCGGCCAAGCGGCATGCACCGTCGTGGTGGATGGCGACGGCCTGTTCGGCGGTGGTCGCCCTCGCCTTGGGCTACAGTTTCCTCCTGGGCGAATCGAGTGCCCCGCCGGCACCGGTGATGGCGAGCGCCACCGATGACAGCAGCGATGTCCTCGACGAGAATCCCGATCTGTATGTGTGGCTGGGCAGTACCGACCTGGCAATGGAGTGATGATGAAACTGCGACTGTCCCTCGGGCTGGTATGGCTGACGCTGAGTGCGGCCGGCTGGGCACAGACCGCCCCGCTGCCGGACTGGGACACATTGAGCCCGCAGCAGCGTGAGGCGTTGATCGCGCCGGTGCGTGACCGCTGGAACGACGCCCCGGCGCCCCAGCGCGAACGCATGCTGCAGCACGGCCAGCGCTGGCTGGCCATGACCCCGGAGCAACGCGCGCAGGCGCAGCGGGGCCGCCACCGTTTCGAGAACATGACGCCGGAGCAACGCGAACAGGCGCGCGCACTGTTCGGTCAGATGCGCAGCATGAGCCCTGAGCAACGGCAGGCGCTGCGCGACCGCTGGGCGCGGATGACGCCGGACGAACGCAAGGCGTGGCTGAAGGCCAACCCCGCCCCTGCTGCGCCGTCCAAGCGCTGAAGCGCCGACGCACTGAAGCACTGAAGCAACGACCAACAACGGGGACGGGGGTAGTTATCAACTATCCCCGTCCCCGTTTTTTCAGGCGGCGACCCAGCGGGTTTTCGCGAGCAGTTCGTCGTCCCAGTCGAAGGTGACGGCGCCGTCTTTCAGGAACAGCGCGACGAAGTTGTAGACGTTGCGGGCGTACATCTCGCTGGCATGCACCGCGCCCTGGCTGGCCAGGTTGAGCGGGCCGTCGATGAGCACGCCGTCCAGATCCACCACCTCGCCCGGTTGGGTGGCTTCGCAGTTGCCGCCGGTTTCCGCGGCGAGATCGACGATCACGCTGCCCGGTTTCATGCCACGCGCCATCGCGGTGCTGACGATTTTCGGCGCGGGCCGGCCGGGCACCGCGGCGGTGCAGATCACGACGTCCACCGTGCGCAGGTGCTCGCCCAGGCGGCGCTGCTGCTCGGCACGTTCCTCATCGGTCAGCGGCCGCGCGTAACCACCTTCGCCGACCGCGCTCACGCCCAGGTCAAGGAATTTGCCGCCCAGCGATTCGATCTGCTCGCGGGTTTCCGGACGCACATCGAAGCCTTCCACCTGCGCGCCGAGACGGCGGGCGGTCGCGATGGCCTGCAGGCCGGCCACGCCGGCGCCGACCACCAGTACCTTCGACGGCCGGATCGTGCCCGCAGCGGTGGTCAGCATCGGGAAGAAGCGCGGCGCGCGCTGCGCCGCGATCAGGGTGGCTTTGTAGCCCGCCATGCCGGCCTGCGAACTGAGCACGTCCATGGACTGGGCCCGCGTGGTACGCGGCAAGCGCTCCAGCGGAAACGCATGCAGGCCGCGCGATTGGATCAGCCCGGCGCGCTCGGCATCGGCCTGCGCATGCAGCATGCCGATCAGGCTGGCGCCCGGTTTCAACCGGGCAAGGCGGTCATTGGCGGGTGGCTGCACGCACAGCACCAGGTCGGCCTGGGCCAGGCGGGTGTCATCGGCGGGCTGCGCGCCCACGTCCTGATACACCGCATCGGGGAAGCCCGACGCTACCCCGGCACCGGACTCGAATGCGACGCTCGCCCCCAGCGCGATCAATTTGCGCGCCGTTTCCGGCGTCATCGCCACGCGCCGTTCTCCCGGCGCATGTTCCTTTACCACCAACACCTCGACAGCCATGCCTGTCCCCGACGATCAGCGGATTGTGGGCTGATCGTAACCTGATCGTCAGGCCAGAGTGGCCCCGGGGTCAATGCACGGTGGCGTTCCTGGTATCCAGGCGATCGATCACGCCCTGCATGGCACTGTCGAAGGCCCCATCGTCGATATGCGCGCGCAGGCGACCCAGGCGCACCATCACCGCCAGTTCTTCCGGCGAGGCCACGCAGAACCGCACGCCGCGCCGGTTGACGAACAGCAGGCGCTGGGAAATCGGGCTCACCCAGGACAGCTTGCCGGCCTGGACCTTGCCGTCCTTGTCGACGAAATCCAGCCAGCTGCCGATCTCCAGGCCGCGGAAGCGGTCGGCATCGGCATTGTCGAAATCGCTGACATCCACCTTGCTGCCCAGCTCCACCGACGGCGATTCGTGGGCCGGTGGCGAGGGCAGCGCGACCTGCGGCAGTTCGGGCAGCGCGCGCTCAAGCTCCGGGCGCGATTCGGCGATGCCCTGCAGGGTGTCGTGCAGCGCGTCGATGGCACTGGTGGCTGCATCGGCGTGTACCCCCACGCTGGCGAACACCTTGCGCAGCGCGGGATGCCAGGCCTGCAGCCACGGCTTGCCGACGATATGGCGGCGGGCCTCGGCCACTTCCTCCAGCATGCCATCGGCCAGGCTCAGCGCCTCACCGACCGACGCCCCGTCTTCGCCTTCGCGCAGCACGGTCAGGGTCAGGTGGTGCTGCCAGGGCTGGCGCAGGAACTCGCCGATGGCCTGCGGCAACGTGGTATCGCCAATACGGCGGTCCAGTTCGGTAGTGGCGCGCTGGCGCGCCATCTCCAGCTTTTCCTGGCCGCGCTGGGTCTCGGCGGCCCGGCGCTCGGCGATCTCGATCCGGCGACGATGCTGCGTCAGGAACTCGCGGAATTCTTCTTCCAGGGTCAGGAAGATCGCCAGGTTCTCATTGAACTCGGCCACCAGCCGCTCGATGATTTCTTCGACCTTGCCCATCAGCACGCGCTCGGCCTGGCTCTCGCCGGTATTGCCTTCGCAGGCTTCGGCCAGCGAGTTGAGCAGCTTGCGCGCCGGGTGGGTCTTCTGCACGAACATGCGGCGATCGAGCATGGCGACCTTGACGAAGGGCACCACCAGCCGGCCGATCAGCTCGCGCGAGCGGCCTTCCAGGGCGCGCTCGTCGAGCATCACATCGAACAGCATGCCGACCAGATCGATCGCGTCCTCGTCCTGCGGGTCCAGCCGGGCCTGCGCGGGGTCGACCCCCAGCCGGGTCGCACCGGACAGCACTTCACTTTTCAGGCGCTGCGCCAGCGATTCGCCGTCTTCGCCGATCGCCGCACGCAGGGTCGCGCTAGGCGTGGCCTGCAGCAGCGACAGCACCGACATCATCTCGCGCTGGCTCAACGGGCGCTGCTGGCCCACCGCGACGCTGGCCGCCGAGGTGGCGTCCTCGCGCACATGGCGGGTCTGCTGCAGCAGTTCGTGCAGGGCATCAAGCAGCATGCCCTGGTTGCCGCCGAGGCTGTCACCGCCCTCGCCCGGCCCTTCGTACCCGGCCTGTCCGCCGCCCTGGAGGCGGCCCCGGCTCTCGGCCCAGCGGTCGGCGAAGCGACGCGCCCAGGCCGGTGCCTGGCTTTCTTCGCCCGCCGATCCCATGCCGGCCTCGGCCTGGAAGCCATCAAATGCATCGCGCTCGTCGCGCGGCGGCGGCGAGGGTGCACGCGGCGCCGGCCGGCGCGCGGCCATCTGCGGCATCACGCCCGCAGCGGCCAGTTGTTCATCCAGGTACTCGTAACGCTTGCCGATCGGCTGCTGCAGATCGCGCTCGCACAGCTTGATCAACACCAGGCGCACTTCCGGGGCCAGTTCACAGTCGGCAAAGGCCTCGTGGATGGCAACACCCAGATGCTCGGGACTGATCGGGTTGGTATCGGCCTGCAGCTCCAGCGCGCCGGCGATCAGGCCGAGGCGGCGGTCCAGCCGCGACAGCACCGGTTTGAAGTCACGCAGCAGCACGGTGGCGAAGTTGCGCACCGCCAAGCGGGATTCCAGGACATGCTCGGGCACCAGGCTCAGCCCGTCCTCGACCTGCCCGGCCAGGGTGGCCTCGGCCGACAGCGGTTCACCCCGCTCCAGCGCTTCCCAGGCCTGGGCCAGGTGGGTGCTGAAGCCGGCCACGATGTCGTCCCGGCGGCGGCGCAGCTCGCGCATGCCATCCAGGAACAGCAACTGCGACGCGCCGGCGTCACCGGCACGGTCGAACAACACATCGTCAAAGCGCGCCAGCACCGTCGAGAACGACTCGACCAGCCCTGGCAGCACGGCCTCGCGGGCCATCTTCAACAACGCCGGGTCACGGCCCGGGTGCCCCCCTACATTGGGCGTGGCGATCATGCGAAAAGGCTCCCCACCCTCGCAGGCACTGAGTACAACATGGATACAACGAACGCCGGCGCACCCCATGCGCCCACGCTCGGATGGTAGGCCGGCCGACCGATCAAAGACAGTGAAGCAGTCGACACTTTAAACCTCATCACCGGTGGCCCGGCAGGCTTTGTATCGTAAGCGCAGCAGGCCGTGGAAGCGAGTACAGCCACGTGAAGGAAGTCCGCTGATTAGGTGATGTTCATCACGTTTTGTCGCAAATTGCACCGAGATCGTCCGAGGCCGTGTCACAAACGGTCGCGACTATAATCGGGGCATCGTTAAGTCTGATTGAGAACCCATGTCCGTCCCCTCCGCCCTGCACGCCCTGGATGCACGCCGTTCGGTCCCCGCCAAGCAACTGGGTGAACCCGGCCCCGACCCGGCCACCCTGCTGCGGATGCTGACCTCGGCCGTGCGGGTGCCCGACCACGGCAAGCTGGTGCCTTACCGCTTCCTGCGGATCGCCGGCGATGCGCGTCACAGTCTGGGTGCGTTCCTGGCCGAGCGCGCCGTCCAGCGCGACCCCCAGGTCTCGCCGGCCCAGTTGGACAAGGATCGCCAGCGTTTCTCCCACGCCCCGCTGATCATCACCGTCATCGCCAGCCCGCGCCCGAGCCCCAAGGTGCCCGAGGCAGAGCAGCTGATGACCGCCGGCTGCGTCTGCTTTGCCTTGCTGCAGGCCGCCCAGGCGCTGGGCTTCGGGGCGCAGTGGCTGACCGCGTGGATGGCGTTCGACCCGGCCGTGCATGCCCGCCTGGGCTTGGCCGAGGGCGAGCAGATCGCCGGCTTCATCCATATCGGCACCCCGAAAACCGAGGTACCCGAGCGTGAGCGACCGGACCCGGCCGCGCTGCTGCAGGACTGGGAGGGCTGAGATGTCCGCCCTTCCCGCCGGCCCGGGCATGCCCCCGCCGCCGCTGCGTGCGCCGCTGTATCTGGTCGATGCCAGCCTGTATGTGTTCCGCGCGTGGCATTCGATGCCCGACGAATTCCAGGACCAGCAGGGCTGGCCGACCAATGCCGTGCACGGCTTCGCGCGCTTCCTGCTCGACCTGCTCGAACGCGAGCGCCCGGCCAACATCGCCATCGCCTTTGATGAAGCGTTGGACAGCTGTTTCCGCCACCGGATCTACGCTGCCTACAAAGCCAACCGCGATCCCGCGCCCGATGCGCTGCGCCGCCAGTTCGCGCACTGCAAGGCGCTGTGCACCGCGCTGGGCCTGGCGGTGCTGGCCCACCACGAATACGAGGCCGATGACCTGATCGGCAGCGCCCTGCACGCACGCCGCGACGCCGGCATGCGCGGGGTGATCATCTCCGCCGACAAGGATCTTTCGCAGCTGCTGTTCGAGCATGACGAACAGTGGGACTACGCACGCAACCAGCGCTGGGGCATGGCCGGGGTCAAGGCGCGCCACGGCGTGCATGCGCACCAGATCGCCGACTACCTGGCGCTGTGCGGCGATGCGGTCGACAACATCCCCGGCGTGACCGGCGTGGGTGCCAAGTCTGCCGCCGTGCTGCTGGCCCACTTCGGCAGCCTGGACGTGCTGTATGAGCGCCTGGATGAAGTGCCGTTCCTGCGCCTGCGCGGTGCCGCGCAGATGGCCGTACGCCTGCGCGAACAACGCGAGCATGCGCTGCTGTGGCGTCAGCTGACCACCATCGCGCTGGATGCGCCGCTGGAGGGCGCCGCTGCCGATTTCAGCCGGGGCGTGGCCGATGCACAGATGCTGCAGGGCCTGTGCGATGCGCTGCGTTTCGGCCCGTTGACCCGGCGCCGCCTGTTCGCCGCCGCCGGCCTGTCCGATTCCTCTTCCGTTGCCAGCGAGTTCGCATGAGCCCCGATACGCAAGCCCCCAAGGTCGTTTTTGAAGGCAAGTACCAGCGCATGGTCGTGCGCGGCACGTGGGAGTACAGCGAGCGTACCCACGCCGGTGGCCTGGCCGCGATCATCATTGCGGTCACCCCCGAAGACACCGTGCTGTTCGTCGAGCAGTTCCGCATACCGCTGCAGGCCAGGACCATCGAAATGCCCGCCGGCCTGGTCGGCGACATCGATGCCGGTGAATCCATCGAGGTCTCGGCGGTGCGCGAGCTGGAGGAAGAAACCGGCTGGACCGCCGACCACGCTGAAGTGCTGATGATCGGCCCGACCTCCTCCGGTGCCAGCAGCGAGAAGATCGCCTTCGTGCGTGCCACCGGCCTGCGCAAGGTCGGTGAAGGCGGCGGCGATGCCAGCGAAGACATCACCGTGCACGAGATTCCCCGCGCCCGCGCCGCGGCGTGGCTGGTCGAAAAGATGGGCCAGGGCTACGAGCTGGATGCCAAGCTGTGGGCCGGGCTGTGGATGATCGAACACCACCTGGACGGGACCCCGCGTGGCTGATTCGCTGTTCCATCCACATACCGGCGCATCACTGCTCGGGCCGGCCGACCCGGCCGCGTTTACCGTGCATCAGGCGCAGGGCCGTTCGTCCTTCGTGCTGATCGCCGACCACGCCGGCCAGCAGGTGCCGGCCGCATTGGACGATCTCGGCCTGCCGCAGGCCGAGCTGGACCGCCACATCGGCTGGGATATCGGCATCGCCGGGGTCACCGTGGAATTGGCACGGCTGCTGGATGCCTGGGCGATCACGCAGACATATTCGCGGCTGGTGATCGACTGCAACCGGCCGTTGGCTTCGCCCACGCTGATGCCGGCGGTCAGTGACCTTACCGTCGTTCCCGGCAATCAGCGCCTGACAGCGGCGCAGCGACAGCAGCGCATCGACGCGATCCACGCGCCCTACCATGCGCGCATCGATGCCGAGCTCGATACCCGCCACGCGCAGGCCCGGCCGACGGTGCTGGTGATGATGCACAGCTTCACCCCGGTGATGAATGACGCTGCGCGGCCTTGGCATGCCGGCGTGCTGTACCACCGCGACACGCGATTCGCGCTTCCCCTGCTGCAGGCGCTGCGCGATGAAGGCGACCTGGTGGTGGGCGACAACCAGCCCTACGCCGTCAGCAGCACCAGCGACTACGCCGTGCCGGTGCATGGCGAAGGCCGCGGGCTGGTGCACGTGGAGCTGGAGATCCGCCAGGACCTGATTGCCGATGCCGCTGGCCAGCAGGCGTGGGCACAGCGCCTGGCGCGGATCTTCACCGCCCTGCAGCCGCAACTGGACGCACTGCCGCCTGGGTAAGGCTTGGTGATCGATTCACCCTTCGCCCGCGCACACCGGCGTGGGCGCTGCACGGTCCTGCTGCGGCCGCAGCCACAGCGCCACGCCCACGCCCAGCAACGCGAACAGTGCCGCACCGTACTGCGCGTGGATCATGCCCTGCAGGGCCGCGTCGCTGCTGGCACCGGCGCTGCCACGACCGGCGTTGGCCACCATCACCAGCAGCGCCAGGCCCAGCGCACCGCCGATCTGCTGCGCGGTGGCGGCCATGCCCGAGGCCACGCCCTGCTGCGCGGCCGGCACGCCCTGCCCGGCCACGATCCACATCGAGGTCCAGGTGATGCCCTGGCCGAGGCTGAGCACCACGATGCCCGGCAGCAGCGCCCAGTAGGTCGCGCCATACGGCAACGCAACGGCGACCGCGGCGATGCCGATCGCACCGGCCAGCATGCCCACCGCCAGCACCTGGCGCGGCGAACGCTGCGCAAGCATGCGCTCGGCGATGCGGATGCCGAAGGTGCACACCAGGGTGGGTGGCAGAAACGCCAGGCCAGCCTGCAGCGCACTCCAGCCGTAGCCATCCTGGTAATACAGCGCCAGGAAGTAGTACTGCACGCCGTAGCTGCTCATGAACAGCATGGTCAGCAGCATCGCCGCACGCAGGCTGCGCAGGCGCAGCAGCGAGAACTGCATCAGCGGGTCGCGGCTGCGGCGTTCGATCTGCACGAAGGCGGCCAGCATCACCGCCGATACCACCAGACAGATCAGCGTGCGCGGCGCCAGCCAGCCCCACTCCGGGCCCTGCACCAGCGTGGTGACCAGCAGGCTGCCGCCGAGGGTCACCGTGACACAGCCGGCCAGATCGAACGAGCGGCCCGCCAGCGGCGCGGGATCGCGCGGCAGCCACCAGCCGCCCAGCAGCGCGCAGCCACCGGCGAAGGGGACGATCACCAGCAGTACCGAGGCCCACCCGAAGCTCTGGGTGAGCACGCCACCGAGCAGGGTGCCCAAGGCCAGGCCGCCCGCACTGGCCATCGACCAGATCGCCAGCGCGCGGTTGCGCGGCGCGCCTTCGGCGTAGATCGTGTTGATCAGCGCCAGCGTGGCCGGGAACAGCAGCGCCGCGCCGATGCCCTGGACCGCGCGGGCGGCGATCAGCAGCCACGCACTGTTGCTGAACCCACCCACCAGCGAGGCCAGCGCGAACAGCGCCATGCCGAGCCGATAGATACGGCGTCGGCCCAGCAGATCGGCCGCACGGCCGCCAAGCAGCAGGCAGCCGCCGAAGGCCACCGTATAGCCACTGACGATCCACTGCAGCTGCTGGGCATTGATCTGCAGCTGCGTGCCCATCTCGTGCAGGGCGACGAAGATGATCGTGGAATCCAGCGCGATGATCAGCTGGGCCATCGCCAGCAGAGCCAGGGCGAGGCGTGGAAATGCGGGCGCCGGCGCGCCAGCGGGAGACAGGGGGGAGGTCATGCCGACTCGGTACTGCGTAAGAGGGTGGGCAGTCTCATTGATGACGCTTCATAAATAAACCCGGATACTTCGATATCTGTCATGCATATCCGCATGAATCGGAGGACGTCATGGATCTCAACGCCGTGCGCATGCTGGTGCAGGTGGCAGAGGCGCGCAGTTTCACCCTCGCCGCCTGTCAGCTGGGGATCAGTCAATCCGGGTTGTCGCGCGCGATCGGGCGGCTGGAGAGCGCGCTTGGCGTGCGCCTGCTTCACCGCAACACCCGCAACGTCAGCCTGACCCCGGATGGCCGCCAGTTCGTCGAGCACTGCGCGCCGCTGCTGAGCGGGCTGGAGGATGCCGAGCGTCGGCTGGGTGATCGCCCCTCCACGCCGTCGGGCGTGCTGAAACTGACGGCGCCGTCGATGTTCGGGCGCAAGGTGCTGGTGCCGCTGGCCGGGCAGTTGATGGCGGCACACCCGCAACTGCAGTTCGAGCTGGTGCTCAACGACCGGCTGGTCGATCTGGTCGAGGAAGGCTTCGACGCCGCATTGCGCACCGGGCCGATCAGCGATGTGCGCATGGTGGCGCGCCCCCTGCGGCCGTTGAACTGGGTCACCGTCGCCTCCCCCGCCTACCTCGCGCAGCACGGGGAACCGGCCACCGTGGATGCGCTGCACGATCACGCCTGCCTGGCGGTGCGCAATCTGCGCAGCGGGCGGCTGGTGGATTGGCAGTTCCGCGAGGCCGATGGCCAGCTGCGCGAGTTCACCCCGCCGGCGCGGATGGTGTTCGACAGCGGCGACCCGCTGGTCGAGGGCGCCCTGGCCGGGATCGGCATCGTGCAGGTGATGGATTTCGCGGTGGCCGATGCACTCGCAGACGGCCGGCTGCAGCGGGTGCTGCAACCGTTCGAAGGCCGCAGCCGGGTGCTGTCGCTGGTCTACCCGCCCTCGCGGCAGGCCTCACCGAAGCTGCAGGTGTTGGCCGAAGCGTTGTTGGGCGGTGATTGGTAACCCGCCGCGTCACGACCAACGGTCGTGATCCACCGCGCGACGTCTGGGGGTGACCCGGTAGGTGCCGACCGTTGGTCGGCACTTCTCCATCAACCCGCGAAGCGATCGGTCGCACGCACCAGCGCGTCGACATTCTCCGCTTCAAACGCGGAATGACCCGAGGCGGGGCTGATCTCCAGCGTCGATTTCGGCCACGCCTTGTGCAGTTCCCACGCGCTCTGCAGCGGGCAGACCACGTCGTAGCGGCCGTGCACGATCACGCCCGGAATGTCGGCGATGCGGTGCGCGTCGCGCAGCAGCTGGTCTTCCACCTCGAAGAAACCGCCGTTGACGAAGTAGTGGTTCTCGATGCGGGCGAAGGCCAGCGCGAACTGCGGGTCCTGGTGGCTGTTCACGAAGTCGTCGTCCACGTGCAGGAAGCTGGTTGCGCCTTCCCACACGCTCCATGCCTTGGCTGCCGCCAGGCGGGCGGCTTCGTCATCGCTGGTCAGGCGGCGATGGAAGGCCGAGATCAGGTCGTGGCGCTCCACCGCCGGGATCGGCTTGAGGTAGTGCTCCCAGGCATCCGGGAACAGGCGGTTGGCGCCTTCCTGGTAGAACCATTCCAGCTCCCAGCGGCGCAGCATGAAGATGCCGCGCAGGACCAGTTCGGTCACGCGCTGCGGGTGGGTCTGGGCATAGGCCAGCGCCAGGGTCGAGCCCCAGCTGCCGCCGAACACCTGCCAGCGATCCACCTTGAGGTGCTCGCGCAGTGTTTCGATATCGGCGACCAGGTCCCAGGTGGTGTTGTCGACCAGGTCCGCATGCGGCGTGGAACGGCCGGCACCGCGCTGGTCGAACAGGATGATCCGGTACTTGGCCGGGTCGTGGAACTGGCGCATTTTTTCGCTGCAGCCGCCGCCCGGACCACCGTGCAGCATCACCACCGGTTTGCCGTCGGGATTGCCGCACTGCTCGAAATACAGCGTGTGGCGGTCATCGACCTTCAGGGTGCCGACGTCGTAAGGGGTGATGGCGGGATACAGCGTACGCATGACAGGAACTCCATGTGGAATGACAGTCGCCGCATCACGCTGCGCGGCGGCCCGGTGGACAGGTCATTCTAGCCCCGGGGTCGGCGCGGGGCCGGCACCCGGTCAGGCCGCCAGACAGCCCAGGCTCACGCGGTCGCGCTGCTCCAGGTCGCGCTCGGTGGCGACCGACTGGAAACCGGCCTGCTGCAACAACGCGCGGATCACCTCGCCCTGGTCCCAGCCGTGTTCGATCAGCAGCCAGCCGCCGGGAAGCAGGTGCGCTGCCGCACCGTCGATGATCAGGCGGATGTCGTCCAGCCCATCGGGGCCGGAGGCCAGCGCGGTGGCCGGTTCGAAACGCAGGTCGCCCTGCGCCAGGTGCGGGTCGTCGCTGGCGATGTACGGCGGGTTGGTGGCGATCAGCTCGACGCGCTCGCCCGCCAGGGGCGCGTACCACGCCCCCTGCCGGAAGCTGACATTGTCCAGTGCGTGGCGCTGCGCGTTGCGCGCTGCCACGGCCAGGGCCGCCTCACTGAGGTCGGTCGCGATCACCTGCGCCAACGGCCGCTCGCTGGCCAGGGCCAGCGCGATCGCGCCGCTGCCGGTGCCCAGATCCGCGACCCGCAGCGGGGTATCCGCGGGCAACCGCGCCAGCGCCAGCTCGACCAGCAGTTCGGTCTCCGGGCGCGGGATCAGGGTGGCCGGGCTGACCTCCAGGTCCAGGGTCCAGAAGCCGCGGCGGCCCAGCAGGTAGGCCACCGGTTCGCCGGCGAGGCGCTTGGCGAGCAGGGCCTCGAACGCGGCCACCTGCGCGGGGGCGACCGGATCGGTGGCGTGGGCGAACAACCAGCTGCGCTCACGCTCCAGCACCTGCAGCAGCAGCAGTTCGGCGTCGTGCCTGCCCTCCACACCGGGCAGGCGGGTGGCGGCATCGGCGAGCAGCTGGCGGACGTCTGGCGGGGCGGCAGTCATGGCGGATCGGAGCAACGTCGGGGCGCGCAGTGTAGTGCACCGGCAGCGGTCGGCCAGGCGTGCGCCAGGGGCCTTCGGCGGCAGCAACGCGATTGAAACTACGCATCGCCACTACATATATAGATTCGTAGCCGCTATCGAATTCCGTGGGAAAACCGGGCGTTCCGGCACTGAGGCGCCCCGCGCCGTTCAGGTTCCCACCGCGGCGCATATGCAGAAGCTATTGAAGCGATCACCCGCTACCGCCCGCTGATCATTGCGCTGCAACGTTTTTGACGGCCATGGCCATCACCATTCATCGCAGGATCAGACCCTTTTGATAGCCTATGACTATCGCATAGATGCAATCAATGGATTGTCCTTATGGGAACGAAGCCGCTAACCTGTGTTGGTCGCTTCACCCACCCCCTTCACCAAGAGGAACAACGATGTCGCTCATCAACACCCAGATCCAGCCGTTCGAAGCCAACGCCTACCAGAACGGCGAGTTCATCAAGGTCTCCGACAGCACCCTGAAGGGTCACTGGTCCGTGCTGATCTTCATGCCGGCCGCGTTCACCTTCAACTGCCCGACCGAGATTGAAGACGCCGCCGACCATTACGCCGAGTTCCAGAAGGCTGGCGCCGAGGTCTACATCGTCACCACCGACACGCACTTCTCGCACAAGGTGTGGCACGAAACCTCGCCGGCCGTCGGCAAGGCCCAGTTCCCGCTGGTCGGCGATCCGACCCACCAGCTGACCCGCGCCTTCGGCGTGCACATCGAAGAAGAAGGCCTGGCCCTGCGCGGCACCTTCATCATCAACCCGGAAGGCGTGATCAAAACCCTGGAGATCCACTCCAACGAGATCGCCCGTGACGTCTCCGAGACCCTGCGCAAGCTGAAGGCTGCCCAGTTCACCGCCGCCAACCCGAACCAGGTCTGCCCGGCCAAGTGGAAGGAAGGCGAGAAGACCCTGACCCCGTCGCTGGACCTGGTCGGCAAGATCTAAGCCGTATCCCATCCCCATCCCCGCCCGCCGGGGATGGGGGTGAACCCAAGCCGGTGCCCCACGCGCCGGTTTCGGTTCACCCCCATGTCGCGCAGATGCACCCGCGGGGTTCGTCGACGCTGTTCCCTTGCCTGAATCAAGGAGTTTTTCGATGTTGGATGCCAACCTCCAGTCCCAGCTGAAGACCTATCTGGAACGTGTCACCCGTCCGATCCAGATCACGGCGCACGTGGATGACGGCGCCAAGTCGCAGGAGATGCTCGAGCTGCTCAACACGCTGACCACGCTGTCGGCGCAGATCAGCCTGGACGTGCGTCGCGACAGCAGCGAGCGCACGCCCTCTTTCGCGCTGACCACGCCCGGCCAGGACATCCATCTGGTGTTCGCGGGCCTGCCGATGGGCCATGAGTTCACCTCGCTGGTGCTGGCCCTGCTGCAGGTTGGCGGCCACCCGTCCAAGGCCACGGCCGAGCTGATCGAGCAGGTGCGCAACCTGGAAGGCGAGTACCGCTTCGAAACCTACTTCTCGCTGTCCTGCCAGAACTGCCCGGACGTGGTGCAGGCATTGAACCTGGCGGCGGTGCTGAATCCGCGCATCCAGCACGTGGCGATCGATGGCGGCCTGTTCCCGGCCGAGGTGGAAGCGCGCCAGATCATGTCCGTACCGACCGTGTACCTCAACGGCGAAGTGTTCGACCAGGGCCGCATGACGCTGGAACAGATCGTGGCCAAGCTCGATACCGGCGCGGCCAAGCGCGATGCCGAAAAGCTCAGCACCAAGGCACCGTTCGACGTGCTGGTGGTGGGGGGTGGTCCGGCCGGCGCAGCGGCAGCGATCTACGCCGCACGCAAGGGCATCCGCACCGGCGTGGCCGCCGAACGCTTCGGTGGCCAGGTGCTGGACACCATGGCGATCGAGAACTTCATCTCGGTCAAGGAAACTGAAGGTCCAAAGCTGGCCGCCGCGCTGGAACAGCACGTGCGCGAGTACGAGGTGGACATCATGAACCTGCAGCGCGCCACCGCCCTGGTGCCCGCCGGCGATGATGGCCTGGTCGAAATCAAACTGGAAAACGGTGCATCGCTGAAATCGCGTTCGGTGATCCTTTCCACCGGTGCACGGTGGCGCCAGATGAACGTGCCCGGCGAAGATCAGTACCGCAACAAGGGCGTGGCGTACTGCCCGCATTGCGACGGTCCGTTGTTCAAGGGCAAGCGCGTGGCGGTGATCGGTGGCGGCAACTCCGGCGTGGAAGCAGCGATCGATCTGGCGGGCCTTGTGACGCATGTGACCCTTCTGGAATTTGATGACAAACTGCGCGCCGATGAAGTACTGCAGAAGAAGCTTCGCAGCCTGGGCAACGTCACCATCATCACCAGCGCCCTCACCCAGGAAGTGCTGGGCGATGGCCAGAAGGTGACGGGCCTGGTCTACCAGGACCGCGTCGGTGGCGATTCGCACCGGGTGGAACTGGAAGGCATCTTCGTGCAGATCGGTCTTCTGCCCAATACCGAATGGTTGAAGGACACGGTGGCGCTGTCACCGCGTGGCGAGATCCTGATCGACGACCGCGGCCAGACCAGCGTGCCGGGTGTCTTCGCCGCAGGCGATTGCACGACCGTTCCGTACAAGCAGATCGTCATCGCGATGGGCGCCGGTTCCACTGCGGCACTGAGCGCCTTTGATCACCTGATCCGCACCTCCGTTCCCAAGAGCAGCGGCGCTGTCGCCGAAGCTGCCTGAAACGTTTCGGTTCCCGGTTCGCCGGGAACCTTGTCTGTCTGCTGGGTAGCCACGCCATCACCCGGTCCATTGCCGCAAGAGGTCCAAGGAAATGAACCTACGTGATTTGAAGTATCTGGTGGCGCTGGCCGACCACCGCCATTTCGGCAAGGCGGCCGCCGCCTGCTTCGTCAGCCAGCCCACCCTGTCCACCCAGATCCGCAAGCTCGAGGATGAGCTGGGGTTGCCGTTGGTGGAACGTGCCCCGCGCAAGGTCATGCTCACCCCCGCCGGGGTGGAAGCGGCCGCGCGCGCGCGCACCATCGTGGCCGAGGTGGAGCAGATGAAGGAAGCCGCGCGGCGCAGCCGCGATCCCGAAGCCGGCACCGTCCGGCTCGGCATCTTCCCGACGCTGGGCCCGTATCTGCTGCCGCATGTGATCCCCAACATCCGCGAGCGTTTCCCGCAGCTGGAACTGCTGCTGGTCGAGGAAAAGAGCGATGAGCTGCTGACCCGGCTGCGCGAGGGCAAGCTCGATGCCGCCCTGCTGGCACTGCCGCTGGACGATGACCAGCTGCACGCCGAGTTCCTGTTCGAAGAGCCCTTCCTGCTGGCGGTTTCCCAGCAGCACCCGCTGGCCCGCCGCCAGCATCTGGACGTGCAGGAGCTGTCGTCGCAGAAGCTGCTGCTGCTCGAGGATGGACACTGCCTGCGCGACCAGGCGCTGGCCGTCTGCCGGTTGTTTGGCGCCAACGAGAAATCGGAGTTCCGCGCCACCAGCCTGGAGACGCTGCGGCAGATGGTGGCTGCCGATGTGGGCATCACCCTGCTGCCGACGCTGTCGGTCAAGCCCCCGGTGCCGCGCTCGGACAACATCCGCCTGCTGGACTTCAGCGGCGATGACCGCCCCAGCCGCCGCATCGCGATGGCCTGGCGCCGCAGTTCGGCGATGACCGGGTTCCTGGAACAGCTGGCCCAGCAGTTCAAACGGCTGCCGCAGGGCCTGCTCGCGCTGGAGTCCACCGACGTTCCGGGTGCCACGGCCACGCCGCTGCAACGCGCTGGCTGAGCCTGGCTGAACCGGCCGGCGGGGCCGATACGCCGGACGGGTCGCATCCGTCTACGATTGTCAGCACAATAGGACGAGGCGGTGCCAGCAGGCGCCGCCTTTTTGCATGGGTCTTCCACAAACGCAAGGAGCTACACCATGTCCACTTCCAGCGGACTGCCCCCTTCCATCATTGTTTCAAGCCACGACATGGACCGCCTGGACGCCATGCTCGAGTCTCCCGCTGTCAGCCAGACCCCCGCCGGGATCGCCCTGGCCGAAGAACTCAACCGGGCGACCGTTGTGGCGCCGGACCAGGTTCCCGAGGGCACCGTCATGATGCATTCGCGCGTGGAGTGCGAAGATGAGCTGCAGAACGAAAAACACGTTCTGACGCTGGTCTATCCGCGCGAGGCCGATGTTGAACAGGGCAAGGTATCGATCCTCGCACCGGTGGGCACCGCCCTGCTGGGCCTGTCGATCGGCCAGACCATGGACTGGGTGGCACCGGGCGGCCGCAAGCTGCGCCTGCGGGTGACCGCCGTCCACCACCAGCCCCACGCCTGACCCCGCCTGCTGCGTCGTCGCGCAGGTTCCACCGTTTCGTCCCAGGAGTTGCAATGAGCACCGTTTCGCTGTCCAAACTCTCCCAGCTGCGTGATCTGTCCGTGGTGGTTGCCGATACCGGCGATTACGAGGCGATCAAGCGCTTGAAGCCGGTCGACTGCACGACCAATCCCACCCTGGTGAAGAAAGCGCTGGACCTGCCGGTGTACGCCGATCTCATCGAGAGCGCGCTGGCCTGGGGCCGCGAGCAGGGTGGCGAGCGCGAGGCGGTTGTCCACGCGGTGGCCGATCGCCTGACCGTGGGCGTGGGCACCCTGCTCAGCACCCTGGTGCCGGGCCGGGTCTCGACCGAGGTCGATGCCGACCAGGCGCACGACACCGCAGCGACGGTCGCCAAGGCGCGCCAGTTCATCGCCATGTACGAGGCAGCCGGCGTGCCGCGCAGCAAGGTGCTGATCAAGATCGCAGCCACCTGGGCAGGCGTGGAAGCGGCACGTCAGCTGCAGGCCGAAGGGATCGACTGCAACCTGACGTTGATCTTCAATCCCACCCAGGCGCTGGCCTGCAGTGAGGCCGGTGCATTCCTGATTTCGCCGTTCGTGGGCCGCATCCTGGATTGGTATGTGGCCAACGGGCAGGCGCCGGCAAGCATCGATGAAGACCCGGGCGTGGTGTTCGTGCGCGGCGTGTATGCCGAGTTCAAGCGCCGTGGTTCGCCGACGGTGGTGATGGGTGCCTCGTTCCGTTCGACGGCGCAGATCGAGGCGCTGGCCGGCTGCGATCGCCTGACGATTTCGCCGGACCTGCTGGAGAAGCTGGACGCCGATCATGGCGAGCTGCCGCGCAAGCTGGTGGCCGGTGCGGCCGAGCCGGTGCAGGTGACGCCGATCGATGCGGCGCGCTTCGCGGCGGATCTGGCGGCCGACCCGATGGCGACGGAGAAGCTGGCAAGCGGTATCGATGCGTTCGCCAAGGATCTGGAGGCGTTGCGCCAGACGATCCGCGAGCGCCTGTAAGCGCTGGCGGTTGGCTCGCTATACAAAAGGCCCCGCACTGCGGGGCCTTTCGTTTTTGGCGCTTGCGGCAACCGCAACCGCAACCGCTCACTTTCGTCGGGGTTGGCCCGATGTGGGCGCGATTGCTGGACGCGCCGTCGACACATGGCGGGTGCGTCCGGGTGCGCAGTACAGCAGTGAACCCAAGGCCGTCTATTGGACCGGGTAGAGCCGACCGTTGGTCGGCTCCCACGTGATCAGGCACCCACACCGATCGGGCAACTGACGCCGGTGCCACCGATGCCGCAGTAGCCGTTCGGGTTCTTGGCGAGGTACTGCTGGTGGTAATCCTCGGCGTAGTAGTACTCGGGCGCCGGAAAAACGATATCGGTGGTGATCGCGCCGTAGCCGCTGTCGTTCAGGCGCTGCTGGTAGGCATCACGGCTGGCCAGGGCGGCGTCGAGCTGGGCCTGGGTAGTGGCGTGGAGCGCGGAGCGGTACTGGGTGCCGGTATCGTTGCCCTGGCGCATGCCCTGGGTGGGATCGTGACTTTCCCAGAAGACCTGAAGGAGGCGCTCGAGCGGGACGATGGCCGGGTCGTAGACGACCTCGACGATTTCGGTGTGCCCGGTAAGGCCGGAGCAGACTTCTTCGTAGGTGGGGTTAGGGGTGACGCCGCCGGCGTAGCCGACCGAGGTCGAGTAGACGCCGGGGATCGTCCAGAATTTGCGTTCAGCGCCCCAGAAGCAGCCCATGGCGAAGCGGATACGCTCCAGGCCGGTGAAGCTGTCTTTCAGCGGGTGGCTGTTGACGTAATGCTGGTTGTGCAGCAGTGGCAGCGGGTGCTCCCGGCCCGGCAACGCCTCTTCCGGGCGCGGCAGGCGCTGCTTGAAGGCGCCGATGCCCAACAGACCGTTTCCAATACCCAACATGGCGTTCTCCTAGGCCGGCAACAGGCCGGCGCTTTCGTCTCCATCGAACATGGGGGCGTCCGGGGCCGCGCCCAAGCCCAGCTGGGCGACGATGTCTTCGGCTTCGGGACGGGCCAGGTCGGGGACGCACACGCGCAGGACGCCGAACAACGGGAGTTCGCCCATGCCGCCCAGCAGGGATTCGCCGAAGACGAACGCGGGGATTCCCGCATCCTCCAGGGCGTGTTTGACCAGATGGGCGTCGAACAGGTTGTCGGCCTGGTAGATCACGTGCATGGGTGGGCTCCGGAGGGCATGGGCCCAGCATACGCCCGGGGGCTGAAGGCGTCCCGACCCGCGGCGGTCATCTTCCAGGCGCCGGCGGATCCGGTCGTGCCGGCCGCTGGCCGGCTCCCGATATCGCCGGCACTGTGCAGCGCCGGCCAGCGGCCGGCACGACCGAATCTTTGCCAGGCCATGAGGAGCCGGCCAGCGGCCGGCACTACCGAATGCGTCTGGAGGGGAGCCCCCTGAGTCAGGGGGCGGCGCCGAAGGCGCGGGGGGTCTGGGTGATGGTGAGATGGGGCCCGCGGTTTGCGCAGCAAAACGTGGGGCGACAGCGCGAATGCGGTGGCGCGTCCACGCGTGCCGACCAACGGTCGGCACCTACCCGTTTAGCCTGTCGCCTTGCGACAGGCTAAACTGTTGGTCTTTCTACCTTTTAACTGCGACCGCGCATCATGTCCGAGTCTACCGCCGCCACCACCGACGCCCTTCCGGAAACCCAGGAAAAACGGGATTTCATCCGTCAGATCGTCCGCGAGGACCTGGCCGGCGGCAAGCATGCCGCGATCAAGACGCGCTTCCCGCCCGAGCCCAACGGCTACCTGCACATCGGCCACGCCAAATCGATCTGCCTGAACTTCGGCATCGCCGGCGAGTTCAACGGCGTGTGCAACCTGCGCTTCGACGATACCAACCCGGCCAAGGAAGACCCGGAGTACGTGGCCGCGATCCAGGACGATGTGCGCTGGCTGGGCTTTGAGTGGAACGAGCTGCGCCATGCCTCGGATTATTTCGATGCGTACTATCTGGCTGCCGAAAAGCTGATCCGCGACGGCAAGGCCTACGTGTGCGACCTCTCGGCCGAGGAAGTGCGTGCCTACCGCGGCACCCTGACCGAACCGGGTCGCCCGTCGCCGTTCCGCGACCGCAGCGTCGAGGAAAACCTGGACCTGTTCCGCCGCATGCGCGCGGGCGAGTTCCCGGATGGTGCGCGCACCGTACGGGCCAAGATCGACATGGCCAGCGGCAACATCAACCTGCGCGACCCGGCCCTGTACCGGATCAAGCACGTTGAACACCAGAACACCGGCAATGCATGGCCGATCTACCCGATGTACGACTTCGCGCATGCACTGGGCGATTCCATCGAGGGCATCACCCACTCGCTGTGCACGCTGGAGTTCGAAGACCACCGCCCGCTGTACGACTGGTGCGTGGACAACGTCGATTTCGCCCACAACGACGCGCTGACCCAGCCGCTGGTCGATCGCGGCCTGCCGCGTGAGGCGGCCAAGCCGCGCCAGATCGAGTTCTCGCGTTTGAACATCAACTACACGGTGATGAGCAAGCGCAAGCTGATGGCGCTGGTCACCGAGCAGCTGGTGGATGGCTGGGAAGACCCGCGCATGCCTACCCTGCAGGGCCTGCGTCGCCGTGGCTATACCCCGGCGGCGATGCGCCTGTTCGCCGAGCGTGTGGGCATCAGCAAGCAGAATTCGCTGATCGATTTCAGCGTGCTCGAAGGCGCGCTGCGCGAAGACCTCGACAGCGCCGCCGCGCGCCGCATGGCGGTGGTCGATCCGGTCAAGCTGGTGCTGACCAACCTGCCCGATGGCCACGAAGAAACCCTGACCTTCTCCAACCATCCCAAGGATGAGGCCTTCGGTACCCGCGAGGTGCCGTTCGCCCGCGAGCTGTGGATCGAGCGCGAGGATTTCGCCGAGGTTCCGCCGAAGGGCTGGAAGCGTCTGGTGCCGGGTGGCGAAGTGCGCCTGCGCGGCGCCGGCATCATCCGCTGCGATGAGGTGATCAAGGACGCCGACGGCGCCATCACCGAACTGCGCGGCTGGCTGGATCCGGAATCGCGGCCGGGCATGGAAGGCGCCAACCGCAAGGTCAAGGGCACCATCCATTGGGTCAGCGCCGTGCATGCGGTGCCGGCCGAGATCCGCCTGTACGACCGTCTGTTCTCGGTGCCGAACCCGGACGACGAAACCGACGGCAAGACCTACCGCGATTACCTCAATCCGGACTCGCGCCGCACCGTCACCGGCTATGTCGAGCCGGCCGCAGCCAGCGCCGCGCCGGAACAGTCGTTCCAGTTCGAACGGACCGGCTACTTCGTGGCCGACCGCCGCGACCACACCGCCGCCAAGCCGGTGTTCAACCGCAGCGTGACCCTGCGCGATACCTGGTCGGCGTAAGCTGCACCCGGCCGGTGCCAGGCACCGGCCACCGCGTGACCCCGGCGCGACCCTGCATCGGCAGGGCCTGCGCTCCAGATTCCCTGCGACCGGCGCAGCCCTGCGCCGGCGTGCGCGTGGCTGCGTTCAGCGCGGGCACGCCATCCCCGGGCGCGGCCCGATACACTGCCGCTGCTCCATCTTTGAAGAGGTTCATGTCCCGATGCTGTACGCGCAAGTCCATCTCACCCTGCCCGCCTGGATCCACGACCAGATCGATCTGGGCCGTGTCTATCCCGAGGACGCCGACAAGGTCGCGCTGGCGATTGAACTGTCGCGCCTGAATGTCGAGGCACAGAGCGGCGGCCCGTTCGGCGCCGTGGTGTTTGGGCCGGATCATCGCGTGATCGCCGCCGGCGTGAACCGCGTGGTGCCGCATACGACCTCGCTGGCGCATGCCGAAAACATGGCCTACATGCTGGCCCAGCAGCGCCTGCAGACCCCGCGCCTGAACGATGTGCTGTCACCGATCACCCTGGCCACCTCCTCGCAGCCGTGCTGCCAGTGCTACGGCGCCACCATCTGGGCCGGCATCGATCGGCTGCTGATCGGTGCCAGCGCACAGGACGTGGAAGAACTGACCCCCTTCGATGAAGGCCCGCTGCCGGCGGACTGGATCGGCGAACTCAACAAGCGTGGCATCGAGGTCGTGCGCGACATCGAGCGCGACGCCGCGCGCGCGGTGCTGCGCCAGTACGGAGAGATCAACGGTGCCCATTACTGATATCCGCGCTTCGGGCGCGATGCGATGAGCGGCCTGCTGTGTCTGTGCCGCCAGGGGTTTGAACCGGAACTGGCCGCCGAGCTGTCCGAGCGTGCGGCCTATGCCAACGTAGCCGGCTATGCGCGCACCCAGCGCAATGACGGTTACGTGGTGTTCGTCACCGACGAAGGTGCGGCGCTGTCCAAGGCCCTGTCCTGGCGCTCGCTGATCTTCGCCCGGCAGAAGCTGCAGGTGCTGGCCGAACTGCCGCAGCTGGATGCTGCCGACCGCATCACCCCGATCCTCGCCGCCCTGCAGGGGCAGCAACGCTTCGGCGACATGTGGGTCGAACATCCGGACTCGGACGAAGGCAAGCCGCTGGCCGGCCTGGCCCGCGCGTTCGGCAATGCGCTGCGCCCGGCGCTGCGCAAGGCCGGCCTGCTGACCGACAAGCCGAACACCAGCCTGCCGCGCCTGCACATCGTGTTCGTGGATGGCCGTCATGCCTTCGTGTGCGTGGCCGACACCCGCGACAGCGCGCCCTGGCCGCTGGGCATTCCACGCCTGAAGCTGCTGCCCGACGCGCCCTCGCGCTCGGCGCTGAAGCTCGATGAAGCCCTGCTCACCCTGATGACGCCCGAAGAGCGCGAACTGCTGGTCAAGCCGGGCATGCGCGCGGCCGACCTGGGCGCTGCGCCGGGCGGCTGGACCTGGGTATTGACCCGCCAGCACCTGAAGGTGATCAGCGTGGACAACGGCCCGCTGCGCGAGCACGTGCTGGAGACCGGGCTGGTTGAGCATCTGCGCGCCGATGGCTTCCATTGGCAGCCGGAGACCCCGCTGGACTGGATGGTCTGCGACATGGTCGAACAGCCCCGCCGCGTGGCCGAACGCATGGCCACCTGGTTCCGCGAGGGCTGGTGCAAGCATGCGATCTTCAACCTCAAGCTGCCGATGAAAAAGCGCTGGGATGAAACCCGCATGTGCCTGGAGCTGTTCCAGGAACAGGCCGGCAGGCCGCTGCATCTACGCGCCAAGCAGCTGTACCACGACCGCGAAGAAATCACGGTGCTGGCCTCGCCGCTGCGCTGACCCACGCGCACCGCCGGTAAAGCCGGGCCATGCCCGGCTGGCCGCGCACCGCGCGGCAATGATCGAAGCACGCGCCGGCCGCCCGGCGCCCCCACGTCACGAACGGAGATTCCATGCGACGCCGATCAAACCTCATCCTGCTGCTGACGCTGCTGCCCACGCTTGCCCTGGCCCAGGTCCGCCCGCCGTCACCGGCGGTCAGCCAACCGCTGCGCGAGGTCCCCGCGAGCGTGCGCGCACAGCCGCTCTCGCAGGGCGAGGTGACCCATCAGGTGACGCTGGCCGCGCCGGCCGGCGAAGCAGCGGTAACGGTGCGTTCGGTGCAGCCGGTGAGCGTGGTCGGTCAGTACCGGATCGCGTTCGCGGCGCTGGATGTCGACGGCGACGGCTTCATCAGCCGTACCGAAGCGCAGGCCAACCCGACCCTGGCCGATGAGTTCAACGCGCTGGACGTGAAGCGGCGCGGCAAGCTGGACCGCGCCGACCTGGCTGGCTGGCTGATCGACTGAGCGCGCGGGTCACAGCCCCGCGGCGCGCTTCCAGAACATCGACACCAGCGGCGGCAGCTTGCCGGCGCAGCCCAGCGCGCGCCCGCGCGCCAGGGTCAGGTGCATTTCATCGTTGGAGAACACCGTATTGATCGCATCGAAGCTGTACGCAGCGACGGTGTTCTCGCTGCGGCGCTCGCGCGCCCAGCGCTGCAGGCGGTGCGGTGACATCCAGTCCTGGCGGCGCTGCTGTGCGGCCAGCACCATTGCCCGCAACGCAGCCACATCACGCAGGCCGAGATTGACGCCCTGCCCGGCCAGCGGATGCACCACGTGGGCCGCATCCCCCAGCGCGAGCACGCGGCCGGCCACGTAACCGGTCGCCAGCTGTCGGCGCAGCGGGAAGGCCGCGCGCCTGGAGGCCAGCGTCATCGCGCCCAGGCGGCCGGCAAAGGCGTTGGTCAGCTCGCGACCGAACGCCGCATCATCCAGCGCCAGCACGCGCTCGGCCTCGGCGTCGGGCAGGGTCCACACGATCGAGCTGCGGTGCGTGCCGATCGGCAGCACCGCCAGCGGGCCGGTCACCAGGAAGCGCTGCCAGGCCGTGGCTTCGTTGGCTTTTTCGGTATCCACGTAGGCGACCACGCCACGCTGGCCGTACTCCTGGCGCGTGACCTCCAGCCCGGCCAGCCGGCGCAGGGTGGATTCGGCCCCGTCCGCGGCAATCGCCAGCGACGCCTCGAGCCTGCGGCCGTCATCCAGGCGCAGGCGCACCCCGTTGGCGTCCTGCTCCAGGGCTTCCACCCGCGCCGGGCAGCACAGCTGCACGCCGGCCGCCGGCAGCGCCGCCCACAGGCGGTCCACCAGCAGATCGTTTTCCACGATCCAGCCCAATTGTTCGCGGCCGAGCGTGTCCGCATCGAAGCGCAGTTCATCGCCGCCGGCCGCATCCCAGACCCGCATCCGGCGGTAGGCACACGCCCGCGCCGTGCTCACCGCCGGCCACACGCCGAGCGCGGCCAGCAGCTGCGCATTGTCCGGCGCGAACGCATACACGCGCAGGTCCGGCTGCTGCGGCTGCCACGCGGCGGGCTCGCGGCCTTCGACCAGCGTCACCGTCAATCCGGCATCGGCCAAGGCCAGGGCGCAGGCCGCACCGACCACGCCGCCGCCGACCACCACCACGTCCTGCGAGCGCCGGCTCACAGGCCGGCTCCGCGGCACAGCGCCGGCACCTGACCGCGGAAGCCCATCGCGCCACCCACCAGCATCGACTGCATCGGCGTCGCCTGTGCCGCCAGCAGGCCGAGCGACCGCAGCGGCCGCATCAGCGGCGCCGGATTGCTGGTCAGGCGCGCCAGCCCACCGGAGAAGGCGATGGTCTGCTCGCGGTCCTCCAGACGCCGTGCCACGTGTTCGCGCAGCAGCGCATCGCTGCCTGCATCGTCGGCGTCGGCCACGAGTTCGGCCAGGGTCAGCGCATCGCGCAGGCCCAGGTTGAAGCCCTGGGCGCCCAGCGGATGGATGGTCTGCGCGGCATTGCCCAGCAGGACCGTGCGCTCACCGACCAGCGCGCGCGACAACACCTGGATCAAGGGGTACGCGCTGCGTGGCCCACTCTCCAGCAGGCGGCCGGCACGCCAGCCGATGGCCCCCTGCAGCCGGCTCACCCAGGCCGCATCGTCCAGCGCCATCACCGCATCGGCCTGCTCGCGGGCAACGCCGTGCACCGCACCGAAGTGGCGGTCGCCACGCGGCAACAGCGCGGTCGGGCCGGTGTCGGTGAAGCGCTCGTACGCGGTGCCGTCCGGCGCACGTGCGGCGCGCACCCGCGAGACGAACAGGGTCTGCTCGAAATCATGCTCGTCCACCTCGATCCCCAGCGCCTCGCGCACGCCGCTGCGGGTGCCGTCGGCACCGACCACCAGGCGCGCCAGCAGGCAGCGCTCACCGCTGTCATCGGCGATGAAGACCTGGCGATACCCGTCCACCGTGGCGCCCAGGCGCACGAACCGGGCCGGGCGATAGCGGGTCAGGTGGGCCAGCGTGTCCAGCCGCGCCTCCAGCGCCTGGCCGAAATCGCGGGCGACCACGACCTGGCCGAACCACGGGCGCTGGTACTGCGCGGCCGCCATCTGCACCCGGCCGAAATCGCCTGCGCGGCTGACATGGATGCGGGTGATCGGGCCGGGCGCAGTGGCCAGCTTCTGCATCACGCCCAGCGCGGTCAGCGCGTTGACGGTGGCGGCCGCGAAGCTGAGGTTGCGCTGGTCGAACACTGCCGGCAGCGTGCCCAGCGGCGAAGCCTCGACCAGGCCGACATCACGGCCGGCACGGTCCAGGGCGATGGCCAGGCTGGCACCGACCAGCCCGCCGCCTACGATCACTACATCATGTCGTTCACTCATGCCCGCCATGATAAGGGTTCGCCCGTTCGGGCGGCGTGCGGCGGGGTGCCGCAGCAGGCGCTAGAATGAATGCCTGCCCCCACCCGTCACCGCCATGACCTCCACTGCCCACCGCGCCTTCGTCCTGTCCGTGCTCGTGCTGCTGATGGCGGCCACGCGGGTCAACCATTTCGCGGCGATTCCGGATGCGTCCTGGGCGGTGTTCTTCATCGGCGGCTTCTACCTGCGCGCGTGGACCCGCGGGGCGTTTCCGCTGCTGATGGCGGTGGCGGTGCTGGTCGACTGGATCGTCATCCGCCGCAGCGGCCTGGACTTCTGGCAGCACTACTGCGTGTCACCGGGCTACTGGATGCTGCTGCCGGCCTATTTTGCCATGTGGGGCGGCGGCATGCTCCTGCGCGCCGGCTATCACGGCGCCAGCTGGGCCGCACTGGGCAAGGGCGCGCTGCTGCTGGTCGCAGCAGTAGCGGTCTGCCACCTGTTCGCCCAGGGCGGTTTCTACTGGACCAGCGACAACGTCGCCACGCCCACCTTCAGCGGCTGGGCGAAGAACTACGGCGACTGGTTCCTGCCCTACCTGCGTACCGCTGCGGTCTACGTCGGTCTGGCCGCCGCCCTGCAGCTGGCGACCGAACAGGTCGGCAAGCTGCTGCAGGCGCGCCGCGACGTTCTGCGCTGACCGCGGCCGGAGGCGACCGTGGGCAACCGCTTGTCCCGCATCTATACGCGCACCGGTGACGACGGCAGCACCGGCCTGGGCGATGGCAGCCGCGTGGCCAAGGACGACGCGCGGGTGGCCGCCTACGGCACCGTCGATGAAGCCAACTCGGCGCTGGGCGTGCTGCTTGCGGTGCCGCTGCCGGCCGATGTGCGCACCCTGCTGACGGTGATCCAGCACCAGTTGTTCGATCTGGGCGGCGAGCTGTGCATCCCCGGCCATGCCGCCATCCACGCGGCCGATATCCAGGCGCTGGAGCAGCAGCTGGATCACTACAACGCCGATCTGCCGGTGCTCAAGGAGTTCATCCTGCCCGCCGGTGGCGAAGCCGCTGCGCGCTGCCACCTGGCCCGCACCATCGTGCGCCGCGCCGAGCGCGAGACCGTCACCCTGGCGCGCCGGGAGACGGTCCGCCCGGAAGCGCTGCATTACCTCAACCGCCTGTCGGACCTGCTGTTCGTGCTCGCGCGCGTACTGGCCCGTGCCGACGGCCACGGCGAGGTGCTCTGGCGCCACGAGCGCCGCCACGCCTGAGCGGCCCCGCCGCCCCACCGGATATCCTGCCCGCATGCTGGTTTTCACCCACCCCGCCTGTCTGCAACACGATCCCGGCCGCGGCCATCCCGAATGCCCGGCGCGCCTGCAGGGGGTACTCGATGCGCTGAAGGCGGCCTATCCGAACCAGTTGGACTGGCGCGAAGCACCGCCCGCCAAGCTCGGCGAGCTGGCCCGGGTCCACGACAGCGAACTGATCGACCTGGTGCTCAAGCCGCAGACCGAGCCGTTGCGCCTGATCGACATGGACACCATGACCTCGCCCGGCTCGGCCAGCGCGGCCCTGCATGCAGCCGGTGCCGGCGTCGCCGCCGTGGATGCAGTGATGCTCGGCGACGACCCGGTCGCCTTCTGCGCGGTGCGCCCGCCCGGCCACCACGCCAGCGCCAGCACCGCCATGGGCTTCTGTCTGTTCAACAACATCGCCATCGCCGCGGCCTACGCGCGTGACCGCTACGGGCTGGAGCGGATCGCCATCGTCGATTTCGATGTGCACCACGGCAACGGCACCCAGGACATCTTCATCGCCGATCCCGGGGTGGCCTACTACAGCACCCACCAGGCCGGGCTGTTCCCCAACTCCGGCCTGCGCCGCGACCGCGGGGCCGGCAACCTGATGAACATCCTGCTGCCGCCGGGCAGCGGCGGCTTCCGCTTCCGCAACACCTGGGCCGACGAGATGCTGCCGGCCATCGATGATTTCCGCCCGCAACTGCTGCTGATCTCGGCCGGCTTCGATGCGCACATGCGCGATCCGCAGGCCGACCTGATGCTGGAAACCGAGGATTTCGCCTGGATCACCACCGAGCTGCGCGGCCTGGCCCGGCGCCACGGGGCCGGCCGGATCGTCTCCATGCTCGAGGGCGGTTACGACCTGCAGGCCCTGGCCGAGTGCAGCGTGGCCCACGTCGGCCAGCTGCGCTGAGCCGCGCGGGGCCGCCCGGCGAATGAACCCGGCCCCCTGCCTGGGCCGGACCTTCATTGCCCCTATGCAAGGGATGGGGCAAGCTACGATCCGTTTTCGTCCGAATCCGATACCGCGTGCGCCGAGCCCTCCGCCTGCTGCCCCTCCCCCTCAGTATCGCCATCTGCCTGCCGGCCCTGGCCGACGACAAGCCGGTGAACTGGGGCCTGTGCCCGGTGACCGACGTGCTGCCCGTGTTCGACGACGCGCCCAAGGCCGACAAAGCCGCGGCCGCGACGCGTGACCAGCAGCCGACGGACATCGAAGGCGACCAACTGACCGGTACCTCCGTGGTGCCCAACTACCAGGGCAATGTCGCGCTCAAGCGCGGCGACCAGTTCCTGGGCACCGACAACCTGAGCTTCGATACCGAAAGCGGCAACTACATCGCCGAGGGCAATGTCCGTTACCAGGACTCCTCGATCCGGATGAAGGCCCGTCGCGCCGAGGGCAACCAGGAAAGCGACACCCACAAGATCAGCGATATCCAGTATCAGCTGGTGTCCCGCCGCGGCAATGGTGGCGCCGAGTCGATCGACCTGCAGGGTGCGGTCGGCCAGATGCACCGCTCCACCTACACCACCTGCGATCCCTCGCAGCCGGTATGGAAGCTGTCGGCACCGCAGATCGAGGTCGATAACGACGCCGGTTTCGGCACCGCACGCAACGCGGTGCTGCGGATCGGCAAGGTGCCGATCCTGTGGGCGCCCTACTTCAAGTTCCCGATCGATGATCGCCGCCAGACCGGCCTCCTCTATCCGCAGGTGGGCCTGTCCGGGCGCAACGGCTTCGATTACACCCAGCCGATCTATCTGAACCTGGCGCCGAACTTCGACGACACCCTGATGCCGCGCTACATGAGCAAGCGCGGCTTCATGCTCGACAACGAATTCCGCTACCTCTACGACGGTGGCCGCGGCGAACTGCTGACCGCCTACCTGCCCAACGACAAGCTGCGCGACAAGGATCGCGGCCGCGTGGAGTTCAGCGGGTACCACAACATCAACGCCAACTGGCAGGCCCGTGCCAGCCTGGCCTGGGTCAGCGATGAGCGCTATCTGGAGGATTTCTCCAACCGGCTGCTCGGCGTGACCACCTCCAACCTGCAGAGCCAGATCGGCATCTACGGCACCGGCGAGAACTGGACCGGCGGCCTGATGGCCGATTACTGGCAGCTCACCGATTACACCCTGACCGAAGCGTCCCTGCCCTACGCCCGCCAGCCGCGCCTGTTCGTCAACTGGGACAAGCCGCTGCTGCCCTGGCTGGAAACCGGCGTGTACGCCGAAGCCGTCAACTTCACGCACCTGGATGTGCATGAGAAGTTCGGCGCCGACCAGGAGTACGAGCGCACCGGCGTGTCACGCAGCATGGACGGCGGTTCGCGCCTGGACGTGAAGCCATATGTCTCCATGCCCTTCAGTGGCGCGGCCTGGTACGTCACCCCGACCCTGGCCTACCGCTACACCGGGTACGACCTGGAGCGCGGCCTGGCCGACGACATCCGCCGGCAGAACCTGATCGCCGCCGGTATCGATCCGGCCACCGCGACCCCCGACCAGCTGCGCGGCAATACTTCGCCAAGCCGCAGCCTGCCGATCGGCACCATCGACGCTGGCCTGTTCTTCGATCGCGAGACCAAAATCGGCGATACCCGCTTCCTGCATACCCTGGAACCGCGCCTGTTCTACCTGCGCACGCCGTACCGCGACCAGAGCGATCTGCCGGTGTTCGATACGCGTGACTTCACCTTCAGCTGGGGCCAGCTGTTCCGCGATTCGCGCTATTCCGGCGCCGATCGGCAGAACGATGCCAACCAGCTGACCATGGCGGTGAGCACCCGTTTCATCGACCAGGACACCGGTAAGGAGCGCTTCTCGGGCAGCATCGGCCAGATCCTGTACTTCGATGATTCGCGGGTCACGCTCAACAGCAGTGAAACCCCGGTCGAGCAGGGCAAGTCGGCCTGGATCGCCGATACGAACTACATGATCAACGACCGCTGGACGCTGGGCGCCACCTACCAGTGGGACCCCAAGTACAAGCGTGAGGACCTGGCCAGCGTGCGCGCGCGCTACCTGATGTCCAACGACGGCATCGTCAATCTGACCTACCGCAGCCGTCTGAATCCGCAGGCCTCGACCACGGCGACCCGCCGTGACCGGACCCTGCTGGAGCAGGCCGACCTGTCCTTCCTGTACCCGCTCAATGAGCGCTGGAGCCTGGTCGGCCGCTATTACTACTCCATCCAGGACCGCGCTCCGCTGGAAATCATCGGCGGTGTGCAGTGGGACAGCTGCTGCCTCGCCGTTCGCGCCATTGCCCGCCGCTACGTGCGCAACCGCGAGGGTGAACTCAACAACTCCTTCCAGATCGAGTTCGTGCTCAAGGGCCTGAGCTCCATCGGCCAGAACACGGACCGCACCTTGCGCCGTGCTATTCTCGGGTACTACCGAGACGACCTCTATCTGGTGCCGCCCAGCAACACCGGTGCAGCCCGCGACGACTACGATCCGAATCAGATCCCATGACCAAGACCCTTCCCGTACTCCTCGCCTCCCTGCTGGCGGTCTCCTCCGCGACGGCCCCGTTGCAGGTGCTGGCCCAGCAGAGTCAGCCGCTGGACCGCATCGCGGCGATCGTCGATGAGGACGTCGTGCTGCAGAGCGAACTGGACCGTGCCGTCCAGAACATCAAGGCGCAGTACGCTGGTCGCGAAAACCAGCTGCCGCCCGATGATGTGCTCAGCCGCCAGGTGCTGGAGCGTCTGGTCCTGGTCAAGCTGCAGGTGGCGCGTGCCGAGAGCAGCGGCATCAAGGTCAGCGACCAGGAACTGAACCAGGCCATCAACGCCATCGCCCAGCAGAACGGCTCCACCCTGGATGCCCTGCGCCAGCGTCTGGCCAGCGACGGTCTGGATTTCAACGATTTCCGCAATTCGGTGCGTGACGAGATCACCGTCCAGCGCCTGCGCCAGAGCTTCGCGCAGAGCCGCATCACCGTCAGCGAGGGCGAAGTGGACGGCGCGCTCAAGCAGCAGGCCACCGTGGGCACCCAGTACCACCTGGCCCACATCCTGATCGGCCTGCCCGAAGGTGCCACCGCCGAGCAGATCACCACCGGCCAGAAGAAGGCCGATGGCGTCAAGGCACTGCTGGACAAGGGTGAGATCGACTTCAACGCCGCGGCTGTCCGTTATTCGGACAGCCCGAACGCGCTGGAAGGCGGCGACCTGGGCTGGCGTTCGCTGGATGAGATCCCCAATGCCTTCGCGCAGATGATGAAGGAAATGAAGACCGGCGACGTGGTCGGTCCGCTGCGTGGCCCCAGCGGCTTCCAGCTGCTGAAGCTGGTGGAGGTGCGTGATGCCAGCGCGGCTGCCGCCGGCGGTCACACCATCACCGAGTACCACGCCCGTCACATCCTGGTCCGCATCACCGACCAGCAGGACAACGCCGCGGCCAAGGCCAAGATCGACACGCTGCGCGCCCGCATCGCCGGTGGCGCCGAGTTCGACGCGGTCGCCAAGGAATCCTCGGAAGACAACAACAGCAAGGGTCAGGGCGGCGATCTGGGCTGGTTCCCGGTCGATGCATTCGGCCCGGACTTCGGCAAGCAGGTCGAAGGCGTGGCCGACGGCGGCGTGAGCCAGCCGTTCCGCACCGATGCCGGCTGGCATATCGTCCAGCGCGTTGCCACGCGCCAGACCGATGCCACCACCGACAACCAGCGTGCCCAGATCCGTGAAACGATCGGCCGCCGCAAGCTGGAGGAAGAGTACAACCGCTTCCTGCAGGAACTGCGTGGCGAAGCCTACGTGGACATGCGCGGCTATGCGCCGGGTGCCGCGGCGACCACGCCGCCGCAGTCCTGATCCATGTTCCCGCAGCTCGCGCTGGTACCGGGCGAGCCGGCGGGGATCGGCCCGGAGCTCTGCCTCCGCCTGATCCAGCAGCCGCGCGCCGATTGCCGGCTGCTGGCCTTCGCCGACCCGGATACCCTGCACGCCGCCGCCGCGGCGCTGTCGCTGCCGCTGCAGCTCCTGCCTGAAGACGCGATCGCCCGCCAGCCGGGCGATCTGCCGTTGCGGGTGGTGCCCAATGCGGTGCCATCCCGTTTCGGCACCCCCGACCCGGCCAATGCCGGCGCGGTGATCGGCGCCCTGCGCCAGGCCGGCCAGGCCTGCCTGACCGGTGAACTGGCCGGCGTGGTCACCGGCCCGGTGCACAAGGCGGTCATCAATGAAGGCGGCATCGCCTACAGCGGCACCACCGAACTGCTGGCCGACCAGGCCCGCACCCCGGTGGTGATGATGCTGGCCAACGAGATCGTGCGGGTCGCCCTGGCGACCACCCACCTGCCGCTGCGCTCGGTCGCCGATGCGATCACTGCCGAGAGCCTGGCCCTGACCCTGCAGATCGTGCACGACGCCCTGCAGCGCGATTTCGGCCTGGCCTCGCCGCGCATCGCCGTGCTCGGGCTCAACCCGCATGCCGGCGAAGACGGCCATCTGGGCCGCGAAGAGCTGGACCTGATCATCCCGCTGCTGGAGCGCCTGCGCGCCCGGGGCATGGACCTGGTCGGCCCGCTGCCGGCCGATACCGCGTTCCTGCCGGCCAAGCTGGCCGGATTCGACACGGTGCTGGCCATGTACCACGACCAGGGCCTGCCGGTGCTCAAGTACAGCGGCTTCGAGCAGGCCGTCAACATCACCCTGGGCCTGCCCTACCCGCGCGTCGCGGTCGACCACGGCACCGCTCTGGACCTGGCCGGCCGCGGCATCGCCGACCCCTCCAGCCTCCTCGCTGCCACCGCGCTGTGTGCCCGGCTGGCGCGCCAACGTACACTGGTGCCATGACTTCTTCGTATTCCTCCTCCGGCGCGCCCGGTTTCTCCGGCCCCGCCAAGAAGCAGCTCGGCCAGCACTTCCTCGCCGACCGCAGCTACATCGACAAGATCGTCCTGGCGGTCAACCCGAAGGACGGCGACCGCCTGGTCGAAATCGGCCCCGGCCAGGGCGCCATCACCCTGCCACTGCTGCGCCGCCACCCGAAACTGACCGTGATCGAGTTCGATCGCGACCTGGTCGGGCCGCTGGCGGCCGCCGCCGAGCCGCTGGGTGAGATGACCATCATCCACCGCGACGTGCTGCAGGTGGATTTCACCGAGCTGGCCGCCGGTAGTCCGATCCGCCTGGTCGGCAACCTGCCCTACAACATTTCCTCGCCGATCCTGTTCCATGCGCTGGACCACGCGGCGGTGATCACCGACATGCACTTCATGCTGCAGAAGGAAGTGGTCGACCGCATGGCCGCCGATCCGGGCAGCAAGGTCTACGGCCGGCTGAGCGTGATGCTGCAGGCGTTCTGCAAGGTGACCTCGCTGTTCGTGGTGCCGCCGGGTGCGTTCCGGCCGCCGCCGAAGGTCGATTCGGCCGTGGTGCGGCTGGTCCCGCGCGATCCGGCCACGGTCGGCATCCTGGACCGCAAGCGATTTGCCCACGTGGTCAAGGCCGCCTTCGGGCAGCGCCGCAAGACCCTGCGCAATGCACTGCAGAACGTATGCACGCCCGAGCAGTTCGAAGCAGCCGGGGTGCGCAGCGATGCCCGTGCCGAGCAGCTGGACGTAGCGCAGTTCATCGCGCTGGCGAACGTGCCGTACACCGACGGTGACGACGCCGCGCAGGGATGAGCGCCTCGCCCGCGGCCCCCGGGGCGCCGCGCGCACGTGGAACCGCCTGACCTTCATGACGGGGCGCTGCCAGCCGGGCAGCACTCATCTCATCGTGCACAACTTTTACTACACTGCCTGCATGAACGACGCTGCAAATTACGCGATCTCCGTCGAGGTCGCCCCCCGCTTCCTCGATGACCAGTCCACGCCGGAGGACGGGCGCTACGCGTTCGCCTACACGATCCGCATCCTCAACCAGGGGCGCGTCGCCGCACGCCTGGTGGCCCGCCACTGGCGGATCACCGATGCCAATGGCCGCACCGAGCGGGTCGACGGCGACGGGGTGATCGGCGAGCAGCCGCGGCTGCGCCCCGGTGAAGACTTCCGTTACACCTCCGGTGTCATGCTGGAGACCGAGCACGGCACGATGCAGGGGCACTACGACATGGTGGCCGATGACGGCACCGAGTTCGCCGCCCCCATCGCGCCGTTCGTCCTGACCGTTCCGCGCACACTGCACTGATGGAGGCGCACGCATGAGTGTCTGGGCCATCGGCGACCTGCAGGGCTGCTACGACGTCACCCAGCGGTTGCTGGAAAAGATCAACTTCGACCCCGCGGTCGACAAACTGTGGTTCTGCGGTGACCTGGTCAACCGCGGTGGGCAGTCGCTGGAAACCCTGCGCCTGGTCCATTCGCTGCGCGAGAGCAGCGTGATCGTGCTGGGCAACCATGACCTGTCGCTGCTCGCGGTCGGTGCACGCACCGAGGAAGAGCAGCGCAAGGTCAACCCGGACCTGCTGCGCATCGTGCAGGCCGAGGACCGCGACGAGCTGCTGGAATGGCTGCGCATGCAGAAGCTGGCCCATGTGGACCGTGAGCTGGGCTGGATGATGATCCACGCCGGCCTGGCCCCGAAATGGACCACCCAGCTGGCCGAGAAGCACGCCCGCGAGGTCGAGCAGCAGCTGCATGGCAGCGGCTACCGCAAGCTGTTCCGCAACATGTACGGCGACAAGCCGAGCTGGTCGCCCGGCCTGGCCGGCTACGACCGCTCCCGCGCGATCATCAATCTGTTCACCCGCATGCGCTACTGCACGCCGCGTGGCCGGATCGGGATCGAGGACAAAGGCACGCCGGGTACGCAGGAGCAGGGGCTGTATCCCTGGTTCGAAGTGCCGGGCCGCGCCGAGCGCGATCTGAAGATCGTCTGCGGGCACTGGTCCGCCCTGGGCCTGACCATCACCCAGGGCGTGCACGCCATCGATACCGGCGCGGTCTGGGGGGGCAAGCTCACCGCCCTTCAGCTGGATACCGACGAGCTGCGCGTGGTGCAGGTGCCGGGCCGCGATGTGCCCATGCCGGTCTCCGCGCCGCGTCCGCCGGCACGCCGGCCGGCCGCCGAAGGCACGCCGCCGAACGGGCGCC
>NZ_KV791262.1:0-49234 GCF_001807865.1 Stenotrophomonas sp. HMSC10F06 | reverse complement strand
TATGGCTGCGGCTAACCTGCGGGGGGATTACCGAACGATCTGGTCTGGCCGGAAGGGAAGGTCGCTGCACAGGTTGCGGCCAAGGCCGCGAAGATGCGGAAGGGCGAGTACTTGCGCGTATATGGGATCGCTGCCGCGACGCTGCGCCAGGCGCTGGAAGATGGGCGGAAAGAGTTCAGCGGTAGAGTGTTCAATTGAGGCGCGGTGCTAGAACTAGTTGTTAAACCTCTGCTGTGTATTCAAAGTCATTTCCCACAACCTCCGTATTGATAATTTTGATCTCTTTTTCGATAGCATCGAACAGCCCGATCATCTCTTCGCTGTCTGCGGGATCGCTTAAAACAAATCTAACGAACGAGCGGAGCGCGTCCAATACAATCAGTGGGACGAACACGTACTGATTGACGTGAGTGCTGCAGTTATGGTCTCGTGGTGCCAAAACGCCATCGGCCTCTTCTAAGTAGTGAAGCCTGAGGCTTGGCCAAGTGCCATGGACATGATGAGAGCCTATCTTCTGACCAATAAGATAAAGCAACTTATGTCTTCTGATTGCATCGATCATTGACGCAAGGTCAGGCAACTTCGGGCTATCGTTAATTTTGGCGGCATCCAAGTCTGACGAATGAATGTGCTGCTCAATCGAGTGGAGCATTCGCGTTTCAATCGTGAGAGCATCGCCGCGTTCCGCTATGTTGCTTTCGATCTGAGCTTTGAATTTCAGCTCCGTCTTAAGGCCGTCAGCAATAAAGCGATCAAATCGACCAAGATTTTCTGTCTCGCATAGCCAGATGAGCTTGATCGACGATTCAAAAATACACCTGTCAATAATCGCTGTTGTTTCTCCAAACAAGCCCTCATGAGACAAGGCTACGTTGGAGAACATGAGCCTAGACATACGATTCAGCAATCCAATGAGGACGGCGTAATCACGAGGCGGTAGGGCTGTAACTGCGGGTGAATCACTCCGCAGGCATGCGTAGAAGTTGCATAATGAGCTTGTGAATTTGTACCACTCGAAAAGAACCGGGCGGAAGTCTCCATTTTCTCTGCAATGAGCCATTTGCTCATCAGTAATCTTTGGGGCGTTGGGGAGCATGGGTCTTCGAGCTCTATGGGTCCAATTAGGGATTAAGCGGATCCGTTGCCCGGATGGCTGCTGCAAGCAGTGAGTGATGCGATCCATCAAGGCCAACCGTTAAGCAACCTTACCGCAGTCGCGGCGAAACTTACCGCATTCAACCGACTGCGGTAAGGAACCTTACCGCAGTTGCAGTGGGAACCAGACTTAGGCCACAGTAGCTACCGTGGGCGATGTTCCAAATAACCCCACTCAACGGCCGCAGGCCTGGACTCGGGAGGTCCAGTGACCTGCGGTTCGTCGTTTCTGGGGTGCGAAGCCCAACATCAAACAGAGCGACGCCCCGATGCCTGCCAGCACCGGGGCGCCGCCGCAGTACACGCGTTTCAGCCGCGTGCCATTGGCCTGAGCCCTGCCGCTCTCCGGAGAGCGCGTGCAGTTTGCTTAACGAATGTCGCAATAGCTGAGACATGAACACAAGAACACTTTTCCCTTGGCCGGGCGGTAAAACGCGCTTGGTCAAACACCTGCTGCCGTTGATCAACGAGCGGTCACACTCCTGCTACGTTGAAGCCTTCGCCGGCAGCGCTGCAATGCTGTTCGAACGTTCGCCGGCGAAGATCGAGGTGCTCAACGACACCCATGGCGAACTGGTACGGCTGTACCGCGTCGTGGCGAACCACCTGGACGAGTTCGTTCGGCACTTCCGTTGGTCCCTGACCAGTCGTGAGATGTATCGATGGGCACAGCTGCAGCACGTCGATAGCCTCACCGACATCCAGCGTGCTGCCCGGTTCTACTACCTGCAGAAGCTCAGCTTTGGCGGGAAGGTGGAAGACCAGACACTCGGGGTGGGCCCGACTGGGGCGAAGCGTATCAATCTGCTCCGGTTGGAACAGGATCTCAGCGATGCCCACATGCGGTTGCATGGCGTGGTGATCGAGCAGTTGCCCTGGCAGCGATGCATTGAGAAGTACGATCGGCCCGAGACGCTGTTCTTCCTCGACCCTCCGTACTGGCAGACCACTGGCTACGGCCAAGATTTCCCGCTGGAAGAGTACGAGCAGCTCGCTGCGGTGATGAGCAAGTTGAAGGGTAAGGCGATCCTGACCATCAACGACCACCCGGCGATGCGCGGGCTGTTCGACCGATTCAGCCGCATCAGCGTCCCCATTCGGTACACGGTAGGCGGTGGTGCTGGCGTGGCACGCACTGAGTTGATCTACACCACCTAACCGGGCTGCCGCCCGGCATGTCTTTCGCCCGCCTCCAGACCGGATCAACGATCGCGCCTAGCCGGCAGCGGGGCGGGCACCTATCAGCGTCAATACCGTCGAGGTCACCATGCAACTCACTGCCAACTTCAGCCTGGCCGAGCTGACGGTCACCGACCGGAACATGCCGAACGTCCCGAACGAAGCGGAGGTCGCCAGCCTCCGTTCGTTGGCAGAGATGATCCTGCAGCCGCTCCGCGATACGCTCGGCAAGCCTGTGCGCGTCAACTCGGCGTTTCGTTCCGAAGCCGTGAACCGAGCGGTCGGCGGCACGGCCACGAGCCAGCACCGGCTGGGGCAGGCCGCTGACATTCACGTGCCGGGTATGACCTCGGTGGAAGTGGCTAAGAAGATCGTTGCGCTGGGACTGCCATTTGACCAGGTGATCGAGGAATTCGGCAGCTGGGTGCACGTTTCCTACGGGCCGCGGCGCCGCCGGCAGCAGCTCACGGCGGTCAAGCGCTCCGGCAAGACTGTTTACGTGCAGGGGATCCAGTGAGCGAGCCCGTGAGCACCTTCAAGACAATCGTCGGCACCTTCACCGCCGCTGTGGTGGCACCGGCGACGGCTGATGCGCTGCGCGCTGCCGAACGGATGATCCTGGGCGTACCCCAGTCCGTACTGCTTGTGGCGATCGCTGGCGCGCTGATCGGTGTGCTTCTGCTGCCGGAGAAGGACGCTGATCGGGTGGCCGCTGACGCCAGCCGTACCCGGGGACACCGTTGGTTCCAAACGGCTACGCGCCTGCTGGCGCTGGGTCTGGCCGTCATCTCCTACGCCATCGTGGCCGCCTGGCTCATTGCCGTGGCGGCGACCTGGTTCCCGTCGCTTGCCGGTGCGCCGCAGTTGCCGCTGGCAGGGCTGTCCGGCGTGGTCATCCGCCGAATGCTGCCGGGCTACCTGAAGGTGGTCGAGCGCATCACCGGCAACATCGGAGGCGAGAAGCCATGAGCGTACTGATTCGGTTGGCCACATCTCTGTGGGGCCTCATCGTCGGCGCTGTCGCCGATGCGGTGGAATGGCTGCGTAAGCCTGGCAGTAAGATCAAGGTGATCTCCGCGGTGCTGGCCTTTGGCTTCATGGTCGCCGGTCTTTCCGCGTACGAGAAGGAACAGCGGATCCAGGACCTGAGCGCACAGGTGGTCAAGGTACGCGAGGACTGGAAGGCCGATGCCGCTCGTCTGCAGTCGGATGTGGATCAGCGCGATGCCCGTCTGGCCGAGGTGGCGGAGACGCTCCGGGCTGAGGCGCAGAAGCTGGAAGTCATGAAGGCCGAGAGCGCCGCCGCGCTGAACGGTTTGGCCGGCAAGATTGAGGCGGCCGAGAAAGACGCCACCACGTGGCGCGAGCGATACCAGCAGCGGCCTGACACCTGCAAGGCCGCGCTCGAGCTGCTCGATTCGGCCTGCCCGGCTCTGAAGGGGTACTGACATGCGACTCATCGTGATCGCCGCATCCGCTCTCTTGACCGCCTGCCAATCGGCGGTGCCCAAACAAAACCCTCCGGCACCGGCCGTCTTGCAGGTGCCGGTAGCTACCTATGTCCCCATCGACGCCGCGCTGACCAAACGCTGCAGCTGGGTGCGCGACGACAGGCCTTCGGCCGTGTTCGACGTGAGCAACGGCCGCAAGCGATGCCTGGAACGCTACGAGGCACAGTTCGATGCCGTTGAGCAGGTGCAGGGCAAGCCCGTGCCCGACAAGGGCCCATGAGTGACTGTGCCACGCCTGGCGGCTTGACACTGCCTTTGCCCCTGCTCAGCACCTATGTTTCACGAAATAGTTTCACGACGGTCGCTGTGAAGATGAAACTGAACGGAAATCTTAGATATCCACAAGATATCCACAGAAAACTGAACGGGGCGGGGCCCCCGTGGTTATCCACAGCCACCGGGGGGAATTCGGACCCCGGTAAAAGACAGTATTTCGGCCTCTAGGGTGCTCCACCACAGGTCTCCTTTTTGGCGGATTTTCTCGGGAGAAACCGCATTTTCACGCCTGAATAGGCTGTGCATCGGGTAGGACATGGCTGACATCCACGAATTCACCAAAGGCTGGTCCGTGGCCCGGCTGGCTGATGAGTTCGGAATGGACCGCCGCACTGCCAGCAAGCGCCTGAAGGAGGCCGGCGTTCCCCCGCTGACCAAGCGGGCGGGGCACGACGTCTATCGCCTGGCCGATGCTGCCTCCGCGCTGGTGAATCCTGGCGCTGCGGCCTTCGGCGCTGAAGGTGTGGTGGATCCACGCGACCTGCCGCCGATGGAGCGGCGCGCCTTCTACCAGTCAGAGAACGAGCGCCTGAAGGTCGAATCGACCATCGGGCAATTGGTCCCGGCCGCAGAGGTCGAGGCCGACTACGCCGAGCTGGTGAAGAAGGTCGTGCAGTTCTTCGACACGCTCCCTGATGTTCTCGAGCGAAAGGCCGGGCTCACACCAGAGCAGGTAGTCAAGGTTCAGGACGAGTGCGATCGCGTCCGCCAATCCATGTACGAGGGCATCACCGATGACGACGTACGCGACAGCGCGTAGCGTGCGCCAAGGCGTTGCCGAGATGATCCGGCCGCCGCGCCGGATCAGGGTGAGCGAAGGTGCACGGGTGCTGCAGGTGGCCAATGCCGCCGGGGCCGCCGGTTCCTGGGATCCGGACACCACGCCCTACATGGTCGAGCCGCTGGATACGACCGGCAGCCGCCATTACGAAGCAGTGGTGTTCATAGGGCCGGCACGTTCGGGCAAGACCATCTCGCTGATCGATGCGCGTCTTGCCTACCTGATCACCTGCAACCCGGCTGACGCCATGGTTGTGCAGATGTCCAAGGATGCGGCCGAGGACTACAGCAAGACCCGAATCGCCCGCAGCATCGCCGCCAGTCCGGAACTACGCTCCCGGCTGAGCCCGCGCGCCCACGACGACAACATCCTGCTGAAGTTCTTTCGGTCGGGAATGTCGCTGCGCATGGGTTGGCCTTCGGTGTCGGTCCTGTCGGGCAAGGACATCCACGACGTCCTGATGACGGACGTGGATAACTACACCGGCGACCTGTCGATCGATGAGTGCTTCGGCCTGGGCCTGAAGCGCACGCAGACCTACATGTCGGCCGGCATGGTGGTGGCCGAGTCGAGCCCGGCAACGGACTACGCCGACGGGGCCTGGAAGCCACTGCACCCGCATCAAGGCCCACCGGCCGCCGGCATCGCCGCGCTGTATGCGCGCGGTGACCGGCGGCGCTGGTACTGGCCCTGCCCTGAGTGCGGAGAGCGGTTTCAGGCAGCGCCAGGCTATGACGGATTCGCCTTGCCACCGATGGAGGAACTGCTGGAGCGGGTCGTGCTGGATGACGTGCAGAAGATGGCGCGGCACTACTCGCTGTTGCACTGTCCGCACTGCGGCGTCGGCCTGCAGCACCGGTGGAAGGATGGGATGAACCGCAGCGGTGTGTGGGCTGCGGAGGGCCAGGTCGTGCACGCCGACGGAACGGTCACCGGTGACCGGCCGGAGGCGCGCATCGCCAGCTACTGGCTCGGCGGTGTCGCCGCGTCGTACCAGTCCTGGGAATCGCTGATAGAGCGCTACCTCCATGCGCTGCGTACCTTCGCCACCACCGGTGAAGAGCGCTCGCTGAAGACAACGCACAACGTGGACGGGGCGATCAACTACGTCCCGATGGCAGCGCGGTCCGCCAGTGATCCTAACGAGATGCAGGAGCGCGCCGAGGTATGGGCGGCTGGTGCTGTGCCCGCTGGGGTGCGCTTCCTGTTGGGAGAGGTCGACGTCCAGGCCAACCGATTCGTCGTGCTGGTGCTGGGCTTCGGCATCGGCGAATCCGGGCAGCTGGAGCGCTGGGTGGTGGATTCCTTCACCCTGCGCACGTCCAAGCGCGAGGACGGCTCGGGCGGCTTCCTGCCGCTGGATCCGCCTAAGTACCTGGAAGACTGGGAGCGGCTGGTCGAGAAGGTCATCAGCCGCCGCTACCCGCTGGACGATGGCACCGGCCGCAGCATGCCGGTCCACGCAGTGGGCGTCGACTGGGGTGGCAAATCCGGCACATCGGTGAGGGCGCTGGAGTTCTGGCGTTCGCTCAAGGCCCGGAAGCTGCACGCCCGGGTCAGGTTGATCAAGGGTGATGCGCGCCGCGAAGGCGGGCTGTTCCGAGAGACCTTCCCCGACAGCAGTAAGCGCCGGGACCGCAAATCAGGGTCGAAGGGCGATGTGCCGCAGCTGCTGCTCAACGTCGACCGCCTGAAGGACACCGTCGACGCCAACGTGAAGCGGGCCGAGCCGGGCCCGGGCTACTACCACTTCCCCGACTGGCTGCCAGAAGCGTTCTACGCCGAGCTGACGGCCGAGTCGCGGACGGCCAAGGGCTGGGAGAACCTGGCGAAACGACGCAATGAGGCGTTCGATCTGTGCGGCTATGCCGAGGGCATGGCGCTGTGGCTGAAGGTTCCAGCCATCAACTGGACTGCGCCGCCGGCATGGGCCGCGCCGTGGGACGACAACCCAGACGTGAGGGCAGACGACGTCGCGCCGGCGCCAATGCCGCGTGCGCGCACCCGCCGCGTCATCCGAAGCAAATACCTGGGACGCTGAAATGGCATTCACCAACAAGCAAGTCGAGCAACTGGAGGCCGCGATCGCGGCCGGCGTGCTGAGCGTCCGATATGCCGACCGCACCGTGACCTACCAGAGCCTGGTGGAAATGCGCCGCCTGCTGAAGCAGATGCGCGATGAGCTGGGCCAGGCCGCAGGTGCACCGCGGCGGCGCCGCATCGTGCGCCTCTACCAATCGGGGACCGGCAATGTCTGATACCGCCGAGAGCAGCTACCGCGCTGCGGGCAATGGCCGCCGCCTCCGCACTTTCCGGCCATCCTCGCTGGGGCCCAATGCTGCACTGCTGGGCCTGCCTACGCTGCTCGCCAGGGCACGTCACCTTGCCCGCAATGACCCGTGGATGGTCAGTGCGCTCAACAAGAGCGTGTCGAACGGCATCGCCACCGGCATCCAGGCCAAACCGATCTGGGGCACGAAGGAGCACAAGAAGAAGCTCACCAAGCTGTGGGAGCGCTGGGGAAAGTACGCCGATGCCGACGGCGTGCTCGGCTGGGGCGGGCTGCAGGCGCTGGCTTGGCGCGAGTGGAAGGAGGCTGGCGAGGTGTTCGCCCGCGTCCGGTACCGACGTCCAGAGGACGGCTTGCCTGTGCCGCTGCAGGTGCAGCTGATCGAATCGGAGCAGTGCCCGCAGCACTACAACGGCGTGGCCAGCAACGGCAACGTGATCAGGCAGGGCATTGAGGTCGATAGCATCGGCCGCCGCGTGGCCTACTGGATGTACCGGGAGCACCCCGGCGACCTGCAGCTGACGGTCAACGGCAACGAG
This sequence comes from Stenotrophomonas sp. HMSC10F06, assembly GCF_001807865.1. Taxonomy (NCBI): domain Bacteria; kingdom Pseudomonadati; phylum Pseudomonadota; class Gammaproteobacteria; order Lysobacterales; family Lysobacteraceae; genus Stenotrophomonas; species Stenotrophomonas sp. HMSC10F06. Next base: position 41,503 of record NZ_KV791262.1, on the reverse strand, counting down.
CTGGTGCGCGTGCCGGCGGAGCAGGTGCTGCACCTGTACCGGCCGAACCGTGCGGGTGCGATGCGGGGCGTACCGGGCTCGGCGCCGGCTCTGCTGCGCATGTTCAATCTGGACCGCCTCGATGATGCGGTGCTGGAAAGGCAGGCGCTGGCCAACCTGTTCGCAGGCTTCATCACCACCGACGCCAATGCAGATGGTGAAGAGGGCGATGCCATCGGCGATCTGGTCACCGGCGAGGATGCTGACGGCACGGCCATCGGCGGGCTGGAGCCGGGCACGATGCAGGAGCTGCCACCCGGCCGAAAGATCACGTTCGCAGAGCCTCCCAGCGCTGGTTCGGACTACGCCGAGTTCCTGCGTGGGCACCTGCTGGCGATCTGCGCCAGCCAGGACGTGCCCTACGAGGTGCTTACCGGCGACCTGCGCAACGTCTCCGACCGCGCGCTGCGCCTGATCCTCAACGAGTTCCGCCGGGTGATTGAGCAGGACCAGTGGCTCTTCATGATCCCAATGTTCTGCCAGCGGGTGCGAGACGCCTTCATCGACCAGGCGGTGCTGTCGGGTCTGCTGAAGGTGCCGCGCTATGCCGCACTGCGCGACGACGTGACCGAAACCCTGTGGGTGCCGGAGGGCTGGCCCTGGAGCCATCCGGTGCAGGACGTCACCTCCGAACTCAAGGCGGTACGGGCAGGCTTCAAATCGCGCAGCAAGGTGGTACTGAGCGCCGGCGAGGATCCCGAACAGGTCGATGCCGAGCAGGCGCTGGACAACCAGCGTGCAGACGAGGCCGGGCTTCGCTACGACAGTGACCCAAGGCGAACCAATGCCTCCGGTGCCCGGCAGGACGACGAACCCGGCGCCCCTGGCGCCAACGACGATGAAAGGAAAGACGATGACGAGTAAGCCTGGCCTGTTGGCCCGAATGCTGGGGCGCGGCAGCCGTGCGCCCGTGGTGGCCTCGCTCGCTGCTGCGGTCCTCAATCAGCCCCTGCTGGTGCAGCCGGCCATCGGCGAAGCGCTGGTGGGCGGCTATCTGGAAGGGAAGGTCACCAGCGACGACAGCGTGCTGAAGGCCGACCGCTTCGAAGTGTCTGGACCCGATGGCCAGCCGGTAGGTGTTGCCCAGAGCCTGATCGGTGTGATCAATCTGTCCGGGGCAATGGTGAACCGGCCGATGCCCGGCGCCAGCGGCCCGGGGCCGGTGAGCTATGCCGCGGTGCGCGACACCTTCGACGAACTGCTGAACGACGATGCGGTGACGTCCATCATCCTGCGGCTGGATACGCCGGGCGGTATGGCGTCGGGCTGCTTCGACCTGGTCGACCACATCTTCGAAGCGCGTGGCCGAAAGCCGGTATATGCCTTAGTCGATGACAAGGCTTACTCCGCCGGCTTCGCCCTCGCTTCGGCGTGCGACGAGATCTGGGTTAGCCGTACCAGCGGCGTGGGATCGGTCGGCGTGGTCTGCTATCACCAGGACTGGAGCGGCAACAACGCCCAGATCGGTCTGAAGGTGACTCCGCTGTTCGCAGGTGCCCGCAAGGTCGACTTCGACCCCAACTTCCCGCTTAGCGAGGAAGCACACGCTGAGGCCATGGCCGATCTAGAGGACATGCGCACGATGTTCGTGGACACCGTGGCGCGGAATCTCGGCATGGAGGCTGAGGCTGTGCGCGCCACCGAGGCGGCCTGCTACCGCGGCCAGGCCGCCGTCGCGGTGGGATTTGCTACCCGTCTCGGCACCTGGCACGACCTGGTCGCGCACCTCGGTGCCGCCGAAGCTGCACGGCCGCCCGCGCCGGGCAATCCCGAGCCGGACGAAGAGCCGGAAGCAGCGGCAGCGCCTCCGGTGCCCGTGGCCGCCCCCGCACCGCCTGCAGCCGTGGTGGAGAACCCGGCTGCAGCGTTGGCAGCAGCAATCGCATCCAGTGAGCTTCCGCCGGCACTCGGGGTGGCCCTCCTGCGGCGCCCACTGCAGGAGGCCGAGCCGGCTGCCAGCGCCCTCGAATATGCGACCGCCGTGCAGGACGCCTGCGCTGCGGCGCTGCGTGGCGATGACACCCTCGCAGCCAGCTTCATCGAGAAGAACACCGACCTCGACACGGTGCGTGCACAGCTGCTGTCGATGAAGGCGGAGGAAGGCCGCAGCACCCAGGTCGTCACCGCACACCCGGCTTCCATGGCCGATCAACGCGCCGCCGACACCAAGGCGAAGCTGAATCCCAATCACATCTACAAGCAACGAGGTAACTGACGATGGAAATCTCCCTGGCCGGCACCCGTACCGGCGAATTCCTGCTGTCCGAAGCGGGCGGCGAGCGCAGCCGCGAACTGATCCGTCTGCCGGCCGGGCAGGGCATGCTGTCCGCTGGCACCCTGCTCAAGGCAGACAACACCGTCGCTGCCAACGGCACCGACGCAGTGAAGGTGCTGTACGGTCCGATCGACACCGGCACCGATTCCGCGGCGCTGGCCGTCAAGGGTGCGGCGATCGCGCGCGACGCCGAAGTGTTCGGCGAAAAGCTGGTGTGGGCAAGCGGTGTCACCGCTGACCAGAAGCTGCTGGCCGCGTTGAGCCTGGCCGAATCCGGCATCATCACCCGCTGGACCCAGCAGCCGATCGCGTCGAACGCCGCCGATCACCTGGTGTTCGTGTCCGCACCGCTGACCGGCACCGCCGGTGTTGCGCTGGGCCCGATCGTGGCGCACGTGAAGGACGTCTTCGGCGCCCTGGTCACCGGCAGCACCGTCAGCGCCACCCTGGCCAAGGCCACCGGCACCGGCAACCTGGCCGGCGGCGGCGCGAAGGCAGCCGTGGGCGGCGTCATCACCTGGGATGCCGCGACGCTGAGCGCCGCCGGTGACTACACCCTCAAGGTGACGGCCACCGACCTGGACGAAGCCGTCAGCGACACCATCACCATCGCCGCCGCCGCCGCCGGCGGCTGACCACAGAGCAGCGCCCCTTTCACCCGTTGACCCTTGGCCCCGCTTCGGCGGGGCCTTTTCGTATCCCCATTCGAGAGAGAAATCACCATGGATCTGCAGATTCTTCTGGCGCTGGGCGTGCTGAGCTTCGATGCCCTGAACGCCCACATCAACAACCTGCCGCGCATCTCCACCCGGCTGGCCGACATGGGCCTGTTCCAGGAACAGGGCCTTGTCGGCACCACCATCGTCAAGGTGGGTATCAACGGCACCAAGCTGGTGCTGGTCCCGAACGTCCCGCGCGGTGCTCCCGGCCAGCCCAAGGGCCTTGAGCGTGGCAAGGTGAAGCTGCTGGAAACCACCCACCTGCCGCAGAACTCGACGGTCATGGCTGACCAGCTGCTAGGTGTCTATGACCCGGCCGACCCGGAAGGCAACAACGTTGCCGCCGTGGTAAATGCGCTTCAGGTGGTGCACAAGCGCGACCTTGACTTCACCATCGAGTACCACCGCATGGGCGCGCTGCAGGGCAAGCTGCTCGACGCCGACGGCTCGATCATCATCGATTTCTACGATGAATTCGGTGTCGAGCAGACCGTTATCGCGATGGAGCTGAACAAGGACACCAGCAAGGTCCGCGCGAAATGCATGGCCGTAAAGCGCTCCATCGAGGAAAAGCTGGGCGGCATCCCGTACACCGGCATCCATGTGTTCTGCAGCGCTGGCTTCTTCGACGCACTGACCGACCACCCGGACGTGCAAAAGGCTTACGAGCGCTGGCAGGACGGTGCCGCGCTGCGCGATGACGTTCGGAAGGGCTTTGTCTTCGGCGATATCACCTTCGAAGAGCTGCAGGGCAACACCGGTGGTGAACTCGCCCTGGCGGAAGGCGAAGCAATCGCGTTCCCGCTGGGTGTGCCGGACATGTTCCTGACCCGCTTCGCCCCGGCGGACTACCTGGAAACGGTGCGCGGCATCGGCCTGCCGTACTACACCAAGACCGCCCCGATGCGCATGAACAAAGGCATCCAGCTGGAAAGCCAGTCCAACCCGCTGAACATCAACACCCGACCTGATGCGGTGATCCGCCTGAAGGCCGGCTCGAAGTAAACCAGTGGTGCCTGGCCCGCTTCGGCGGGCCGGGCAGGAGGTTGTATGGCCCAGATCAGGATCGGGGTCGATCCCGACAATGCCTTCGGGCGACAGCTGACCGAGCTGGAACAGTCCCAACTGCCCTACGCCGCATCGCAGGCCGCCAACAAGGTGGCTTACGAGATCCGCGAGCGCTGGAAGCGCCAGGCGCCGCGGGTATTCGACCGGCCGACGCCGCTAACGGTCAATGCGGCGATGTACCGCAAGGCAACCAGGGCGCAGCCTTACGCAGAAATCTTCATTCGGGACGAGGCATTCAAGGGCACGCCACCGGCGAAGTACCTTCTGGCCGAGGTGGATGGCGGCCAAAGGCGCCGGAAGGGCTTCGAGCGGCTGCTGCAAAGCCGAGGCCTGTTGTCGCCGACGCAGTTTGCGGTAATGGGGCGCGGCGCCCAGGAGAACCAGTTCGGCAACGTGCCGGCCGGCCAGGTCACCAAGATTCTGTCGCAGCTTGGCGCCCAGCGAGACCGATACCAGAACCAGACCACTGTCAGCCGGAAGCGGCGACGGGGCAGGGGCAACAACCGTGATGGCGAGTACTTCGTGATCACCAAGCGCCGCGGTTCATTGCGCCCGGGCATCTATGAGCGGATCGGGCGCGGATCCGGCGTCCGATCCATCTTCATCTTCACCAACACAGCCGCCTACACCCCGCGATACGACATCTTCGGCATGGCCGAGGACACCTGGAGGCGGTTGATGCCGTTCTTCCTGAAGCGCGAGCTGGAGAAGGCCATGGAAACCGCGAGGCCCTTGCCTTGAACCAGAGAGCTTTCATGCAGGCCCTCGACGCAATTGCGTTCGGAGCCTTCCGCGCAGCCGGCGTTGCCGATGCTGCCCACTACCACGAGCCCGGCACCTCCGCAGGGGTGCCGTGCACGGTGCTGCTGGACGAGGGCGTCGAGCAGTTCACAGCGGATGATGTGGCGCCGATCGCGACCACCATCGACCGGGTCACGCTGCAGCTGGCCGAGATCACTCCGCGCACCGGTGGCGTGGTACGAATCGACGGCACCGGCCGCCGGCTCAAGCTGGTGCAGAAGATCCGTGCCGACGAGTCGACGGCGGTGTGGGAGGTGGCCAGTGTCTGAGCCTATCCCCAGCCCTCGGCGCCAGCTGCTGGTCGCCATGGGCACAACGCTGCAGCTGATCAGCACCAAGAACGGCTACCTGACCGATGCCGGTGTCGGGTGGACGCTGGAACCGACACCGGGCGACCAGGACACCCAGGCAGTGCTGACGGCCGTGATCGAGAAGCAGCAGCGCCCGGAGGCCCCCTCCAAGGCCACCACACACCGTCTGACGACCGTGAGCGTCATCGCCAAGGTGCCAGCCAACACGGAGGGCTACCAACAGGCGCTGGACGACTTGGTGACCGATATCGAGGCGGCCATGGACAGCCGCGAAGTGGCCCGGAACTTCCCCGATGGCATCCAGGTGCCGGTGTACGTCGGCATGGAGCCGCTGATGCCGGAGAAGGCCAGCGCCGGCTGGGTGGGCGCACTGCTCACCTACCAATCCCACATCCCCAAGAAATAACCCGCCGCACAGCGGCAACCCATCTGGAGAGCCACCATGACCGAAGATTACAGCTACCTGGGCAGCGGCATCGTCCTGATCCGCGAGTGGAACAGCAAAGAGCCGTTCGTGGAAGTCGGGAATGTCTCTGCGTTCGCCATCGCGCCGCAGACCAACACCATCGAACTGGCTGACAACCAGAATCCAGGCGGCGGCACGGCCAATAGCGTCGACCGCGTGACCGGCTACAACCTCAACTACACCTTCCACGACTTCAACCCGGCAAACTTCGCCCGGGCAACTCGCGGCAAGGCGACCAGCATTGCTGCTGGCACCGTTACCGATGAGCTGGTGCTGGCCGTGCCGGGCAGCTTTGTGCCCCTGTCGCGTCTGGCGAGCGAGGTGACCACGGTTAAGGCCGCGACCGGCACCGCGACCTATGAGGCCGGCAAGGACTACCGCTTCGAGCGAGGCATGCTGTACATCCCGGCAGGCTCAACGATCGCAGCACCTTCCGCGGCCGGTACGCCGAACATCAAGGTCACCTTCAAGAACGCGGACCTGGGTCACGTTGAAGCGGCGGTCACCTCGCAGAAGTTCTACGAGATTCAGTTCTACGGCGCCAATGAAGCTCGTGGCGGAAAGATGGTCCGCGTGGCCGCGCACAAGGTCTCCGGCGGCGTCATCGAGAGCATGGGCCTGATTGGCAACGAGTTCGGTGCCGGTAGCGTGCCCGGCAAGCTGCTGAAGGACAACGCCAAGGCCACCGGCCAGGACATCTCGGCATACTTCTACTGGCAGCAGGAGAAGTAAGCCGTGTCGGAACTGGACGTGATCATCCCGCCGACTCGTACCGTGCGCTTTCGCGGCGAACTAGTGCAGGTAACCCCTCTTCGCCTGCTGCAGATCGGGCCCTTCATCACGGCCAGCCGCACCATCATCGCCCGGGTGGCGATGATGGCCGGCGCGGTCGATACGGCACCGGCCGCCGCCACCGGTGCCATCTTGCTGGACCTGCTCGAGCAGGACAGCGCAGAGCTTGCTGCTGCACTGGCCGTTGCTGTTGGCCGTGACGCGGAATGGATCGCCGGAGGCACCCTGGACGAAGTCGCCGACTTGCTCGAGGCAGTCGTCGGGCTCAATCGCGATTTTTTCGCCCATCGCCTGCGTCGTCTTCTGATGCAGGCCAAGCCGCAGGCGGAAGACAGTACGGACTCGGCGACGTCGTCCAGTACCTGATCGCCCGCGGTCACCGTTTGCCAGACGTAATCACATACACCCTGGCGCAGCTGCGCGGCTTCATGGAGGCCGCCGCTCGGGATGACCTCGATCGAGTCACCCAATTCGCCGTGGCCACTCGCATGGCGATGGGTGCGGAGCCGGCGGACTGGCAGAAGTACCTGGCCGCATTGAGCGGCCAGGCCACGGCGCAGCAGAAACAAGGAACCACCACTCATGGCTGACCCTTCAGCGAATCTGCGCGTCCGTATCAGTGCGGACCTGGCTGACATCAGGCAGGGGCTGGGTGTGCTCACCCGGCAGCTGCGCGAGGTGCGTACCGAGGCGGCCCGGCCGCTGCCGGCAAAGAACAACATCACCGACCTGGGCGTCTCCGCCGGCCAGACCGCGCAGGCGATGCGTCAGCTGCCTGCGCAGTTCACCGACATCTTCACCAGTTTGCAGGGCGGCATGCCGTTCTTCACGGTGCTGGTGCAGCAGGGTGGCCAGATCAAGGACAGCTTCGGCGGCGTCGAGCCGGCACTGAAGGGCGTGTCGTCCGCGCTGCTGGGCTTGGTCACTCCCTACACCGTGGCCGCCGCTGCCGTTGGCTTGGTGGTGGTGGCTTGGTACAGCGCAGAGAAGCAGACTGAGGCGTACACCAAAGCGCTGGTGCTGTCGCGCAACGAGGCGGCTGCAACGACGCTGACGTTGGTGAACATGGCGCAGAAGACCAGCGATGCGCTGAAGGTGTCTGCGGGCGCCGGTGCGGAGGCGGCGCAGGCCGTCGGATCGAACGGAAAGATCGCCACGCAGAACCTTCAGGCCGTTGCGAACGCCGCGGTGGCCATGAAGGAGATCACCGGACAGGCGCTGGAAGACACCGTCGCGCTGTATGCGAAGCTGGCCGAAGACCCGGTTAAGAATTCCCAGAAGCTTAACGATCAGGTCAACTTCATGACCGTGGCGCTCTATGAGCAGGTCAAGGCGCTGCAGGAGCAGGGGCGAAACCAGGATGCGGTGACCGTAATCACTCGCGCAGCCGCAGACGAAACCGTCACGGCGCTGGCAAAGGTTCGCGCCAGCCAAAACCCCGTGATCCGTGGCTTCAAGGACTTGTGGACGGAAGCCACAAAGGCCTGGAATGCGATGCAGGTGAATGCCGGCTTTGGTCCGCAGGCGGACCAAATGCAGAAGATGCTTGCCGACAACCGTCGTGACCTTGCCCGGCTGAATGCACTGGAAATATCTAAAGATCCCCTGGCCCGCAACCCGATGGTGATTTCGGCACTCGAAAAGGACGTGAAGGAACGGTCCGCCAAGATCAAGGCGCTGGCGACCGACCTCATTAAAGAGCGCAAGGATGCCGAGGTAGAGGCGGCAGAAGATGCGAGCGTTGATTATCTGCAACGTACCGACGCGATTATCGATTCGCAGGCCAGTAAAGAACAAAAGAAAAAAGACGAAATCGCTCGAATCAACGGTGAAGCGGAAAAGGTTAGACGCCAAGCTGAAGCTGCTGGACTGATCGAACAAGTGAAGGTGATCGAGGAACGGCGAGCGGCAGCCGTCGTTGCGATCGAGAAGAAGTACAAGGAGAAGCCGAAAGGCGGAAACGGCTCGGCGACGCGCGCTGCCAGCTTGCAAGGCTACAAGGATGACTTGGTCGCCGAGCAGGCCCAGATCACTGCTGGCACACAACTGCTGCGCGCGCAGTTCTCAGCGCGTGAGATAACTGCGGCTCAGTACTACGCCCGCATGCGTGAGTTGGTGCAGAGGAGCACAGACGTTCAGGCTAAGTCCCTGGAGCAGCAAGTCGCATACCTCCAGAGGCAGGTGGTGGCCGGAAAGGAAGCGATTGGCGTCAACCGCCAGATCGGTGAGCTGGAAGCACGTCTGACAAAGGTTCGAACGGATGGCGCCGGGGCGCTGCAGGTGCTTTCGACCGAAGAAGCTGCGGCGGTGCGGGCTAGAACTAACGTCATCGCCGCGTATGCCAATGCCCTTGATGCGAGCAACCAAGCTTTGGAGCGTCAGCTCTCCACCCAGGCCCAAAGAGTCGGCATGGGAGATCGCGAGTACGAGATTCAGCAGCGCATCAACGATGCGTATGCAGATCAAGCAGACAAGTTGCGTGAGCTCCAGCTTCAGCTCAACGCGGGGCAGGTTGACCAAGAGACGTTCGAGCAAGAGCGGGCGACTCTGGCGGCTAAGACCCTTGATCGTCTGCAGCTGATCAAAGATGGATACGCGGAACTGGAGCGTGCCGAGGGCAACTGGCTTGCCGGCGCCAGTGCGGCGTGGGCCAACTACCAGCAGGAAGCGAGCAACTACGCGCAGCAGATGGGCAGCGTGGTGGGGAACGTGGTCGGTGGATTCGAAGATGCTTGGGTGAAGTTCACGACCACTGGCAAGCTGAGTTTCTCCGACCTCACCAGATCGGTACTGGCCGACCTGGCTCGAATTGCCGCCCGGCAAGCCACTATGGGCATTGCCAATGCCTTCGCCAGCATGTGGGGCGGTGGTGTCACTGCCGCCGGAAATCAGGCCGTCACTTCCGGCACGAGCAGCATCAACAACGAGCTGTTCCAGAAGATGCGTCTGAGTGGCGGGTACTCCTCCGGCGGATACACCGGAAATGGTGGCGTGAACGAGCCTGCGGGCGTCGTGCACAAGGGCGAAGTGGTCTGGTCCCAGGCCGACGTCGCCCGCGCCGGCGGCGTTGGCATCGTTGAGGCCATGCGGCAGGGCCTGCGCGGCTATGCAGACGGCGGCCCTGTCGGCGGAGGTGCACCCTCCGGTTTCTCCGGCGGATCCATCAACGTTCGTGTGTTGAACGCGCCGGAGGGCACCACGGCATCGGCCAGCCGCAACGAGCAGGGTGGATTCGACATCGACGTTCTGCTTGGCCAGGTCGACAGCTTCATTGGTGGCCGCATCGCAGGTGGATCCGGTGCCACGTATTCGGGAATGAAAGGCCGATTCGGCCTGAAGGACAGTGTCTGATGGCTTCCCTTCCTGCAGTAGTCCGCGTGATGTTCGACGGACAAAAGCGCTCCTTCGACCCGTCCGTGCTGAGGACAGAGATGGAGCGGGGTGTGCCAAAGCAGCGCCTGCTGAACACGCAGGTGCTCGTAAAACAGGCCATGGTGCTGTACTTCAGCAGCATCGCGGATTGGGAGACGTTCGACACCTGGTACATGGGAGACATCAAGCGCATTGGCTGGTTCACGCTGATTCACCCGTTTACGGGCAAGCAGATCACGGCCCGGTTCGAGAACGGTGCACTGGGCGATCTGGTGCCGGATGAAAAGCTGCCCGGTGACTATCGGATGGACGCGGTTGTGGAGTACTTGCGATGACGACCTTTACCGAGCGCCGGCAGCGCGTGACCGATACATCCGGAATCCTGTTGTTCCTCGAGATCTCCGCGCCGTCTCTCCCGAACCCTCTCCGCATCGTCAACGACACCCAGGACTGGACCAGCAAGGGCGTTGTCTATCTCGGCGCCCCGTTCGACTTCAAATTGCCGAACGACACCAAGGGCCAGACCCCGCGCGCGCAGCTGGTGGTGGACAACGTCGGCCGCGGCATCTCCGAAGACCTCGAGTCCATCGGTCCCAACGAGGTGCTGATGGCCAGGCTGATGGTCTCTGATCGGGCAGACCCCAACACGATCGAGCGCGACTACTTCCTGCCGGTGAGCAGCGTGACCATCACCGGAGCGACGGCATCGGCGCAGTGCGGTGTCGACTACATCATGCGCCAGCAGGCGGTGAAACTCAGGGCAAACCAGTTCACGCTCCCGGGAATATTCACGTGAAGTTGGTAGATGTGGAGCGCTACGTCGGCCTGCCCTATAGCGCCGACGACTTCGACTGCGCCGACCTGGTGATGCTCATCCAGCGGGAGCTCTTCGGTCGTGAGGTGGTTGTGCCTGGCAGGCGCCCTCGGGGCGTGCAGGGCGCCGCCGAGCTGGGTGAGTTGTCCAAGCCCTTCGCCAAACCCCGGGAGGGTCCGCCGGTCGATGGCGACCTTGTGCTGATGATCGAAGTGCTGCAGAAACGCCCCGGCCATGCCGGGGTTTTCTTTTTCCTTGCCCATGAGGCGTGGGTGCTCCACGCCAACGAAAAGAACGGATGTGCCGTCCTGCACCGCGTCCGTGATCTGCCCGACTTTGGGCTGAGAATCGAGGGATTTTACGAATGGCTGAATTGAACGCGCTCTCTGCGTGCCCGCCGTCCCTGGTCGTCACGCCCCACCCGGTGACGCTGGAGGGCCAGCAGCGGATCGCCGCAGAGATGCTGCCGCGGGAGACGCTGGGGCATTTCCTGGCCAGGACGGTGCCCGATTACGGGAGCGATGCGTGGGAGGTACGGATCAACGGCGTCCGGGTGCCACACCAGATCATCGACAAGGTCAGGCCCAAGGGCGGCACCGTCATCGAAGTTCGAGGAACCGTCGGGCGTACGGCGCTGCTGATCGTCGCCATGGTCGCCCTGACCATCTTTACTGCAGGTGTAGGCACGGCCATGGTCGCTGCCGGTTACAGCGCTATGGCGGCCGGGATGGCGCAGGCCGCGATCTATGCGGTCGGGTCGCTGCTGATCAACAAGGTCTTGGGGCCGAAAAAGCCCAAGCAGTACGAAAGCGATGCAGCTACCGTTTACACGATCGGCTCGGCTCGCAACCAGGCGCGTCCGTATGAACCGCTGCCGCTGGTGCTAGGGAACATTCGCATTGCGCCGGACATCGCCAGCCAGCCTTATTCGTTCTACGAGGCCAACGACCAGTTCATGGCCATGGTGCTGACGCCTGGCATCAACGTGGCGCGCGTGGAGGCGATGTTCAATGGCGAGGCCCTTCTTTCGATCTTTGAAGGAGTGCAGGTCTGGCATAGCGGCTTCCCTCGCATGCCGGAAGAGAAGATCCCGCTCTACAGCAACGTCGATACCCTCGCGGGCGGAGCGCTGACGGCGGAAAAGGGCACGCCCAGCGCATGGGTTCAGCGCACCAGCTCGCCCAGCACCATCCGGTTGCAGCTCGACTTCGACTACATGCTGTTCGACACCACCAGCAAGGGAAAGCCGAAGGACAACCAGGAAACAATCCAAGTCCAGTACCGATCGGTTGGGGCTACCGACTGGCGTGTGTTCGGCAACTTCCCCCTGATCAGCCAGAGCCAGAAGCAGCAGCGGCGCACGTACGCCTTGGACGTTGAGCCCGGACAGTACGAGGTGCGGGCGCGCATTGCGGGTCGGAACACGGACGGCTCAGGAGCCACCAGCGACTTCACGTGGTCGACCCTGAAGAGCATCCAGACCGACACGGCGAGCTACGCGGGTATTCCCCGCATCGGCATCCGGATCAAGGCCACTGGCCAGCTAAACGGGGCTCCTGATGAGCTTCGCTGTGTGGCCTATGCCGCGCCGATCCCAGTGTGGAAGGGCAACCAGTGGATCACCGAAGAATCCAGCAACCCTGGCGCCCAGATCCTTGCGTACGCGCGCGGCATTCGCGATCCAGCCGGGAACCTGATCGCGGGGTTGGGCTTGCTGGACGCCCAGATCGATATCGCTGCGCTGCAGGCGTTCATGCTGCACTGCGCGGCCTCGAAGTACACCTACGACAATGTGATTCGTGACACGCGTAGCCATGACGACGTGCTGCAGGCGATTGCGCTCGCAGGCTTTGGCAACGTGACCTGGGCGGCCGGTCGACTGTCGGTCGTATGGGCGGCGGATGAGCAGCCGCTGTCGGGCGTGGTCAATATGGCCACGATCAAAAAGGGGCAGTTCCAGATCGATTACACGCTGGCCAATGCGGCCGATGGCATCGAGTTCACCTACGTGGACCGCTCGGACTGGTCGAGCAAGACGCTCAGAGTGACTGCGCCAGGCGTCCAGACCATGCTGAACCCGGCCCAGGTATCGGGCGAGGGCATCACCACCGAGGAACACGCGGCCAAGATGGCGCGGTATCACTTGGCGCAGTCCCTGTACCAGTACAAGGACATCTCCTTCAGCACCGATATCGAGCACCTGAGTTACCGGCGCATGTCGGTGCTGGCGCTGCAGCACGACCTCACGCAGTGGGGCTTCGGCGGCAGGCTTTTGTCGGCCACCCGGGATGGATCCACCGTGGTGTTGACGCTGGACGATCAGGTGCGCGCGCCAGCCACAGGCAACAGCTTTATCGGGCTGCGCATTCCTGGCGAGCTGGTTTATCGCGTTTTCAGGGTGGCCGCCTTCGCCGGAGAGACGGACCAGATCCGGCTGGCTGATACCTGGCCGGCTGACGCACCGCTGCCGGGCAACACTGCCGAGAACCCCGCCCACGACACCATCTGGATCTTCGATTTTAAGCAGACGCCGGGCTACCGCGTCCGTGTGGTGGGCATCGAGCCAGAGTCCGACCTCAAGGGCGCATCGGTTTCGGTTGTACCGGAAGGCCCGGAATTCTGGCGGTACGTCGAGTCAGGCCAGTACATCCCGGCACCCAATGGCTCTCTGCTGCAGACCCGGCCGGTGGCGAGCAATCTGCGCATCACCGAACAGCAGGTCGTGCAGGGCGACACCGTCTTCACTGAGCTCTCCGCGAGCTTCGATGTATCCGGCCCGGTGGGCGAGACTATCGTGCTGTCCGATTTGGATCGGAACAGCGAGCTTGAGCAGGTGGCCACCACCCGCACGCGCACCGCGACCTGGCGTATCCCTCAGGCAGGTGTCTACCCAATCACCGTTCGACCGTACAGCCCCGAAGGCAATGCCGGTGTCGCTGTTACCGCGATGTACGCAACGCGCGGTGCAGATGTGCCGCCGGTCCTGGTTGACGTCTTCGACGTGGCCGAAATCAGCGGCGGCGTTCGGCGGTACACCTGGGGCTTCCTGAACGAAACCGTGCAGTCGGCGGACTTCGCAGGTGTCGAGATCCGCTACAGCCCGGGCAAAGTGGCCGCTCCCGCTTGGGATCAGATGACGCCGCTGGGGGACGATGGCTACCACGTCGCAGCCTTCGAGGCGGTCCTTCCGCCGGCGGGCGAGTGGACCTTTGCGTGCCGGTCGCGGAACACCTCCGGCGCGCTCTCCGAGACGAGTCGTGTCGTCCAGAAGACACTGCGCGCCAACCTCGGCGAGGTGATCGGTGATCTCGTGGAGGATCTGGATGACCAGACCCGCAAGCTGGTGGAGCAGCAGCGCCAGCTGGACAAAGAGACTGTCGACCGAATCTTGGCCGACGCCAGCGAGGCAGCGGCGCGGGCGCGCGAGCTTGGCGTGGTCAATGCCAAGCTGGTATCGGAGGCCCAGACCCGTGCCAATCAGATTGGCCAGGCCATGGACGCGGTTGCTGCCGAGGGTCAGGCACGAGCGACTGGGCTGCTGAACGAGAAGCTGGAGCGTCAAGCCGCCGTCACCGCGGAATCCGATGCACGCCAAAGCGACGTTGAATCGCTCTCTCGTGCACTGTCCGAGGTCGCCGCCGGCAGCGGCACGCAGTTCGACAGCAAGACGATCTGGCACTTCACGACCACGGTGGAAGGGTGGGGCAGCAACGGCGGAGCTCCGGCGCTCAATGATGGCTGGCTCCGCCCGACCAACAACAGCGCATCCTACGCACAATCGCCTGCAGCCCTGGGAATCGACGGCAACGCCTATCGCTTCATCAAGCTGCGTATGCGCAGGACCGGCAATCCGGTCTGGCTTGGCTTGGTCCGCTGGACGACTGAGGCTGATCAGGCTTGGAACGACGGGAAGTCGACAACGATCGCGCCGCCGGCGTTCGACGCCGCTGGCGTAGCCACCGTGGACATCAGCGATATTCCATGGTCTGGCCCGTCGCCGATACGGCAGGTGCGTATTGCGCTCACCCGCGGTCAGACCATCAACGACTATGTCGAGTACGACTACATCGCCATCGGCCGGCCGGCCCCAGGCGCCAGCGTGGCGCTGGTTCAGGAGGAACGCCAAGCCCGAGTGACGGCGCTTGCAGCTGAAGCCAGCGAGCGCAACACGCTCGCCGTGCAGATGCGCGGCAGCTACACAGGCAGCGAGCTCAGCCAAGCGCAAGGCTTCGTGGGTGACGAGCGCACCGCGCGAGTGGCGGCCGACAGTGCACAGGTTCAGCGCATCAGCACGATGGAGGCGCGGTTGCCTGCAGGAACAGGCCAGCTCGCAACCACCGCGGCGGTCACCCAGCTGCAAGAGGCGATGGTTGCCGCAGACCAGGCCAACTCCCAGGCAACAACGACCGTCAACAGCAAGCTGACCGGGCTGCGTATGACTGGGGACAACATTGTCCCCAACAGCAACTTCGCCACCGGTATGGAGTGGTGGACCCGGACCGTTGGACCTGCCGGCAACAGTATCGAGTGGGGCGCGGCCAGCGGTGACGGTGGGCCAGGCGTGGTGATTGGTCGGGGATCGACCGCATCCTCTCCCTGGATTGCAGCCAATGAGGCTGCCTGGCAGCCTGTGAAGGCACCTCGCCGGTTCAGGGCCATCTTCAAGGCTCGGGCGGTGGGCACGGGCGGCAATGTGCTGATGCGCCAGCATGTGCGGGACGCTGCGCTGGTGGAAGGCGTATCGGACGTGACTGTGGCGGTGACCAATACGGCATGGCAGCGCTACACCGTTGACTGGTCTGAGGTCGGGCCCACCCGCATTGAGGCGCGCTTCACCGCCTACGTGACCACGGTTGGCGCCACGGTTGCTTTCGACCGAATCGAGATCTACGACGTCACCGACCTGGTGGCAAACGAGCTGACGGCATCTGGTCTTCAGGCGCTGACGACGCGAACCAGCAGCATCGAAGGGATCCAGACTGCGCAAGCAACGTTGATCGGCCAAGTCCAGTCCGGCCTTGCTCAGACCAACGGCAACGTCACCGCCGCCCACCAGGCCGCGCAGGCTGCAGCCGATGCCGCCGGAGCTAAAGGGAGGGTCATCTATGGAGCGGCGGCGCCGGCGGTCGCCGATCGCTTGCCGCAGAACCTGTGGATCGATTCCACTGGCAATGCCAATACGCCCAAGCGGTGGAACGGGACGGCGTGGGCTGCCGTCAGCGACAAGGTGGCTACGGATGCTGCCGCGGCTGCAGCGGCAGCGCAGCAGACCGCCAATGCGGCGCAGAGCCAGGCAACCGCCAATGCTGGTGCGCTCAGCACGCTCGACACAAAGGTCACACAGCAGGGTGCTGCACTGACGGCGCAGGGCGAAGCTATTACTGCCGTGAACATTCGTGCAGACGGGCTGGCAGCGGGTTTGGCCAACATCGGCGGAGACAACCTGCTGATCGACAGCAGTTTCGAGACCAGCACGAACGCGAACACGCCTGCGCCCAACTGGGCATCGTCATCATCCGGCAGCGCGGTAGCAAGGTATGGGGTCAGCGACCTTCCGGGGTCTTCGCGCTTCCTCAGCATCAGCAGCACGCTAACCGGGGCGAGCTCCTACGTGGGTATCGAACCTGCGGTGGCAATGCGGCCCAAGGTAAAGGTGGGTGAATCCTATGTGTGGTCGATCTGGGCAAAGGGTACGCCTGGTGCCCTGTTCCGCATGTACACCCAGTATGTGAACGCAGCAGGCAGCCCGGTCAATACGGTCCAACAGGACTTCGTGCTGACCGACGCTTTTACGCGCTTCGTTATCAATCCCAGCCTCGCCGGAGAGAGCGCCGTCGCCGCCAGGGCCATCTGCAGGGTCTTCGGCTCAGCTGCAGGGAGCGCCCTTTACCAGTTGGACGTGGACAACGCCCAGTTCCAACAGGGCAGCGTCGCCACGCAGTGGCAGCCCAGTGCTGCGGAGGCTGCCGCAGCGCTCGCCGCCAACGTGGGGTTGGCCACGACGCTCAGCGGCAAGGTGACAACGCTGGAGGGCACGACGACTGCTCAGGGCCAAGCGATTACCACGGTTAGCGCAGGGCTCGCACAGGCGAACAGGTCAGGCAGCAACATGGTGGTCGACGGCAGCTTTGAGGGCCGCGCCTCCGGCACTGCGCTGGCTGCCTGGGCGGTAGTCGGCCCAGGTGGGCGCACAGGCACCAACGCTCTGGCGGTGAGCGGTGATGGCGTGGCGCGCGGCACCGTT
Organism: Stenotrophomonas sp. HMSC10F06; assembly: GCF_001807865.1. Lineage (NCBI taxonomy): Bacteria > Pseudomonadati > Pseudomonadota > Gammaproteobacteria > Lysobacterales > Lysobacteraceae > Stenotrophomonas > Stenotrophomonas sp. HMSC10F06. The sequence continues at coordinate 24,602 of NZ_KV791262.1, read as the reverse complement.
ATTCAAACCTTCGACGTGACACCTGGCCGTACGTACTACGCGGAGGCTTGGGTCAAGCGCGTGGGTAGCGCAACGGGCGGCACCATCCAGCTGCGTGGCAACTTGTCCCTCAATGGGGCTTCGGCCACCTACCCGTACTTCCAGCAGCTCAACGTTTCGCAGTTGAACACTGAGGACTGGGTAAAGATCAGCGGCAAGCTGACCATTCCGGAAGGGAAGAACCAGCTGCACTTCCAGGAATATCACACTGGCAATCTGGTTTCTGGTCAGCAAATCCTATGGGATGACTTTGTGCTGCTGGATGTGACCGAGGCCGCGGCGGCCCAAGGCGTCGCTGACGCGGCGGCCACCGGGCTCAGCGCGCTGACCACGACCGTAACCCAGCAGGGTGGGCAGATCACTGCGCTTGGGCAGCAGGTCAACCAAGTCGGTGCCAGCGTTGCGGGCAAGGCCGACACCCAGGTGGTGCAGACACTCACGGCCATGGTGAAAGACACCATGAGCGGTGGCGGCAACCTGCTCTCCAATACGCTGTTCAAGGACGGGAGCCGCGGTTGGGGATGGTGGAACTCTGGTAACGGCGTTTGGAACGGACTGGGCCTGGTCGCAGGGCCAGAGTGGGCTCCGCCTGGCTTGGCCCATTTTGGTGGGTTTGCGCCCTCGAATCTTGCCTTGAACACTCAGTTCTGGGCCGGTGACGAACAGCCTGTGCCCGTTGTAGCAGGTAAGCGCTACTGCTTTTCCGCCTACATCAACTGCCACCGGGTGGGCTTGGCTCTCCTGATTTCCTTCAGGGATGCCAACGGCAACACGGTTGGTGAGCAGTATTCCGGCCCAGCGGACGTCACGAACGTACGCCCGCCCATCACGCTGGAAAGGCTGAAGCGCTTGAGCGCGTCCATGGTTGCGCCGGCCAGCGCCGTCTATGCGCGGGTCGGGTACTACCTCAGGGGCCTGGGCCTCAGCAACAACGAGGGCAACTACTTCTGGATCTTCCAGCCGATGCTGGAAGAGATGCGTGAGGGGCAGACTGGCCCGTCCCCGTACTCAGCGGGCGGCGGCGAGACTCTGGCAGGCTACAGCCTCTACGTCACCGCCGATGGGTTGACCGGCGGGATGGTCACGAAGAACGACGGCAAAGTCGTCGACATGAAGATCTTGGCCAACGTCCTCCAGATCCTCAGCCCGAACCAGCCGGAAGGCATCGAGATGCGCGATGGCTACATCCGCGTGTGGAAGGGGAACTCGCAGCGGATCATCGGCACCGGCTTTGGCGGCGGTGACCTGATGGACTACTTCGGGCCGAACGTGGGTGCCGGCGCCGCCAACAAGCTGAATGCCACGATGTGGATGGATGTAAACGGCAACGCCTACTGGGGCGGCTCGCTGTCGGCAGGCATCTGGAAGAACGCCAATCGCACCAGCAGCACCGCCGCCAATCCGTACGTCGAGGTCGGTCCTTTCGCAGCGCACGGTAAACAGCGGGTGGTGGTGGCATCGTTCAGCACGTTCTCTCCGACCTACACCACCTGGTATGACGGAAGATCCTCGAGCAACGAGCCGCCGCCGCCAGCAATCGCTTCCAGCACCGTTTTACGTCTGCGTCGAAACGTGGGTGCTGGTCTGGAGTTGGTTTCCCAGCAAGCTTTCCCCGCGTCCGCCGTATTGGTCAACCTCACCTATCACGATCGTGACGCTGGTATCCGGGAATTGCCCAACGGTGGGTGGCAGCAGGAGTACTACTTCGCCTGCAGCGGTTCCTTCACCGCTACCGAGCCGGGATCTACCTTCCAGAACTTCATCTACGAGGGCGCGATCACCACGCAGGCGATCCCGCAGATCGTGAGCCAGACCATCGCAGTGGTCAGTACCGAAGAGCCATAGACGGCACCGCTGCCTCGTACCAATCGCTGACGCGGCGGCCAGCGTTCCTAGCCGCCGCACTACCAGGAGAGAACTATGAAATTTCGTGCAAAGCTGCAGATGGAAATGAAGACGGCAGACCAGCGCGGCGTCGTTACGCTGAGCTTCGTTCCGCTCGATGCGGGTGTGCCGCAGATGACGCTATCGGTGTCGCCAGCGGCTGCGGCCGGCATGGAGGTCGGTCGGATCTACAGCTTCACCGCGGAGGTCGAGCCCGAAGACGAGGTCGCCTGACGCGTCAGGCAACCTGGTCCAACAGGGCCGGTTGGTTGTTGCGCGGCATGTTCACAACCCGCCTGACGCCTTATGCCTCCATGGAAGGAGGCTAGCTGGCCAGCAGCATCGCTATCGCACGGCTTTCGCCACCTGTTGCCAAGACCGGCAGGAGGATCGGATGCCGCGTCAAATTGTTGACGGAAGTTAGCTCCGATACATCAATATGCGTCGAAGCTCGCCTATTCTCGACCGGTGCTTAACGAAAGAATGGACGAGATGCGGATGCATGTTGCGCGTTACAAATATGCCTACGACAAGATTCGGACTTGGCACGTCGGTAAGGGGAAAGCCGCATTTCTTGCTGTGAGGTACGCAGTCACCGGAGACAGCGGTCGTTTTAGGTCGCATGGAGGATGGCGTGTTTCACACCTCCGAATCGCGGCACCCGGCGAAAGCCTTGGAAGTTCATCCTGTTATGAGACCAACGACGATCCCTGAGTCGAAACTTTGACGTCCAGTCGTATTGCAGGTGAGAAATGGTGATGTAGGTCTCGGTTTTCCAATTGACCCGGGACTTACATTTTCACTCGTGTGCAGGGGGCACAGCCATTTCGTTTTTTGAAGCGTAGTTGCCGCCACGAGGCGCCCCCATGAACTTGCTGATCAATTTGCTGGAACTTGCATTGCTGTTTGCTTGCTTTTTGGGTCTTGCCGGCTTGGCCGAGCGCGCTTGGAGGCGACACAGGAAAAGGACGACGACACGCCTTTCGGATCGCGACATCGCGAAGGAGACCGATGGCAACTCGATCAAATGATGCATGCTTCACGGTAGAGCTCGCCGTTGATGGATATAGCTATTCCGCAGAGCTCTGGCGCAGCAGCCAAGCTGATTGGACGCTGCTTTCACTCAAGGTCGGGGACGTTGTGGCTGAGCAAGTCAATTGGCGGGCGTCGTCATGCCTAGATGCATTGACCGCCGCAGAAGCTCTGGCCAAGCAGATCGTCGCCACCAATAGGGCGACGTCGAAAGCTCCCGCGTAGCCCGCTCTGTGAACAGCTCGTCTCGTTGCTCGGCGTCACACGCTGCTCTGGACACTTTTGGCCCAAGTAGCCGGGGTGGCAATTCCGGGAGGATGGAGACCACAGCTCGCTGGCCAGCAGCATTGCCACGGTATCAGCGCCCTAGTGGCTCAGGTGGTCGGCGTCCGTGGGTGCCGGACGAGACCCGCTGCCAACGCGGTCAATGAACTCAGAAAATCTAGCCAGGCTGACGGCCTGACGATTCTCACAATGCGGGCAGGCGAGAACGGCTCCTCCCGCAATGGCAATCAGGCCCTGGCCAGGCAAGGCATCAAACGACCAGCCGCACGGCAGGCATCGGCACTGAACGCTCGTTACTTCAAGGAGCCGCCCAGCCTCGTCTGCCTGGCCAGCGACGTCAACGAGATAGAACTGTCCGGTGTTGGGCATGGGCCTCTGTGGTTGGCGACGGGGCCGGGATGCCTCGAACGTGAATCATAGCCGTCCGCTTGTTAAGGTTCGGCAGATTTCGTCGCTCACGGATCCTTGAGCGGGCCGTGGTGTAATCCGGCCATGTGCTATTCCGCTCAGATCAAGGCCGATTACCACAAGCTCGTGCGCGAGTTCGGCGCAGTCGTGTCTATGGACGAGTTCGCGGCGCTGTATGCCCACGATCCCGGCAAGAAGCGGCCAAAGACGCCGAAGGCCATGGATGATGCGTTTGCCGTGGGCAAGACCCCTGCCGAGCGTTCGGTGTGGGCGGCGATCCAGGGCTGGTACTCCCGGGATGCCACTGCCTTCGAGCAGGAGCTGTTCACCCAGAAGACCCGCTTGGTCAACGCCGAGCGCGCGCTACAGACCAAGGTCACGAAGAAGGCCGAGAACGACGTGCGGGTGGCTACCAACAAGATCGCCCGGGCCCAGGGCAAGCTGGCCGACCTTCGGCGCACCGACCACGTGGCAAGAGACTCGCGGATTTTTCCCGGCGTGTACGGCACCGTGATCGTGTCGGAAGGCGGCAAGCGAGTGGTGAAGCCCATGCGCTACCAGTGCCGGCTGGCCGGCAAGCCAGCGAGCTACGACCAGCGCTACCCCGGCACCTACAACGCCAGGCGCGACAGCCTGGAGGGCTTCTGGCGGCCGGCCTTCGGGTACACGCACGCGCTCATGGTGGTGGACACCTTCTACGAGAACGTGGAGGGGCCGGACGGCGGCAATCAGGTAGTGCAGTTCACGCCCAGCACGGGTGAACCGATGCTGGTCGCCTGCCTGTGGTCGCACTGGGTGGACCCGGCCGGTAAGGAGCCCGATCTGCTGTCCTTCGCGGCCATCACCGATGACCCCGAGCCCGAGGTTGCCGAGGCTGGCCATGACCGGACGATCATCAACATCAAGCCTGAGCACGCGGACGCCTGGCTAAATCCGGACCCGGCCAACCTTGCCGCGCTCTACGCGATCTTCGACGACAAGCGGCACCCGTTCTACGAGCATCGGATCGCCGCGTGACCGGCCGCCAGCCCTTGATCGATTGGCTCTTGCCATGGCTCATTGATCCGTGGCATACCATCCATTACTTGCCGGCAGTTGCCGGCTGCCTTCAGGTCGGGGGCGACTGAACCGGGTATCATAGTAGGTCGGCCGGGTAGGCCCCTGTTCCCCCTGCACAACGGACGTTTGGGTGAGGAATCTATGTTTGTAGAGTGCTCACAGCAGCCCGAGATGAATCAAGTCTCCGACTATTCCATGTTTTCGGCACCACCGATTGAGCTCCGTCGAGAGATGGCAGCTTATGAGTCGCTGTGGCTGGGGCAAGGCGCTTGGTTCAAGAATATTGCTCAACTCTTTGCCGAGAATCCTGGCCGTGTCCCGTCTGAGCTCGTGTCGAAGCTCGAGGTGCGGGACACGTGGAAGCGCCTGCTTGAAGAGGTGGGCGCCGACCGTCTCAAGGAGGTCGGAGTCCGCATCCATGGCGCGGGGGAGTATCCCGCGAAGTTGCGAGAGGCAGACCATCCCATCGAGCTCCTGTATTACAGAGGGGATTGGGAGCTTGTTGATACGCGCGGCGTTGCAGTAGTAGGTACGCGAAACCCGTCACCCGAAGGCGCCGCCAATGCGCGCCGAATCGCGCAGGCGCTGGTGAAGCACGGATTCACGGTGGTGTCCGGTTTGGCGCGTGGAATTGACTCGTCCGCGCACGCGGGCGCGTTGGAAGCTGGTGGCCGAACGATCGCTGTGATTGGGACGCCGCTGTTTGACTATTACCCCCGCGAAAACGCCGCTCTGCAGGAGAGCCTGGCTAAGGATCACCTGGTTGTTTCGCAGGTGCCTTTCTTGCGGTACAAGCAGCAGCACTACAAGGCAAACAGCCTCTTCTTCCCTGCCAGGAACGTAACAATGTCTGCCCTGACAGAGGCGACCATCATCGTGGAAGCTGGCAACACTTCCGGGACGTTGGTCCAAGCGAGAGCTGCATTGGCGCAGGGAAGAAAGCTGTTCATCTTGGACAACTGCTTCCGCCGAGACGACTTGAGTTGGCCGAAGAAGTATCAGGCGCAAGGCGCCATTCGCGTTCGCAACGTCACCGAGATCATGGAAGCTCTGGGTAGTTATGCGCCTGCAGATTCTTGAGACCAGGTACTACACGCACCTCGCCACAGGGGACAAGTGCTGGCACTACGGTGAATACACCAGCGAGGGTGGCTATCAGGCGAGCGACACCAATCAGAAGATCCTGAACCTGAAGAAGAAGCCGACGGTCAGCGAGGGTCAGCTTTACTACAAGAATCAGGCCATCGACTATTGGGGCCGCACGCTGGCTAGCGTAATCAACCTAGATCAAACCGTTGGGCTACGCACATTCGTGCCAATGCCGGGATCTAAGCCGGCGGGTCACGCTGACTACGATGATCGTATGCTCAGGGTCTTGAAGCGTATGGCCTTGGGTGCCCCTAACGTCGATATCAGGCCGTTGCTTGTCCAGACTGCGGAGCGTGACGCACAACATCATGGTCACCGGCTGACGCCGGATGAACTGCGCGAGACATTGGCCGTAGACAACAGTCTTTTGCAGCCACCATTGGCCCGATCCGTGGTGGTGGTTGATGATGTGATCACCATGGGTGCTTCATTTGCCGCCGCTAAGCAATTGTTGATCGGGCTGCCCAATGTCAGCGAAGTCGTGGGTATTTTCCTGGCAAAGACGGTGTGGCCTGCTCCTTCGTTCCCCGTTTTGACGGCGGAGCAGATCCAGCAGCTTCTATCGTCAGGCGGAACTTCAGCCGTCTGATTGACTGCGCAAGGGTGGAGTGCGGACACTGCGAAACACTCGCGGGTTCCAACACGTATTGCATCGGAAAGTTGTCGATCAGCACCGAGCCGGGGGGATCTCGCCGACGGAGGTCGTGTAGTTTGGCGAGAGCAGATGCTGCCGCATGCCCCACGCTGGCCGCGCCTGCCAACCCGATGCGCCAAGGCCGGTGGTGCCGCGCCCAAACTTCTGGTTGATCCGGTCCATGGTGGCCATCAGCCTCTCGTTGCCGACCACCGTCGGCCCGAACAGATCCGCCTGCAGCTCGTCAGGTCGGGCCAGGTCGAGCAGCGCCACCCCGGCCTTCTTGTAGCCGATTCCTTCGCGGAGCAGGCCGCGCAGCAGCTTGCGGACAAAACCCAGCACCACCGTGGTGTCTGCGGTCGAAGCGGGCAGGCCCATGGTCCTACTGGCGCTGTGCTGCCGCAGCTCCGGCCGAAACACATCCGAATGGGCGAACACCCACACGCCGGCGGTGACCAGGCCCCGAGCTCGCAGCTTCTCGCAGGCGCGCACAGCGAAGGTGGCCAACGCCTGGGCAACGGCTTCGTGGTCCTCGACACGGTCAGCGAACGATCGGCTGACCATGATCTGCTGGCGGTCCGGCTCCACTTCTTCCAGCTCCATGCAGGGGTGCCCCTGCAGCTCGCGCTGGGTGCGCGCCAGCGTCACCCCGAAGGCAGCCAAGATGTCGTCCGCCGGCGCGTCGCGCAGAGCAGCCGCGGTGCTGATGCCCATGGCTTCCAGCCGCGGCGCAAGCCGGCGGCCAACGCCCCACAGGTCCCCCACGGGGAAGGTCCGTAGCACCGAGTCCCGGTAGGCCGCCTCCCCGAGGTCGATCACGCCGTCGGCGCTCTTTGCCACCTTATTGGCCAGCTTGGCCAGCGTCTTCGTGGGCCCGATGCCGATGCAGTTGGGAATGCCGGTCCATCGGTGCACACGCTGCCGCAGATCCCGGGCGAACCGCTCGCGGTCCCGAACGCCGTCCAGATCGATGAAGCTCTCATCGATGCTGTAGACCTCCATCCGCGGCGCGGCTTCTCGCAAGATGGTCACGACTCGAGCGCTCATGTCGCCGTACAGGCCGAAGTTGGCTGAGCGCATCTGCAAACCGTGGCGACGCATCAGGTGTTTCAGCTCGTGGGCCGGCTGGCCCATCTTGATGCCCAGGGCCTTGGCCTCTGCCGAGCGCGCGATCGCGCAGCCATCGTTGTTGCTCAGCACCACCAGCGGCACGCCACGCAGCGCGGGCTGGAACACGCGCTCGCAGCTGGCGTAGAAGTTGTTGCCGTCAACGAGGCCGAACATGGCTGCTCCGACGCTTGATCTGGCGGACGACCCCCACGACGGCGAACACCTCAACCTCAGTGGGTTGCTCGAGCACGATCGGAGGAAAATCGGGGTTGGCAGAATGCAGCTCCATGTGTTCCTCGAAGAGCTGCAGCACCTTGCATGCGGGCTGGTTCCCGTCCCAGATGGCAATGACCAGATCACCGGCCTGCGGCGTCACCGACCGGTCCACCACCAGGATATCCCCGTCGCTGACGCCGGCGCCGCTCATGGACCAGCCGTCGGCTCGGTAGAGAAAGGTGGCGGCCGGGTTGCGCACCAGCAGGCGGTGGAGGTCGATGGCCTCGTCCATGAAGTCGTCGGCCGGCGACGGGAAGCCCAATCGGACGCGCGCTGCTGCCAGAGGCACGAACTGGGCCGGGCCATCTATCAGGGCCGGGCCGACGGGCAGGGCCAGGGTATGGGGGTAGGGGAGGGACTGCATGGGCGTACTCTGCGACCGGCATGTCTCACAATTCGAGACGGCCCGCATGTTAGTACAATTACTAACTGTCCATCGTGAATCGTAGCGGCCCTGTTCCTGAACGCATTGCGCTGTGGGTCCACCCCCGCGAGGCCAGTCGCGGGTTGCGCGACGGCGGTTCTTCATCCTGTTGCCATGGCGAACTGGATGAAGGATCGAGCCCTACTGGAGGCTAAGGCTGCGGCTCAGTTGCAGCAGGCGACAGACCTCGAACGAGACACGACAGGCAGCTGGCGTGCCCGTGCTCGCCGCCGGCAGAGCGCGCAACGTCTCCGGGCGACGGCCAGTGGGCATCAGCGTGCTGCGCACCGGCTGGCGGGACTGGATCTGCCGGATGACCTGCCGTTCTAACGGCCCAGTCCGTTTCGCATCGGCACCACCGTTGCACCTGCACCGGTGAGCAGTTCGAACAACGCCTCCACAGCAGCGCGCTTCTCTGCGGCGTACTCGAAGAAGTTGTAATGCCTCTTCTGGACGCCGCTCAGGCCGTGGGATTGGAGGTGGCCGCGGACTTCTTCGGACATTCCCAGCGCGGCGAGCCGCGTCTCTACCGTGCGGCGCAGGTCGCCCGGCGTGCACGGCGATGCCAGCTCACCTGCGGTCACCATGCTTGCCACGACCGGGTCCATGATTCCTCGCAACTCGTCATAGGTGGCGGGCGTCTTCCCCGCTGTGAGCGAGAAGAGGTGTGGCCCGTCACCATCGCCGCGCAAGGTTGCGAGATCGATTGCCATCCTTGGGAGCAAGGGCACCAGGTGCACTCGGGGGAGCCGGCGCCGACCTTTGATGTCGAGCAGGCGTACGGAGCCGGTACCGGTATCGGCGTCGTGAGCGTGATCTGACCACTGCAACCGGATCAGCTGTGCGATGCGCTGGCCACCGGTCAGCAGGTGAAAGCGCAGGAGCGCGCCCTGCCGTCCGTGTATGGACTCGATCCTGCGCCAGTACGCGCGAAGCTCCGCCACCGAAAGCACCCGGTCGCGCGGCTGCCCGCTGTCCAGGGTCGCAAGGTCGCGCGCAGGATTCCTGGACACGTTGAGCGCGCGCAGTGCGTCAGGGGCGGCGGCATCCTGCTTTGCCGCGATCGCGGCCGCATAGGCCGCTCGTAGGTACGAACGGATCTTGCCGCCCTCGCGCATCTTCTTGCCGCGCACCATGCGGGACAGGATGGGGAGCAGATCATCCAACTCGAGCTCAGACGCGGGACGCGCCCACAGAGCCGGCCACGGTTCTTCGATGTGGCGCCTGATGGCTGCGCGGGTTGCTGCGGCGGAGACCTTGCCGGCATCCTCCAAGCTCTGGGCGTAGGCCATCATCAGCGCGCCCAGGGTTGCTCCGGAGCGGCGCGTCGACTCGGCCAAGGCGTCGGCCTTCGCGCGTTCTGTTGCAGCTGCCTCGGCCTCGATCGCGTCGCGCAGATTGCGTTCGCCGGCTTGATAACGGCGGGACAACGCCGCCGCTGACTCGCGTGCCGCGGTCAGTGCCAGACCGGTGCCGATCAGCAGGCGGTCCCGCTGGCCGTTGGCCTTGGTGTATCGGTAGTAGAACCGCAGCTGGCCACCTGCCAGCTTGCGTACGTCCAGGCAGCCCGCTCCGCGCGGCGCCGGATCGGAGGCCCATTCGCCCGCCGGCAGAGCGGCGAGCCCCTTCGCTGTAAGCATTCCCTTCATTGCGCCCATTGGTGACCGCTCGGTGACCGTTTGTCCGTGGAAAGAGGTGGACGATGATGGGCGCAGGTGGTCGCATAGCCTGAGAAAATCAACCACTTAGCTTAAAGCGGGGCCATTCATGGAAGGTCGTGGAAGCCCTTTAGAGGCCTCATAATCCTTTGGTTCCAGGTTCGAATCCTGGTGGGCCCACCACCGAGTAGTCCAAGGCAGTCCGGATTGGTCCGGTGATTCCCCGAAAACCCCGCTAGATGCGGGGTTCTTTGTGCGCCATAGTCCAGGTTGATCAGCTTGAATCCGGGGCGGAAGTGAGTCAGGATGTGAGTCAGAGGGCATGGCTCATGCCCGCTGACTCACAACCGTCTGACTCATATGCTGACCGACACGAAGCTGCGCTCCCTGAAACCACGCGAAGACGCCTACCGTGTGGCCGATACGAATGGCCTGTGCATTGAAGTGCGGCCGTCCGGGGCGAAGGTATGGCGCTATCGCTATCGCCACTCGGGCAAGGCCAGCATGATCACGCTGGCCAACTATCCGATCATGTCGCTCGGCGAGGCGCGGGCCGAGCGGGATCGGTTGCGGGCGTTGGTTAAGAGGGGAGCCAACCCCGCCCAGGTGGCCCGCATCGAGCGAGCTGTGCAGACCGAGCGCGCCGAATCCACCTTCAGCGCGATCGCCATCGAACTCCTGGAGAAGCGAACCAAGGAGGGGCTGACTCCCGGGTCGGTAAAGCGTGAGCGTCGCCTGATCGAAAAGGACCTGGCGAGCATCGGCGATATCCCGGTCACGGACGTGACGGCGCCGGTCCTGCTGGCAGCGTTGCGCAAGTTAGAGAAGCGCGGCGTTGCCGAGACCGCGCACCGGACGCGCTCGCTTGCCAGTCGTGTATTTCGCTATGCGATTGCCACTGGACGCGCGACATCGAACCCTGCTGAAAGCTTGATCGGAGCACTGGAGCAACCCCAGACCAAGCACTTCGCTAGCGTGACCGATCCTGCCCAGATCAGCGATCTGTTGCGGGCAATGTATTCCTATCGAGGGTCGCCGGTGACCTTGGCGGCATTGAAGCTGGGGCCGATGCTCTTCGTGCGACCTGGTGAGTTGCGAACGGCTCGATGGGAGGATGTCGATCTTAAAAATGCAGAGTGGCGTTTTGTTGCCAGCAAGACCGGAACCCCCCACATCGTGCCCTTATCGTCCCAGGCGAAAGAGGTCTTTGAGGACCTGAAGCCTCTCACCCGTCGGAGCGAATTTGTCTTTCCTGGGGTTAGAAGTTCGAAGCGACCGATGAGTGAGAACACGATCAATGCGGCGTTGCGGAATCTTGGCTTCGATGGCGACACCATTACCGGCCACGGCTTTAGGGCCATGGCGAGAACAGTCCTGGACGAGGTCTTGGGGTTCCGACCGGATTACATCGAACATCAATTGGCGCATGCGGTCAGGGACCCGCTTGGGCGTGCCTACAACCGCACGGCGCACCTTGCTGAGCGGAAGAAGATGATGCAGGCGTGGGCCGACTACCTGGACGGACTGCGGCTCAATTCCAGGGTTGTTCCGCTACATCGCCTTGCTGGGTGACAGCTATCACCCAGCCTTCGGTGGGCAGGCTATTCCACGCACGATGCCAAAGTGATTCGCTTTCCCATCACTGATCACAGTTGCTGGTTCAGGTCAGGCCCCGAACTCCGAACGGTCGATATTCTGACCCGCCTTGACCATCTCGTAGAGCAAGCCAACGAGCGGGTTTAGTGCTTGCTTGTCGTTCTTCAGCACCTGGGTCACCAGGTCGGTGTGTGATCCCAGAGCTCGGACCAGTGCCGACTGGACAGTGCCCTTGATGTTGCCGTTCATCGCCACGTCTCGGGGATTGTTCTTGATCTGGGCCACCGTGTTGGCGTCCTCGCGCACGATGTCGGCCAAGTGGTTCACCAGAGCCACCTTGTCGGTCAGCGGGGTGGCCTCACCGAAGATCGAGTTCAGGCGCGCGATCACCTGTCGCAGATAGACCGGGAGCCCAGCCTGGCCACCGCCACCGGGGCCAACGGGTTTCAGGATGACGGCCTCTTCCTTGGGCGGTTCCTCGCCACCGGGCATGTCCTCGGGCTTGATGTCGAAGCCCGTCAGTACCAGAGCCGACACGTCCACTTGCTCGGGAGGCACGCCGTTGAGACGCTTGAACAACAGGCGGGCGAAGCTGGCAAACGCTTCAAGTCCTGGGTCGCCAAGATCGATGGTCTGGGCGATGTAGGTGTACAGCGATCCGAACCGGGTCAGACCGGACTTGAAGTCCAGCAACCGCTGCAAAGCTTCAGCGTGGGCCGTCCGGGTGGCGTCCGCTTGCTTCATGCCGGCTTCGTTACCTTGTGACTTGGCCGCCTCGTAGGCGGCCTCAGCCGCCTGGATGGCGGCGCGCCGCTGCTGGACCTGGTCGTTGAAGCGTTCTGTGGGCTCGCTGGTAGCGTCGTACAGCTCCTTGTGCTGAGCCTGCTCGCCGGCAGCAAAGGCGGCAGCGGACTTGAAGCGCACGGCTGCGTAGGCGGCTACCTCGCCTTGCTTGTAGATCCCGGCCTTGTCCAGTTCGGCCTGCAGGTCGTAGATCACGTTGGGGTTCTGGACATCGACAATACGAGCGCCCTTGTCGTACTTGGCGAACGCACCCAGGATGACTTGCGGCTCGTTGACGAAGTCCACCACGAAAGTGGTGTCCTTGCCTGGCGCAGTACGGTTGAGGCGGGACAGCGTCTGAACGATCTCCACGGGGTTGGCGATCTTCTTGTCCAGGTACATCGCGCACAGCTTGGGCTGGTCGAAGCCGGTCTGGAACTTGTTGGCCACGATCATGACCCGGAATTCAGGACGGTCGAACACCTTGCGCAGATCCGAACCGTACTGCTTGGGGTTCATGTTGCTTTCGGTGAACTGCTCGTCGTCTGCTGCTGCGAACGGATCGTCCTTCAACTGCTCGTCGGAGCTATGGACAACTTCCTTGCCGGTCAGTGTGCCGGAGAACGCCACCAGGGCCTGGAAAGCCTTGTGCTGCGGGTGAGTCTCGATGTACACGTCGAAGGCGCGCTTGTAGCGAACGGCTGAGGCGCGCGAGGAGGTCACGATCATCGCCTTGGCCGTACCACCCAGGAGCGGGGCGACGTTGGCAGCGAAGTGCTCGACGATGAACTCGACCTTCTGGGTAACGTTGGTCGCGTGCAGGTTGAGCCATTTGGCCAAGGCACGCTTGGCCGCCTTCTGGGAGACCCGCTTGCCGTCCTTGACGGGCTCGGCCAGGTTGAAGGCCGTCTTGTAGGGCAGGTAGCCCTTCATGACATCGAGGATGAATCCCTCGTCGATGGCCTGGCGCATGGGGTACTTGTGGAAGGACTGCGGCTTGTTTTCCTTGCAGGGCGGCTTGCTCGGATCGGTAAGGCGCCCGAACAGGGTCAGGGTGGCGTGCTTGGGCGTGGCAGTGAAGGCGAAGTAGGAGACGTTCTTCGGGCGCACGCGCGAGGACTGGATCTTCTCCAGCAGCTCCTCGACCGTCAGGCCTTCCATCTCCTTGGCATCGCGCAGGGCCAGGGTGGCCTGCAGCTTGGAGGCGGCCGAGCCGGTCTGGCTGGTATGGGCTTCGTCGATGATGACGGCGAAGCTGCGGTCTTTCAGCTTGCCGTTGGTCAGCACCTGCTCCATGGCATAGGGGAAGGTCTGGAGCGTGACCACGATGATGGGCGTGCCTCGCTCCATGGCCCTGGCCAGTTCTTTGGACTTGCTCTCGCCCGTGTCCCGGTCACCGATGGCGGCGATCAGCTCATCCTGATGGTCGATCTGCTGGACGGCGTCCTGGAGCTGCTTGTCGAGCACCGTGCGATCGGTGACCACGATTACCGAGTGGAAGTAGGGCACGCCTGCATCGGTGCGCAGGCGGATCAGGTCATGCGCCGTCCAGGCGATGGTGCTGGTCTTGCCGGAGCCCGCCGAGTGCTCGCACAGGTAGGTCATACCAGGGCCGTTGGTCTTGGCATCGGCGATCATCTTGGTGACGGCATCCCACTGGTGGAAGCGCGGGAAGATCTGTGTTTCCTTGCGGGAGTGGTTGCCGGCCAGGTCGACCACATCTTTCCTTTCGGTGTACACGAAGCTGTGGAAAATCCGCAGCCAATTGTCGCGCTGGCAGACCTGCTCCCAGAAGAACGCCACCGGGTACTCGCCATCCGCTCGGATGGGGTTGCCTGTCCAGACGCCATTGCTGCCGTCCCGGCCCTGGTTGAAGGGCAGGAAGTAGCTGTTCTTGCCGTCCAGCTTCGTGCACATCTGGATGTCGCTGTCAGACATGGCGAAGTGAACAACCGCGCCACGCTGGAATGTCAGCAAGGGCTCCACACGCCCTGTTGCCTTGTCCTTTGGCTGGCGGTCGTTCTTGAACTGCTCGACGGCGGCTTCCGCAGACTGCGTGAAGTCAGTCTTGATCTCCACGGTGGCCACGGCCAATCCGTTGATGAAGAACACCAGGTCGATGGCCAACGTGCTGCCTGTGCGATACTTGAGCTGGGGCACGACGCGCAGGATGTTGGCGTTGTAGCGCTCCCAAGCGGAAGGGTCGCGCTCGTCCTCCGGCAAGCCCTCGCTAAGCGCAATCTCGCCTGCGCCGGCCACCTTGATCCCCTTACGCAGCACGTTGACCGTGCCCTCGCGTTCCAGGGCCTGGCTCAAGCGATCCATGAGGGTGGCGGATGCCTTGTCGCCATTGCCCGCCTCCAACTTCTCCCACTTCTTGGGCTGGGTCGCTTTCACCCACTCGACCAGATCTTCTGGGTACAGGGCATGGTTCTGGTCGTAGCCGGAAGTGGCGCCCACTTTCCAGCCGCGTGCTTCCAATTGCTTGACGACGTACTGCTCGAAGTACTTCTCGCGGTGGGCGGTGTCGGTGAAGACGGGATGCATGGCTGTCCTTAGGCGGTGGCGCTCAGATGACTGAAGAGGAAGGCGGCAATACAGGCATAGGCAGAGATGATCAGCGCCAGTTTCGACCAGTAGAAGACGATACCGGGCCAGTTGAACCATCGGCTGGCGGCGACATTCGCGTCAGCTGTGATCGACCTGGCAGCCAGCTCCTTCTCCTTGATACGGTGAAAGTAGCCCCAGATTGCGGACGAGGACGCATACTGAAGGAGATCACAGGCCAAGGAAAAGCAGAGCAGGATCATCGCCCAGGTCAGGACCTGTGGAAGTGCTATCCCGGGCTGATCCTGAGGCTGGTTGAAGACCCACACGGCCGCAATGCCAGCGAACGCCAGTTGCCTCGCCGCGGCGCTTGCCGCAGCAGAGTGGCAGTAGTAGTTCTCCCTCGCCACAGACAGCTTCATTTGGACTTCTGGCCGCCCGACGGGTTACGTGGGCCACCGCTGTTCGTGTTGCTGCTGCGATTCCCGCCACCGGTAGGCGTACTAGTGCCAGGGCCAGTTCCCTTGTTGCCCGAACCACCGGTACCCGGGGAAGAGGGCTTGTTGTTGCCGCTAGATGATCCACTGCGGTTAGGTGAGGTCATTGTCGTTAGGAGGTTCGGGTTGAGGGATTGGTTAGATGCTCAGGTCGACCTTGCCGGTGACGGCAGCGGTAATCAGGGCGGTGCGGTGTTCGCGCAGCAGTTCGATGGAGCGCTCAGTTTTGGCGATCAAGGTGTCGATACGGGTGGTGGCGCTGTCGAGGTCGGCGACGATTGCCTTCGCCTCACGTTCCGTCGGGCGCGGCACTTGGATTGAGAGGAATGGGCCAGGACGAATGGTCTTGCGCAGGCCCTTGTAGAAGGGCCTGAGGCGCTTGTATTCGTCTACATGCAGGAAGAAGTAGTAGAGATATCGCGCCCACAATTCGCCCTGCGGCCGGAACACCGTGTAGGCGCCGGTCAACATTCCGTCCTGAGGTGCTACGCCTACCGTCCTTGGGGTCTCGTCCATATCGAAGAGGCAGAAGACCATTTCACCAGCGGATATCCGCTGATAGCCATCGAATGAGGCGGGCATCTTGCCCCTGGGATTTTCCAGGTCGCGCTCAATCACGCCTTGCAGGGTGAGCGACAGCAACTTGGTGTTGCTACTTTCGCTGCCAACGATGTCTCGGCGTAGCTGCAAGAACGACTTCAGTGGAGCGGTATCCCAGGTTTCCGGCACTTCCCCAAGCCACTCCACGCCGCTGTCCTTCATCTGCACATTCGGATCGAGCCCCTTGGTCACGGCATGTGTGATCAGGGCTTGGCGCTTCTCGCGCAGCAGTTCGATGAAGCGGGTCTTCTTGGCGACCATGGCGTCGATACGAGAGGTGGCGCGGTCGAGGTGGGCTACGATGGCGTCTTGCTCGGCTTTAGGCGGGTGGGGCAGCAGCTGTTCCGCAAAAGTTGCCCACCTGAAATCCGTTGAGCGCTCACGGATGCCTTTTGCCAAGCTCTCAACATAACCTGTTGTAGCCATGGTTCGCACACATCTGGCATAAAATTCTGCCGATGCGTCGTGGCTTGGTACGCAACATGAATAAACAGGGGTGCACTTCCCGTCCGAGTCGCTCACTCCGATTGCACCGGCAAAGGCATCCATGGCGTGAATGACCAGATCGCCCTTTTCTACACGCTGGTAGCCAGCTTCCTTCAGCGCGTTCGTGAAGCCGTCTGTCCTGCGATTTGATCGCAGCGTGACCTGGCCGTCTCTGAACGCCGTTACGATGCCGTCTTCGGGATGGGGTGGACGTTGGGCCAAGGAAAAAAGAAACTTGGTTCGCCTCATGTCCCACGTCTTGGGAATGGGTCCCACCCAAGAAACTCCGGAATCTTTCATCTCGACTTTCGCCACGGATGGAGTCATCCCGCCACCTCATTCAACAGCGCAGCAATATCCGCTTCCACGGCTTTCAGCTCGGCATCGATCTCATGCAGGTCACGCGGCGGGACGTACTTGTAGAAGTAGCGGTTGAAGTTGATCTCATAGCCAACCTTGCCGATTTGGCCGTCGCGGTCATCGGTGTAGCTGGCGTCCACCCAGGCACCGGGTACATGGGGCAGGACTTCGGTGTCCATGTAGTCGCCGATGTTCTGGTCGAGCGGAACGCTCTCGAAATCTTCCAGTTCCTTGTCGGGTACCGGATTGCGTTCCTCATCGAGGACTTCGGGTGCGTCGGGATCGCGCACTCCCAGGGCGCCTTCCAAGGCGTTGGCCAGCGGCTTGCTGATCTTCGGGAGGCCCGCTTTCTTGGCGGCCGTTGCCAGCGTGGTGAACCACTCGTAAGGATGGGTCTGGCCTAGGTGCTTGCGCAGCAGAGTCAGCCATTTCTCCTGGTCGGCTTCGGCCAGCTTGGCGAAGGCCTTGCTGGTTGCCATATCAGACAGGCCATGCTCGGTGATCTTGGCCACCAGTCGCAGGGGGCGCTGGACCTTGATCCGGCGGTAGCCGAAGTCGCGGTAGTCCACGATCCGCACCTTCTCGCTGGGCGCGAAATCGGCATAGAGACGCGCGATGTCTTGGGCCTGCTCACCGCTGACATAGCGGCGCTTGTTACCTTCAGACTTACGCATGGGGCTGTGCATGCCCGTGGCGTCGATCAGTTGGACCTTGCCCTTCCGCTCTTCGGGCTTGTTGTTGTCCAGCAGCCAGATGTACGTGCCGATGCCCGTGCGGAAGAAGATGTCGGTGGGCAGGGCCACGATCGCGTCAATCAGGTCGTTTTCCAGCAGCCAGCGCCGGATCTCGGTTTCGCCCTGGCCGGCGTTGCCGGTGAACAGAGGCGAGCCGGACAGGATGATGGCCGCACGGCCTCCGCCGTTCTCCGGGCGTTCCAGCTTGGAGACGAGATGCTGGATGAAGAGCATGGAGCCGTCGGATACTCGGGGTGTGCCCGCACCGAAGCGTCCAGCGAACCCCATTTCCTTGGCCTCGCGTTCGACGAAGGCCTGGTCCTTCTCCCACTTCTTACCGAAGGGCGGGTTGGACAGGCAGTAGTGGAAGCGCTGGCCGGCGAAGGCGTCCTGGGAGAGCGTGGACTTGGGGCCAGCGATGTTGGCCGACAGGTCTCGGGCGGGCTCGGTTTCCAGGCGGCGCAGCAGCATGTTGGCCAAGGCCACCGCGTGGGTTTCTGGTTCCAGCTCCTGACCGAAGGGGATCAGCACGGGCGGGGCCTTACCTTGCGCTGCGAAGCCATCGACGTGTTTCATGGCGTCGGTGAGAAAGCCGCCGGTGCCACAGGTGGGGTCGTAGAGCGTGCGGATCAGGCCGGGGTTGTCACGGAACAGGGCGTCATCCGGATCGAGCAACAGCGTCGTGGCCAGGTGGACCACGTCACGCGGCGTCATGAAGTCCTCTGCCGCTTCGTTGACCTCCGAGCCGAAGCGGCGGATCAGGTGCTCGTAGATGTTGGACATGACCCGGTCGGGCACGACATCCGGGTGCAGGTCGGTGTTGGCGAAGTTCTGGCAGATCTTGAACAGGATGTCCGCACGAGCCAGACGGGCGATCGTGTCGGTGAAGTTGAACTGATCGAAGATGACGCGGGCGTTGTCCGAGAAGCCGGCGACGTACGCTTCCAGGTTGGATTTGGTCTTGGTCGCGCCCAGGGTGGCAAGCGAGTACTGCGAGGTGTTGTAGAAGGGCAGGGCGGCGGTCTGGCGCAGGATCAGCGCCGTATCCAGCCCCTTGTCCTTAAATTTGGTGTGCGCCTCACGGACTTTGTCGCGCGTGGGTTCCAGTACGCATTCCAGACGGCGAAGCAGAGTGAACGGCAGGATGATCTTGCCGAAGTCGGTGTGCCTGAAGTCGCCCCAAAGGTCCTCGGCGTTCTTCCAGATGAAACTGGCCAGGACGGTGTCGGAAACCTTGGGGGCCTCAACGGCAGTGGCACGATTGGCGGGTTTTGCGTTCTTGGTCATGGTGCTTTGTTGGTAACGAGATCACGGGATGCCATCAGTGCGGGCACTGACAGCCGAATGGCGGGTTGATCGTGGCTCCCCAGCGCAATCAGAGCACAGAATCCTCTCCTGGACTAAGACGCCATGGAATAATTGGAAGCGCATGAGCAGGTAGGCGTTAAAGGCACTGCAGCCCCCTCCTATTCCAGAGCTTGATCGAATGCGTCGCGTATTTGTTGGCAAGTTCTGCCGATTTGCACCAGTACTGCGGAGTCGCCGGCATCGGCCAGTCGATCTGGAAGATGGCGAAGGTCTTCTTGCCTGAAGATGATGAAATCGAAATAGGGTGGCCATGCGAGGAGTACTGCATCTCCCTCGCTTTTCCGTGCATTGAAAATACGGCGGACGTCCTCGTTCGATGCAATTCCGTTGGCTTGATCGAATGAAAGTCCAAGATCGATCAACTGCTTGGCTAGGCGCATCAGACACAAATCCGTGTAGCCAAAGCGCTTCCATTTAGATCGGGCGTTGCTTAGATCCGGAGCCGGCGCGTCGGATGCGACCAGCGGCAGCGAGATGCCGCTTCGCCCTAGAAGACCCCGCTTTAGATAGGAGCGCAGGCCTTCGTAGCCGATGCCGACAATTTCCGCCGCCTTAGCGGTCGTGACAGTAGGCTCCATGCTAGCCCTCGAAATGGTTCTATTGGGACCAAATTATCAGCACTTAAAATCGGTGTCAATAGGACCGAATTAATGGGATTCAACGAAATCTCAAACCCATACCACCCCTCTGAAGCGCGTCAGATCCGCCTTCGCGCATGACGCAGCGCTGGTTGCGTTTTTACAGGAGGCAAGCAGGATGATGAAGAGCAAGGTCGAGCTGATCTATTGCGTGATGGTTGTGGCCACGGCCGTTCTGGCCGGTGTCGTGAAATGCACCACAAGCGCGGGCTGCAGCAGATGCGGCGGCATGGTCGATCCGTTCGACTGATCTCCCCAAACCCGTTGGTACTTCGCACAAGGCCCGGCATGTCCGGGCCTTGTGCGTTTGTGCCGCCAACAACAAGGAAACGAAGATGCATTTGGTCGAAACGATGGCCTATGCCGGCGAGAGGCCGTGGCATGGCCTGGGCAACCGGCTGGCGCCGCAACAGCCTATCGAGGTGTGGAAGCGGCAGGCTGGCATGGACTGGAAGATCGAGGAAGCGGAGGTGCGCTATGTCGCCGGCAACCACAACCTCGGCGTCATCCATGCCTTTCCGGAGCAGAAGGTGCTGTACCGCTCGGACAACCGTACCCCGCTGTCCGTGGTGTCCAGGCGCTTCAAGGTCGTGCAGCCGGGCCAGATCCTGGAGTTCTACCGGGACCTGACCGCCAGCAGCGGCTTCGAGCTGGAAACCGCCGGTGTTCTGCGCGAAGGACGCAAGTTCTGGGCGCTGGCCCGCACCGGGCAGAGTACGACGCTGAAGGGCCGTGACAAGGTCGATGGCTATCTGCTGCTGGCAACCGCCTGCGATGGAACCCTGGCGACCACGGCGCAATTCACCTCGGTCCGGGTGGTCTGCAACAACACCTTGTCGATCGCACTGGGCAATGCCACCGGGGCGATCAAGGTGCCGCATCGCAGCCAGTTCGACCCGGAGGTGGTCAAGCGCCAGTTGGGCATCACCGTCGCGTCGTGGGATGGCTTCGTGGCGCGGATGAAGGCGCTGGTGGAACGGCCGGTGGATACGGACTCGGTGGAGGGACTGTTGCGCCGGGTGCTGACCTATACCGGGCCGGACGGCAAGGCCACGGTGGTCAACGAGCATGCGATGGCCAACGTGCGCTCGCTGTACGAGGGTGGTGGTCGTGGCGCGCTGATGGCCTCCAGCCGCGGTACGGCCTGGGGCTTGCTCAACAGCGTGACCGAGTTCGTCGACCACCATCGGCGCGCACGCAGCGACGACCACCGCCGGGATGCGGCCTGGTTCGGGCCGGGTGCCCAGCTCAAGCAGCGGGCCTGGGACGAGGTGATGAGGCTGGTGGCGTGAGGTCTGGCTCACGCTTGCGAGGGGTGGCCGAGGTCCGGGCAGCGCCAGCGTAAGGCGCTGCCCGGGTGCGGGAGGATCGGGCGATCGCCCGCGCGTTGCGGATCCTGGAGCAACGCATAAGCGAGACCGGGGAACGGCTGGGCGATCCCACCACCTGTGGTGCGTTCTTCCGGCTGCGGCTAACACCGTGTCTGTTAGGCGAGCGACGGTATAGCATCCGGCCCACGCGGCCGGGCGCTGTGGGATGAGAATCCTTTGTCCAGGTGTGCGGCGTCAGTCTTTCTCGACCAGCGCGTTCAACGTTTTGGATTGTTCCCGCTTGGGCATTTGCAGCAGCGTCACCAGCTTGGACAGCAAGGTCGGGTTCTGAACCAGCGCGGGGATCAGCGTGGCCAGCGCATCTCGTTGGGCGTCGTCGGCCTGGGATAGGGCCAGGATGGCGTCGGCCATCGCTACATCGTCGGCCAGCAAGTAGGCGACGGGCACGTCCAACAGCTGCGCAAGCAGGCCCAGATTGTCAAAGCCTATCGCGGTGACCTGATGCTCGTAGCGGTTGATCCGCGACGAGCCCTTTTCCTTACCCAGGCCCATGCGGTCCCCCAGTGCACGCTGGCTCAGGCCGCGCAGTTGCCGCGCCTGGATCAGGCGGGCGGCAAACAAGGCACGTGGCGAGGAATCGGGCACCGGGCAACAGGAAGGCAGGGATGGCCGGAATCATGACGAAACCTCTATCGTTGTGGCAGACTCTATTTAGCAAATAGGGGTGTGTACAAATCAAGCGCTGGTGCCTCGCTTGTGTGGGCGCATCGGTATCAACGAAACCTGTGAACGTAGGGGGATTTATGAAAGGAATCAGTCGATGGGCTGCCCTCGGGGCGGCGTTGTTTTTGTCCGCGTGCAGCAAGCCGGTCCTGGATTGGCGTAACGCCGAGCTGAGCAA
Organism: Stenotrophomonas sp. HMSC10F06; assembly: GCF_001807865.1. Classification (NCBI taxonomy): domain Bacteria; kingdom Pseudomonadati; phylum Pseudomonadota; class Gammaproteobacteria; order Lysobacterales; family Lysobacteraceae; genus Stenotrophomonas; species Stenotrophomonas sp. HMSC10F06. Next base: position 2,803 of record NZ_KV791262.1, on the reverse strand, counting down.
TGGAACGATTTACGAATCAGGTTCCAACGAGCCGTTCGATGGCCTGGTGACCAATGTCCCTCACGGCAAGTTGGAGCCCCATCTGGGAGCGCTCAGGACGGTACTCAGCAGTCTCAATACGTTTCAGTCCGCAAGCATGCCGGCGCTATTGGGCGGCATGCAGTACCTGTGCGACGTGGACGTCAAGGACGGGCTGGTCGCGGCCCATTTTGTGTGCCGATACCGCGATTCCCAGGTCGTGGCCTACGAGGGGCAGCTCACCGAGGAAGGACTGGAAGGAGAGACCGCTCTCCACAACGCAGCCGGTGTCAAGGTGGTTGTCCTGCCCATGGTGAACGGCAAGGTGAATGGTCGGGTCAGGATCTACTTCGCGGAGAACCCGGAGCAACTGTCCTTGGAAGCGGATGTCGTCGACAACGGCTTCAATGGCGAGCTAATCGGCTACCACTTAAATGGACAGGTCAGGTCAAAGGGGCAATACGCCAACAGCGTGCCAATCGGCGTCTGGGAGGGACACCGGAAGGAAGACGGCACGCTCTCCGAACGCATCACGTACGAGGGTGGGAAGGTTGTTTCGCACCACTTCTACGAACCGGATGGCAAGGAGTACATGAGTGAACAGCAGATGTGGGACCTTCACCGCTCCATTGCCTCGAGCGACAACTTTGGGCTGACGCCGGAACAGGACGCGCTGCTATCTGAGGCCGAAGCACGGTATGGCGCGGTCCGCCTGCTTTCGCCTTCGCAGCGAGAGGCCAAGAGTCAGGCGGAGGAAGTCCAAAGGCGTGCCGACAAGATCGCCCGGGGCCTCGATCCGGATTGTTTTGTTTGCGACGGATCGGACAAGCAGCAACAGTAACGGTGCCTACTCCGTGCTGTCGTGGAGGGGACATTGAAAGGAGGATGCATGAGGCGGTTGAACGCCATGGGAGTACTTCTGCTGGTTGGTCTGGCGATGCCAGGCTGCAAGCAGAAGGAGGTGCTCACCCAAGTCGGGGATATCAATCTGGCTGGGTGCGAAGTGCCTGCGGGCATGACGCGGGAAGCGGCGGAGAAGGTCGAGTGCGCCGATAGCGAGCCGGCTGCCGCTCCCGAGGCGTCTGCGATTGTTGCCAGGGTGGAGGCGACGCCGGTAGCTGCAGCGGCCAATGCTTCGGCATTGGCTGCCGTTGCGACGAACCTGGAGGCTGGGCAGGCTGTGGCGTTGGATGCCGAAGTCATCAAGGTGGCCATATTGGCGCGCGCTGCGCAGGACGGAGGTAGCGAGTACACCGATGCGCGCAAGTCGGTCGGCGGTGATCTGGACGGAGATGGAACGGTGGATGTGGCGGTTCTGTATTCGCTGGAAGGTGCTGCCGGCGGCAATGGTTCGGTCGGCTATCTAGCCGCGTTCGTGCGTGCAAGCGGGCAGTTGAAGCTGGTGGATACCGCCACGCTTTCCGGCAGCGCCCAAGCCCTCAAGCTGAAGGATGGCGCGGTGCATCTCAAATTGCTTTCGCTGGGTATGGACGATTCGGCCTGCTGTCCGTCGGTAGAGGAGGACGCCATTTACGTCCTTCATGGGAATAAATGGCTACAGGTCCAGGTGCAGCCCTGACCTGCCGCTTGCGTTGGATGCTAGGGCCGCCGTGTGCGGCCCTTTTTTTTGCCTGATTAGCGTCGAATCTCAGCTGTTGATTCGGGGCAGGTGCAGCCTTGCTGCCGGTTCTCTGGCAAACGCCGCTATGGCGATGAATCGGGTCTAGTTCGATCGGGGGCTTTCCTTGCCACAGTTCCTGCAGCATTGCGGCACTGAGGAGCAGTGCGTAACCGAGTACGTGCAGCTGCAGGTCCGGCACCAGTTGGCGGTCACCGGCAAGCAGTCGGCGGACGTGGCGGTGCTGCTGTGCGGGCAGCAGTTGAGGTCCCTTGCATCGAACGTGACGAGGACGTAATCGCCCGCCTGATCGTGCTGGAGGCCCGGTTCTGGGAGCACGTCGAAACCTACACCGTCACCGGCCGATGGCAGCGAATCGGCGGAGCGCGCCTTGCGCCAGCTGTATCCGGGCGGTGGCGGCCCGTTGGACTTCAGCGGGGACCGGAAGCTGTCCGGGGTGTTCGCAGAGCTGGTGACGTTGCGCCGCGAGCTGGAGGCGAAGGAAAGCCAGGCTGACCCGCTCAGGCAGACGCTGCAGTAGGCCATGGGCGACGCAGCGCGTGCCGTATTCGCCAACGGCGAAGTAACCTACAGGCGAGCCAAAGACGGCATCCCGATAGAGCAGGCCATCGAAGAAGTGCGTGAACTGCATCAGTGGCGACATACCAGCGGGTTCGATCAGGCGGCGCTGGATGAGGCCGCACGGAAGGGGTTCGCCAACGACAGGCTCGAGGAGTCGGAGGAAGACTCGCCGGCGGTGGTCGAGGAGTTCTACCCGGAAGCCGCAGGAGAAGAAGGGGGTAGTTCGCTGGCGGCTAGCCTGGGTAGCAAGCTAGTAGCAGGGCGGCGCGGTGGCGGGAGGTTGAGGGCAGGTGGCGATGCATCGGCTAGGCCAAGCCGGGGCAGGCGAACGTACTAGGAGGGGAGCTGCAGCTCCCCTCCCCAACAGGCCTGCTCGTTTTTTTGTGCTCCCGGTCGTGGGACGGTGGGTCCGGGAGAGATAGGGCCGGGGGTACAGACAGGGAAAAAGCCCTGCGCTAGGTAAGCAACGACAGGGATGCACCCGGAGTAACGAAGGGAACAGCCACGGTGACGCAGCGATGACGGCAGTGAAATCCCGGCGCCTAGAAGGAGCGGTAGCGGCCCGCTGAAGGGCGGGCCGCTACC
>NZ_KV791261.1:61665-271707 GCF_001807865.1 Stenotrophomonas sp. HMSC10F06 | reverse complement strand
TGGGGAGCCGGCCAGCGGCCGGCACTACCCGGTCAGAGGCGGGGCAGAGCGGAGCCGGCCAGTGGCCGGCATTACCGGGTCAGGGGCCGGGCAACGCCCTACGCTATGCGTGACGGATCCACCAGAGCGTGGTCAGGCCGGCCAGCAGGATCACCCCGCCCCACGCACGCAGGGCGCTGCTGCGCAGCATCAACAGCTGCTCGGCCATGCGCTTCCAGGCCAACGGGGCGGCGAACAGGAACAGGCCTTCCAGCACGGCGACCAGGCACAGCGCCGAGAACAACTCTTTCATGACATCTCCACAAACAAAACGGGGACCCGGTCTGCACCGGGTCCCCGTGGATGACTACCGCCTGCGGCCTCAGCGATCGCTCTTGAGGTACTGCAGGAACGGGTCGTTCTTGTCGAGCACGATCACGCCGTTGCCGTCGGTCATGGAGCCACGGTAGGCCTCCAGGCTGCGGTAGAAGGCGTAGAACGACGGGTCGGCCGAGCCGGCCTTGCCGTAGATGCGGGCGGCATCGGCATCGCCGGCACCGCGCAGCTGCTGGGCGTCGCGCTCGGCTTCGGCCACGATCACGGTGCTCTCGCGGTCGGCCTGGGCACGGATGGTCAGCGACTGCTCTTCACCCTCGGCGCGCAGCTTGGCTGCTTCCTGCTTGCGCTGGGCGCGCATGCGCTCGTACACATCGTTGATCACCTGGCTGTCGGTCGGCAGGTCGATCTGCTTGATGCGCAGGTCGATGATCTGCATGCCGAGCGCCTTGACCGACTCGTTGATGCCGGTCAGCTGGTTGGCGATCAGTTCGCTGCGATCCCCGGAGACCAGCTGCTGCAACGAACGCGAGTTGATCTGGTTGCGCAGCGAGTCGGTGATGATCGGGGCCAGACGGGCGTTGGCCACGCGGGCATCGCCGCCGGTCGCACGGAAGTACGCGCGCACGTCGGAGATGTAACCGATGGCGAAGAAGTCGACGCTGACGTCCTTCTGCTCGGCGGTGAAGTAACGCGCCGGGGCGGTATCGAGCACCTGGAAGCGGCGATCGAACACGCGCACCGTCTCCACCAGCGGCACCTTGAAGTGCAGGCCCGGCTTGATGTCCGCACGGACCACCTTGCCCAGGTTCAGCACCATCGCGGTCTGGTCCTCACGGACCACGTAGACCGAACCCAGCAGGCCGAGCAGGACCGCTACGGCCAGACCAATCCACAGTGAACTTCTCATCGGCTGCCCTCCTCACGACCGGTCGGGCGCGTCGTCGGACGCTCCGCATTGCGAACGCCATCCACGGCCGTGCTGGCAGGCAGCGACGGCAGCATGACTTCCGGGGTCACCGCCGGAGCGGCGTTGGTGCTGGTGCGGGTGTCGCCCGGCATCGGCACGTAGATCAGCTGGCGGCCATCGCCGCCGATGATCTTGCGGTTCTCCGAGAGCACCGTCTGCACCGTTTCCAGCCACAGGCGCTTGCGGGTGACTTCCGGGGCGTCCTTGTACTGGGCCTGCAGCAGGCTGAAGCGCTCGGCATCACCCTCGGCCTTGGCAACCACGGCCTGCTTGTAGCCTTCAGCGGTGGTCCGGGCCCGCGAGGCCTGGCCGCGCGCTTCCGGGACCACCTTGGCCGCATAAGCCTGGGCTTCGTTGATCAGACGCTCCTTGACCTGCTGGGCACCGTTGACCTCGTCAAAGGCCGGCTTGACCTCCTCGGGCGGGCGGGCATCGGGCAGGGTCAGGCCGGTCACCGACAGACCGGTGCGGTAGATGCCGAGCGAGGCCTGCAGGCGCTCTTCGGCGGCCACGGCCAGCGGGCCACGGTTGTTGAGCACGTTGTTGAGGTCGGCACGACCCACCTGCTCACGCACCGCGCTCTGCGCGGTCTGCTCCAGCACCTGGTCGGCATCGACCGAGCCGAACAGGTACAGGCGCGGATCATCGATGCGGTACTGGACGTTGAGCGAGACGTTGACGATGTTCTCGTCGCGGGTCAGGACCGGCACCTGGCTGCTGAACGTCTTGATCTCGGTGGCATTGACCTTGGTGACCGATTCCAGCGGCCAGGGCAGCTTGAAGTTGGGGCCAGGCTGCAGGATGCGATGGAACTGGCCGAAGCGCAGGACCACACCGCGTTGCTGTTCGCCGATCAGCTGGAAGCTGGAGAACAGCAGCAGCAACACCGCAGCCACCGCGACCCAGCGCAGGATGCCGCCATCGAACAGGTCTTTCAACGGACCGGGCAAACCGCCCCAACCGCCGCCATTGCCGCCACCGCGAGGACCGAACGGCCCACGTCGATTCTCGTCGGGGCCTTGTCCGCCCTTGTTGCCGCCGGGTGTATTCCAGGCCATGCACGCTCCATCAAGGTAAGGTTGCCTGCGGGCCACTCCCGCACCGTCAACCGTTAAAACGTTGTCGATTCTACTAGATGGGGCAGATCGACAGGATTGGAAGGGGTCACGCATCTCCGGGAACGATTCATAACCGCAGCGGGTAAGGTAGTGGTTTCCCCCCGTCAGGCATCTTCATGGCAATTCCCGACCGGTTCAACGCCTTCCGCATCCACCAGGACGATACCGGCTACCACGCCGGGCTGGAACCGATCGGGCTGGCGCAGCTCAACCCGGGCGAGGTGGTGATCCGCGCGCACTGGTCCTCGGTCAACTATAAAGATGCGTTGGCTGGCACCGGCAAGGGCAGGATCCTGCGGCGTTTCCCGCTGGTCGGCGGCATCGACGTGGCAGGCACGGTGGTCGCCTCGACCGATCCGGCCTGCCGCGAGGGTGATGCGGTGCTCGCCACCGGCTGCGGGCTGAGCGAGACCCGCGATGGCGGCTACAGCCCGTATGTGCGCCTGGCCGCCAGCGCGGTGATCCGGCAACCGACGGGACTGACCCCGCGCGAGGCGATGATCCTGGGCACGGCCGGCTTCACCGCCGCACTGGCCCTGGTGCGGATGCTGGACAACCGGCAGACCCCTGCCCACGGGCCGCTGGCCGTGACCGGGGCCACCGGCGGGGTCGGCTCGCTGGCGGTGGACATCTTTACCCGGGCGGGCTTCGAGGTGCATGCGATCAGTGGCAAGCCCGACCAGGCCGACTACCTGCGTGGCCTGGGTGCGCGCGAGGTCCTGCCGCGTGAGGTGCTGGCAACCACCCGCCCGATGGAGTCGGCGCGCTTCGGCGGTGGGCTGGACAACGCGGGTGGCGCGATGCTGACCAGCCTGCTGGCCCAGACCGTGCCTTACGGGTCCGTGGTCAGTGCCGGCCTGGCCGCCAGCGCGGAGCTGGAGATGACGGTGATGCCTTTCATCATCCGCGGCGTGTCGCTGATCGGGGTGTCTTCCTCCAGTGCACCGCGCGAGCTGCGCGAAGCGGTCTGGGAGAAGCTGGGTGGTGCGTGGAAGCCGGCGCATCTGGACGCGATCTGTACGGGCGAAATCGGGCTGGATGGCCTGCCGGCGGCGTTCGATACCCTGCTTGCGGGCGGCAACCACGGCCGCACGGTGGTACGAATCGACTGAGCGTGGCAGCCGGGCGACGGACGGCACGCCCGGCGCTTCACGACGGCGCGATGCCCGCACTACACTGCGGGCATCACACGGGGAACACCATGGCACGCATTCTGATCGTCGACGATTCACCGTCGCAGCTGTTGGGGATACAGCGGATCGTCGAGAAACTCGGGCACCAGATCCTGACCGCCACCGACGGCGCGGCCGGGGTGGAAGCGGCCAAGGCCGAGCTGCCCGATCTGGTGCTGATGGACGTGGTGATGCCCAACCTCAACGGTTTCCAGGCGACCCGGACGCTGGCCCGCGACGCCTCGACCAGGCACATTCCGGTGATCCTGGTGACCACCAAGGACCAGGACACCGACCGCATGTGGGGCATGCGGCAGGGGGCGAAGGCCTACATCACCAAGCCGTTCTCCGAAGACGAGCTGTCGGAGGTGCTGGAGCGCGTTTTCAGCCACCAGGAACCGCCGACGGCGTGATGCCGATGCCTCACACCTTGTCGCCGAAGGCCTTGGCCAGCGCCTTGTAGGCCTTCTTCTGCGCCTCATCGGTGGGCGCCGGTGCGATGATTTCCAGCTCCACGATCTGATCGCCATCCGGGTTGCCCGGCAGGCCACGGCCACGCAGGCGCAGCTTGCGCCCGGCATCGGACTCTGCCGGCACCTTCAGGTCCACCGCACCGCCCAGGGTCGGCACGCTGATGCTGGTGCCCAGCGCCGCCTGCCACGGGGTCACCTGCAGGGTGTACAGGATGTTGCGGCCATCCACCTCGAACTGCGGGTGCTCGGCGTACTCCACTTCCAGCAGCAGGTTGCCGCCACCGGTGCCCTGCCCGGTCAGGCGGATCACCTGGCCCGGGCGGATGCCCTTGGGCACGCGCACATCCAGCTGCTTGCCGTTGACGTTGATGCGCAGGCTGTCGCCCTGATAGGCGGCCTCCAGCGGGACCGACAGCTTGGCGCGGGTGTCGCGGGTCGGCTGCGGGCCCTGGCTGGCACCGCCGAAACCGCTGGCACGCCCGCCGCCACCGCCGCGCTGGCGCGCGAACAGACTTTCGAAGAAATCGCTGAAGCCGCCGCCACCGGCGCCGCCGCCGAACACCTCCTCGAAATCATAGCCTTGCCCACCGCCGTAGTTCGGCGGGGTATGGAACTCCTCGCCGGGCCGGTAGCCCTGCGCCTTGAGCTGGTCATAGGCCGCGCGCTTCTGCGGATCGCGCAGCGCCTCATACGCCTCGTTGACCGCCTTGAATTTGTCCTCGGCCCCGGCTTCCTTGCTCACATCCGGGTGGTACTTGCGCGCCAGGCGGCGGTAAGCGGTCTTGATCTCAGCATCGCCCGCGGTGGGTTCCACCCCGAGCGTGGCGTAGTAATCCTTGAATTCCATCCAAACACCTCGACTAAGTTCGGCCACCCGCGTGGGCGGGCGCCGTCCGCGCAATTCTAGCTGCTGCGGGTCGGCCCACCGTGACGCCGGGGGCGAATGATCCTGCGCAATGCGGCGGACATCCAGGGCGGCTACGCTGCCCCCGTGGCCCGCCTTTCCCGCTGAAGATGGGTCTGCACGGCCGGTTTTCAACATGTTGACATGGCCATCCCATGCCCCTCACTACCCTGCCTGTGTCCAAGGAGTCCGCATGACCATCCACGTTGGCGACCGCATTCCCGAAGTCACCCTCAAGCGCATCCGCGAGGGCATGGAGACCATCGATACCCATGCCCTGTTCGATTCGCGCAAGGCGGTGCTGTTCGGCGTGCCCGGCGCATTCACCCCGACCTGTTCGGCCCGGCACCTGCCCGGCTTCATCGAGCAGTTCCCCGAATTCCGCCACCGCGGCATCGAGGTGTTCTGCATGGCGGTCAACGACCCGTTTGTCATGAAGGCCTGGGGCGAGAGCCAACAGGTCCCCGAGGGGCTGCAGATGCTGTCCGACGGCAATGGTGAATTCACCCGGGCGCTGGGCCTGGAAATGGATGCCAGCAGTTCGGGCATGGGCACGCGCTCGCGTCGCTTCGCGCTGTATGTGGAAGACGGTGTCGTGCGCGAAACCTTCATCGAGGAACCCGGAAAATTCGAGGTGTCTTCAGCGCAGTACGTGCTGGAGCATCTCCCCCGCTAGACCCACGCAACAAAGGAAACCGGCCAGCCATGTCCAAGCCAGCCAACAAGCAACACAACGCCGCTCCCGACAACGCCCGTCCGCCGGGCATCAGCGACACCGCGACCCTGCGCGCCAAGGCCCGCAAGGATATCGAAGATGGCGCGATCACCGACAGCTACAGCGCCGACCGCAAGGCGGTGATCAAGCTGCTCAACGATGCGCTCGCCACCGAGTACGTCTGCGTGCTGCGCTACTACCGCCATTACTTCATGGCCAAGGGCATGCTCGCCGATTCGATCAAGGCCGAGTTCCTGGAACACGCACAGCAGGAACAGGCGCATGCCGGCAAGCTGGCCGAACGCATCGTGCAGCTGGGCGGCGAGCCGGATCTGAACCCGGATACGCTCACCGCGCGCTCGCATGCCGAGTACAAGGAAGGCAGCGACCTGCGCGACATGGTCCGCGAGAACCTGATTGCCGAGCGCATCGCGATCGACAGCTACCGCGAGATGATCAACTTCGTCGGCGACAAGGACACCACGACCAAGCGCATCCTCGAAGAGATCCTCGCGCAGGAAGAAGAGCACGCCGACGAATTCGCCGATCTGCTGGACGGCTGGATCGGCGAGTAACCCCGGCCACGTACCGGCTCCGCGCAGGATCCGAACAGACGTGTAGTGCCGGCCGCTGGCCGGCTCCGCACAGGATTCGAACGCACTGCAATGCCGGCCAGCGGCCGGCACTACCGTTGATGGGATGATGCCGGCCAGCGGCCGGCACTACCCGATCGCGGGCAGCAACCCGTCAGTGCAGGATGCGGAACCGCACCTGCGTCCAGGCACCGTCGGCAGCCAACGCGGTCAACGTGTGCTCGCCCACCTCGTCGAAATCACGCTGGAACAGTCGCGCGCCTTCGGTGCGGGCGATCCAGCGGTCGTCCAGCAACCAATCGACCGTGGTCTCGTTGCCCAATGCGCGCAGTTGCAGGCGCACGCCGTGTTCGGCATTCGGTGCGCGTGCGAGGGTGGCCCGGTCGTTCAACCCTTCGATGTGCAGGGTGCCACCGCTCTCACGCCCATCGTCGCTGCAATCCGGCGACAGGGCCGGCAACTGCGAGGCCTGGCGCTGGGCCTGCGGCAGCCACGGTGACAACAGCGCCGGCCAGCGCGCGATCTCACGCGACTCCGCCGCATGCGGTCGGCTGCACTCCGGCGACAGCCGCAGCCCCGTGCGCGCATCCACCTGGAACCGCTGCAGACCCGGCTGCCACAGCCGCGCCTCGCGCTCGGCGAAGGTCGGCGGCACCGCCCCATCGAGCACGAACGCCGGCATCCGCCGCTGGCACAGCGCGGGCGCCATCTGCTCGGCCAGACCACCGGTCGGCCAGCAGATATCGGCCTGCGCCACGCTCGCCGGCATCGGCGCCGCACGGGCATCGCCGGCCTGGCGCGGCAGACTGTCGACCACCTCGAACATCAGCGGCAACGCGGTCACCGCGCCGTACTGCCCGGGCAGCGGCGTGCCATCCGGGCGCCCCACCCACACACCTACCGTGTAATGGCGCGTCGTGCCGATCGCCCAGGCATCGCGGTAGCCGTAGCTGGTGCCGGTCTTCCAGGCCACACGTGGGCGGCCGGTGACATCGAAGGTGCCGGTGCCGTAGCCCGGGCGGGGATTGGACTCGAGCACCTCGCGGGTGATCCACGCCGCGCCGGGGGACATCAGGCGGCGCTCGATCACCGCATCCCCGGCGGTATAACGCACCCGCCCGGCGATACCGTTGCGGTTGAACGCGGCGAAGGTGCCGACCAGATCCTCCAGCCGCGCGCCGGTGCCGCCGAGAATCAGCGAGAGATTGGGCGCACTGCCGTGCGGAAAGCGCAGATTGATGCCCGCATGCGACAGGCGTGCCGCGAAGCGCGCCGAGCCGACGCGATCCAGCAGGTCCACCGCCGGCACATTGAGTGACAGCCGCAGCGCCGTGGCGGCACTGACCGGCCCGTTGAAGGCCGCATCGAAGTTGCCCGGCCGATACCCGCCGAAGCTCTGCGGCGCATCCACCATCAGGCTTTCCGAATGGATCAGGCCATCATCCAGCGCCATGCCGTACAGGAACGGTTTCAGCGTTGAGCCCGGTGAGCGCCACGCCTGCACCATGTCCACATGGCCGAGCCGCTGTTTGTCGCCGAACGCCACCGAACCGACGTAGGCACGTGCCTCCAGTGTGCGGTTGTCCACCACCAGCAACGCCGCCGAGGTGCGCTCGGGCAGCTGTGAAAAGTAGGACGACACACGCTCTTCCAGCGTGCGCTGCAGGCCGATATCCAGCGTGCTCTCGATCCGCGCCGCCCGCGGCTGCGCCGAGCGCAGGCGCTGCGCCAACAACGCCGCATGCAGCGGGGGCTGCAGGGCGCGGGTGACCACCGGCTCGATGCGCGCATCGTCGACCTCCTCGCGTGACCACACACCGAGTGACACCATGCGTTCGAGCACCTTGTCACGCGCCCGCTGTGCCGCCTCCGGATGGCGGTCCGGACGCAACCGGCTGGGCGACTGCGGCAGCACCGCCAGCAACGCCGCCTCGGCATGCGACAACTGCGAGGCTGGCTTGCCCAGATAGGCCCAGCTCGCCGCCTCCACGCCTTCGATGGTGCCCCCATAGGGCGCACGTTCCAGATACAGCGCCAGGATCTGCGCCTTGCTCAGGTGCAGTTCCAGCTGCACCGCGCGCAGCAGCTGCTTGGCTTTGCCCCACGGCGTGCGCGTATGCGGATCGAGGATTCGCGCAACCTGCATGGTCAGCGTTGAACCACCGGAGACGATCCGCTGCTCGAACAGCCATTGCTTGCCCGCGCGCAGCAGGCCCCACGGGTTGATGCCGGGATGCCGCCAGAACCAGCGGTCTTCGTAGTTCAGCAGCGCCTGCAGATACAGCGGCGAGACGCTGTCGGCGGAGGCCGGGTAGCGCCACACCCCGTCCGCATCGGCGAACGCACGCAGCGGCGTGCCATCGCGCGCAACGACCAGGGTACTGGTGTCGCGTTGCCTGGGCAGCGGCGGCGGAAACGCGAGATCCAGCACCAGCAGCAGCGTGAGCACCGCAGCCGTACCCCAACGCAGGTAAGGCAGCACACTGCGCACCGCCGACGCCCACCACCGCTTGGAAAAAAGAGACGTCATGTCAGGTCAGCAACGAGGCAGGCGGGCCGTCACGCGGACGGCCCGCCCTGCGATCAGGGCTGCACCACGGTCAGCGATGCCGGGAGGCTGCGCCCTACGCCGCGCAGGTCCGGACGGTACATGTCCTCCACCAGCGGTGGCGGCACGCGGTAGGTGCCCGGCGTGACCGCACGTACCAGGTAGAACACCTTGGCGGTGCTGCCACGGGAGAGTTTCAGCGCGGCCACATAGCGATCGTCTCGGAACTCTTCGTGCTTGATGTTGGCCGCATCGCCGCGGTCGTTGACGCTCAACCCATCGACCACCACATCGGCCCACTGCTTGGCATCGCCCAGGTTGAAGTTCTCGATCTCCAACCCGGCCGGCAGCAGATCGGTCAGCAGTGCATCGGGCATGTCCACGTTCGGGGTGACGCTGACGCGTACGATCAGGGCCTCGCCTTCCTTCAGCGGCCGCGGCGTCCACGGCTTGCCGTCGGTGGTGTACCAGCTGCGCTCCACGCCCAGCGTGCGGCTGTCCGGTTCGGGCGGGTTGCGCGGAATGCCGGCCACTTCCAGGCTGGCGAACATCGGCGGCTCCCCCTGCGGGGTGAAGCGCACGCCCTTGGCCAGCGCGGCGTAGTCGACGCTGCGGCCGAACATGCGGCGCGCCGAGATGCTCTCGCTTTCGCCACCGACCACCAGTTCACCGGATACCAGCTTCTTCTGGTTGGCCGACAGCGCCTTGCCCATCCGCGCCAGCGCCACCTGCTCCTGGGTGCTCAGCCACATCCAGCCACTGTTGCGGCGGGCGTCCAGCGCGCGGCCGAGATCGACCGCACGTGCATCGTAGCCCGGCTTGGACAGCTTGCGCTCGTGCAGCAGCGCGATCATCAGCGCGTCATCGCGCACCGCGCTGCCGTAATCGCCGAAGTAGGCCGGGCGGTCGTCGGCGCGCTTGGCAAAGCCGGCGGCAATGGCCGCATCGCCGCGCTTGTGATCGCCCTGCAGCGACAGCGCGATGCCCAGGTGCACCAGCGACAGGCCGGTCAGCGACTTGCTGCGTTCATTGTCGTACAGCGCGCGCAGGGTACCCAGCGGTGCACGGTTGACCCGGGCCAGCACGTAGCCCGAATACGCCTGGTTGGCGAACTTCAGGTTCTCGCGGCGGTCCTCGCCGTAGAACTGGTTGCCACCGGACAGCAGATCTTCACTCAGGCGGTTCAGCGCTTTCTGCAGCACGTTGTCCGGTACGGCGAAGCCGGCGTCCTTGGCGTCGAGCAGGAACTCGGCGATATACGGCGTCAGCCACGGATTGATGTAGCCGTCGTCGCCCCACATCGAGAAGTTGCCGTTGGCGACCTGCATCGAGGCCAGGCGGCCGAAGGCACCTTCCATGCGCTCGCGGCGGGTCTTGGCATCCAGCCCGTCCGCACCCAGCATGGCCGAGGTCGCTTCATCCAGCATCAGCGCGGCATAGCCCTTGCTGGTGGTCTGCTCGGCGCAGCCATACGGATAGTTGAGCGCGCCATTCAAGGCACTGGCGAACGGAATCGGCGGCAGCGCGCTGACCAGCATGCGTGCGGTCACCGAGTCGTTCATCAGACCATCGGCCAGGCCGGCGTCCATCGTGACGGCGGCCAGCGGATCCAGCGTGCGGGTCTGTGCGCGCAGCACCTGCGGCCACGCCGCGCGCACCGGCAGGTCATAGCGGCGATCGACCTTGAAGCCGTTGCCGTCCACGCGCACGCGGACCTTGGCTACCGTGTAGCCCTCGCGGGCGGTCAGCGGGAAGCTCAGCGTGCTCTTGGCGTCGGCGTTGAGCTTGAGCGTGCGGCTGGCGTCGCCCAGGGTCAGCGGCCCGATGCCATCGACCTGCACCTTGAACTCGCCCGGCGTGCCGGTGAAGTTCTGCACATCCAGGGTGACCGTGCTGGTATCCCCGGGCGCCATCACGCGCGGCATGCTGGCTTCGGCCAGGATCGGCGCGCGCACCACGGTCTCCACATCGCGCTTGCCGTACTGGTCATCGGCGTACACCAGCGCCGAGACGCGCAGGGTGCCGTTGAAATCCGGCACCTTCAGCGCGATCCGCGCGATGCCCTTGGCATCGAGTTTCACCGGGCCGGAGAACAGGTCCACCGTCTGCACCCGCGCGGTCGGGCGCTTGGCCTGCGGCATCGCGGCCAGCGCCATGTCGCCACCGAACTTCAGCTTGCCGCTGCTGCCGTCGAAGCTTTCGATCACGCGGCTGTAGATGTCATACGCATCCACGCCCAGACGACGCTGCGCGAAGAAGTGCGCAGCGGCATCGGGCACCGGGAAGCGGGTGATGTTGAGGATGCCCACATCCACCGCCGAGACGGTCACATGTGCGACCTTGCCGGCCAGCTGCGGGGCGCTCACGGTGACCGGCAGCGTCTGCTCCGGGCGCATCTGCTTGGGGGCCACCAGGCCCACTGCGATCTGCCGCGCCTTGCGGTCCATCGGCACATGCACCACGCCGACCGCACGGGCCGGGGTGATCTTGCTCGGGGCACTGCCGCCACGGAACACCAGCGCCGTGATGTAGACGTCGTGACGTTCCCATTCGGCCGTGACCGGAATGTCGTAGGTGCTGCCCGGCTTGGCGTCGATATCCTGGACGTAGAGCATCTTGTCGCTCTCGACCATCAGCACGCCCTTGCCGGCATGCGGCGGGGTCACGGTGACGCGCACGGTATCGCCGGCCTTGTAGCCGGTCTTGTCCAGCGCCAGCTTGACCTTGTCCGGGCGTGCATCCAGGCCGCGGTTGTCGTCGTTCCAGCTCCAGCCGGCGTTGAACGGATAGCGGCTGGTCAGCCCGGTGGCCGGGTCGAACACCTCCAGCCGGTACTCGCCCCACTCCACCGGGAAATCAACACCGACCGCGGCACTGCCGGCGTCGACGGTACGGGTGTCCTTGTTCTCGAAGCGACGGGTGAAGTCGTAATCCCAGCGGTTGTCGTTGAAGGTCCAGTGGTAATCGCGCAGTTCGCGCACCAGCGTGACCTTCAGGCCCTTGGCCGGCTGCGGCTTGCCTGCCGCGTCCACGCGCATCAGTTCGAAACGCGCATTGCTGTTGGCATCGGCGCCGTCCTTGGGATCGAACAGCGGGCGTACACCCACCAACGCCGTGGCCGGCCACATCACCCGCTTCAGGGTGCGGGTCACGGTGCGGCCACCGGTTTCATACACGCTGCCGGAGAGCACCACGGCGATCGGTGCGGTCGGCTTGACCTCGGCCGGCAGCTCCACGTCCTGGCGCAGTTTGCCGTCGGCCGGGAATTCGGTATCGATGACGTCGCGCGCCTCGCGCGGCAGCGCGGTGGTCGGGTCGCCGAAGAAGTAGCCCGGCAGCGACTCGACCGGCGACTGCTCGGCCGCTACGGCCAATCGCGCGGTGAAGCGGTTGCCATCGGCCGGCGCACCGTACAGATACGCCGCATCGGCCTGCAGCTTGAGCGGCTCGCCCGGCTTGAGCGTCTTCTGCGCGCTGTCCAGGTCCAGCTTCATGCGCTCGGGCAGGAACTCCTCGATCCGCAGGGTCATACCCTGGATCGCTTCCTTGCTGGCCGGGTTGGTGCGGAACTCCACCTGCCAGCGCCCGGTCGGGGCCTCGGCGGGGATCAGCTGCTCGAAGCTGAAGTAACCCTGCTCGCCCGGGGTCAGGCGGGTCTCGCGGAAGGTCTTGCCGTCCGGCTGCTTCAGGCGCAGGAAGACGGGCTGCGGCTTCACCGGCTTGCCGTCGTTGTCGCGCAGCAGTGCGGAAATGCGCACGGTCTCGCCGGGACGGTACAGGTCGCGGCCCGACCAGGTGAACACGTCGAACCAGGCGTTGTCGCGCCCGGCCACGGCGAACTCGCTCAGGTCCAGCGCGGGCTGGTTGAACGGCAGCATCGAGGTATCGCCGCCACTGCTGGCGATCAGCACATGGCTGGCATCCAACGTGTAATTGAGCAGCGCATTGCCGTTGCCGTCGGTTGCGCCCTTGAGCACCACCTCACCCTTGCCATCGAGGATGCGCAGCTCGATCTTCTTCAGCGACGCCCCGCTCTGCAGCGAGGCGGTGTGCACGAACAGCTTGTCCTTGTAGGCACGCGTATGCAGGCCGATGTCGCTGACGGTGAAGAAGGCGGTGTCGTACTCGCCTTCGAACGAACCGCTGCGCTTCATCACCGCGAAATACAGGCCGGGCTGCTGCAGCTCCTTGATGTCCTGGGTCGGCAGGTAGGTGAGCACGCGCTCGTTCTGCTTGCCGCCGATCACGAAGCGGTTGACGTACACCGGCTCGGCCAACTGCGACATCGGCGTCTTGTCGCCGTAGTCGCTGTCCAGCTCCCAGCTGCCGCGGCGCCCGCCGCGCTGGTACTGGCTGAAGAAGTTCGGCAGTTCCTTCTCGCGCACGCGCAGGAACTCCACGTCCACTTCCGGCACGTTGACCGAGACCACCGGCAGGCCGCGGCTGTCCTTGGCGGGCAGCACGCTGCCCTGCGAGGCGAACCCGGCCACCGGCTTGAGCTCGCCGGTGAAGACCTTCTGGCGCAGCTCCTTGCCGATCCGGCTGCCATCGGCGGCGAGCAGATCGGGCGAAACGATCAGCGAATATTCCTTGGCCGCCTCCACGAACGGATAGCGCAGGGTCTTGCCGTCATCGGACAGCGACCAGCTGCTGTCCTCGGTGCCGACCTTCTCGGCGAAGCGGACCAGTGCATCGAAATCCTGGGTGCCGACCAGCGGGCGCGAGAACTCCAGCGCCAGCGACAGGCCGTCGCTCTTCTGATCGGGGTAGGCCCGGACCAGGGTGAACTCGGTGACCGCCTCGGCCTTGGCCGTGATCGGCGCGCCGGACGGGGCTGGTAGCTGGCCGCTGTCGTTGCGCTTGCAGCCCCCGACGCCGATGGCCAGGCCGGCGACCAGCGCCAGGCCCGCGATTCCCTTCCAGCTCCACTGCCCGAACCGACTGCGGCTAGCCATGACGTCACTCCTTGAACAAGGCGGCCAGTATACGGGCCGTCCCCGTCCGTTCACGGGCGACCCCGGGCGATCCGGGCGTCATGGGTGACCGGAAGGGCCACCGCCAAGGGCAGCCGCCAAGAGCCATCGCTAAGGGCAGCCGACCAACGGTCGGCTCTACCCGGCGACGTAGAGGTCGACGTACTCGTGCACCGGCATCGCTTCCAGCGCGACCGGGTCCAGCGACGCCTCGATGATCCGGCGCTGCTGCACGGTCGGGAACACCCCGGCCAGGTGTCGGCGGAACTTGTCCTCCAGCAGCGGGATGCCCTCGGCCCGGCGCCGCGCGTGGCCCAGCGGATACTCGACCACGGCCTCCATCGTGCTGCCATCGGCGAACGTCACGTGCAGCGCGTTGGCGATGCTGCGCTTGTCCGGGTCCAGGTAGTCGGCCGTGAACTGCGGCTCTTCCACGCAGGTGATCGTCGCCCGCAGCGGATCGATGCGCGGATCGGCCGCCACGTCGTCCTCGTAGTCCTCGGCAACCAGCCGGCCGAAGATCAGGCCGATCGCCACCATGTACTGCACGCAGTGATCGCGGTCGGCCGGGTTATGCAGCGGGCCGGGTTTGTCGATGATGCGCAGGCAGGCCTGCTGGGTGCGCAGGGTGATCTGCGCGATGTCTTCGCTGCGTTTGCCGCTGGCGCGCATCTGCGCATGCACCTGCATCGCCGCTTCGACCGCCGTCTGGCCATGGAACTCGGCCGGATAGCTGATCTTGAACAGCACGTTCTCCATCACGTAGCTGCCGTACGGCCGCTGGAAGCGGAACGGCTGCCCGCCGAAGGAGACATCGTAGAAGCCCCAGGTCGGCGCGGTCAGCGCGCTGGGATAGCCCATCTCACCGGCCGCGGCCATCAGCGACAGGCGCACCGCACGGCTGGTGGCATCACCGGCCGCCCAGCTCTTGCGCGAGCCGGTGTTGGGCGCGTGCCGGTAGGTGCGCAGCGACTGCCCATCCACCCAGGCCAGCGACAGCGCATTGAGCATGCGCTCACGATCCAGACCAAGCAGGTGTGACACCACCGCGGTGGAGGCGACCTTGACCAGCACCACATGATCCAGCCCGACCCGGTTGAACGCATTCTCCAACGCCAGGCAACCCTGGATTTCATGCGCCTTGATCATCGCCTCCAGCACATCGCGCATGGTCAGTGGCGCCCGGCGCAGCGCCTCGGCATTGCGGCTGAGCCAATCGGCGGTAGCCAGGATGCCGCCGAGGTTGTCGGAGGGATGCCCCCACTCCGCGGCCAGCCAGGTGTCGTTGAAATCCAGCCAGCGGATCATCGCGCCGATGTTGAAGGCGCCCTGCACCGGATCCAGCTCGAAGCGCGTCCCTGGCACCCGGGCGCCGTTGATCACCTGCATGCCGGGCACCAGCGGCCCGAGCAGCTTGCTGCAGGCCGGGAACGATAGCGCCGCCAACCCGCAGCCCAGCGTATCGATCAGGCAGTGCCGCGCGGTGGTGTACGCCAGCGGCGAGCTGACCGGGTAGTCGCGGACGTAATCGACGATGTCGGTCAGGACCGTGTCCCATGGCGGGCGCTGGTTGCTGTGGCTGTCATGACCGGACATCGCGATTCTCCTGTTGGGACTTACAAGGTGGCGGCAGGCACCCTTACCGCACCGTCCATCAAGACGCGGGCACTGCGGCTCATGATGGCCTTGGTGACCGTCCACTGACCGTCAACGAGCGCCGCCTGCGCGCCCACGCGCAACGTGCCGGAGGGATGACCGAAGCTCACCGATTCACGCTCACCGCCACCGGCGGCCAGGTTCACCAGCGTGCCCGGGATCGCGGCGGCAGTGCCGATGGCGACTGCGGCGGTGCCCATCATCGCGTGGTGCAGCTTGCCCATGGACAGCGCGCGCGCGTGCAGGTCGATCTCGCCCGCGGCGATCTGCTTGCCACTGGAGGACACGTAGTCCTGCGCCGGGGCGACGAAGGCGACCTTCGGTGTGTGCTGACGGGTCGCGGCCTGCTCGATGGTCTCGATCAGCCCCATGCGCACCGCGCCGTGCGCGCGGATCGCTTCGAAACGCGCCAGGGCGGCCTTGTCCTCGTTGATCGCCGGCTGCAGTTCGGTGCCGGTGTAGCCCAGATCAGCCGCCTTGAGGAAGATGGTGGGAATGCCGGCGGTGATCATCGTGGCCTGGAAGCTGCCCACGCCGGGCACGTCGAGCGTGTCGACCAGATTACCGGTGGGGAACATCGCCCCGCCCTCGCCATCATCGGAGGGATCCAGGAACTCCAGCTGGATCTCCGCGGCCGGGAAGGTCACGCCATCGAGGTCGAAATCGCCGTCCTCCTGCACCTGGCCCTCCACGATCGGCACGTGCGCCAGGATGGTCTTGCCGATGTTGGCCTGCCAGATCCGCACGGTGCACAGGCCGTTGTGCGGAATCCGCGCCGGATCGATCATTCCGTTGCTGATCGCGAACGGGCCCACCGCCGTGCTGAGGTTGCCGCAGTTGCCACTCCAGTCGACAAATGCCGTCTCGATCGCCACCTGGCCGTACAGATAATCCACGTCGTGCTCCGGCACCGACGGCGCGGAGATGATCACGCACTTGCTGGTGCTGGAGGTCGCGCCGCCCATGCCATCGGTGTGCTTGGCATACGGGTCGGGCGAGCCGATCACGCGCATCAGCAGCGCATCGCGGGCCGGGCCCGGCACCTGCGCGGCGGCAGGCAGGTCGCTCAGCTTGAAGAACACACCCTTGCTGGTGCCACCGCGCAGGTAGGTGGCGGGAATGCGGAGCTGGGGGAGATGGGTCATGAAATCATGTCCGTGCAGGATGGATGGGGACGAGCGGATGCGTCATCCGCTTGAATGGCGCTGCGTGCACCGGAGGACGGTCATGGCGTCTGATCCATCAATGCATCGAGCCCGCGCGAGGTATCCCAGACGCGAAGGATGTCAACGCGGTCCGGAAGGTCAAGGTAATAGATCAAATAGCGATCAAAGATGGGCAAGATCACGAATCGCAGTGGGACCGGCAGGTCATCGCTGACCCAAGCGTGCCGAGCGGACCCTGCCCCAGGAAATGCCGCGATCCGCAGCAGTGTGGCATCCACCGTCGCGATGAACCGTTCGCCCAGCGCCAACCCTCCCTGACGCGCGAACCAGAGCGCAGCGTCGGCCACGTCCTGTTCCGCGCGTGGCCGCCACTCAATCCGCTTCACGGTCCAACCGCTCTGCCAGGTCACGGCGCATCCGCTCGAAAGTTGCCGAGGTGACCGGCGCACTTGGGCCAGACGCCAAGCCCTCCGCAATCAACCTGCGCAGCAGCTCTTCGGCCTTTTGCCGCTGGCGCTGGCGGATCAGGTCGCGCACGTAGTCGGACGTACTGGAGTACCCCCCCTGGCTGACTTCCTCATCGACAAACTGCTTGAGCGGATCGGTGAGCGAGATGTTCATCGTGGCCATGATCAGACCTCTTTGGCAATTTTTGCCATAAAAGTGTGCACCTACATCTCATTGATCGCAACTCCGCCCCGTTCATCCCGCCGCTCCGCTGTTTCGGCTCCCGCGCTACGACGCTCCCAGCGGAACAGCCACAGGATCATCAGCTTGGTGCTCCCGCTGACCACGGCCAGCAGCAGCAACGGCCAGCCCAGACGCAGGCCCATTGCGAAGGCGAACAAGATGGTGGAGATGTCCAACAGCAGGATCAGCTGGCTCATCCGCAGCGACACCGCGCCCGTGCGGCCGGAGCGCCAGATCAGCAGGATCTGGTGCGCATAGCCCTGGGCCAGCAGCGCGGTAACGGCCACGATCATCGCCGAGGCGAGCACGCGGCCCTCATCCACGTGACGCTGCCCCCACACCAGGCCCAGCAGTGCGCACAACAGCGCCACGCACGCCACGACAAGGCTGGCGGTCGCAGCGCGGCTGCGCCGGTCCGTCCAGATCTCTCTCAGGATCAGCAGCACAAGCACCGAGGCAAGCAGGCGCGGCCACACGATGAAGTGGTTGAACGGCTGGATGCTGTAGCCGTAGACGAAGAACGACAGGTAGGCGAGGAAACCGACCGTGAACTGGTTGAGCGACAGGATATCGGTGGCGACTGCGCCCGCCGTCGCGCTCGCGCGGCGCTGCCACACCTTGCGCAGCTGGGCCCACACACCCACCAGGCTCAGCAGGATGAAGGCGGTATTGATCGCGCCCGCCACGGTGTAAAACATGTCGCCGCCTGTCCCGGTTATTGTGGAACCTACGCGCCGATGGCCCCATGCCAGCGACGCGCCAGGCCCGCACCTCGCGGGCGGGCCTGGCATACCGTCACATCACCTGCGCCGATTCCAGGAAGTCCTGGGCGAACCGCTGCAGCACGCCGCCGGCCTCGTAGATCGAGACTTCTTCAGCGGTATCCAAGCGGCAGGTGACCGGCACCCGCAGCTGTTCACCGTTGCGGCGGTGGATGACCAGGGTCAGCTCGGCACGCGGCACACGCTCGCCGAGCACGTCAAAGGTTTCGGTGCCATCGATGCCCAGCGTCTTGCGGTTCACGCCTTCCTTGAACTCCAGCGGCAGCACGCCCATGCCGATCAGGTTGGTGCGGTGGATGCGCTCGAAGCCTTCGGCCGCGATCGCTTCCACACCGGCCAGGCGCACGCCCTTGGCGGCCCAGTCACGCGAGCTGCCCTGGCCGTAGTCGGCACCGGCGATGATGATCAGCGGCTGCTTGCGGTCCATGTAGGTTTCGATCGCTTCCCACATGCGGGTGACCTCGCCTTCCGGCTCCACGCGCGCCAGCGACCCCTGCTTGACCTGGCCATCAACCACGGCCATTTCGTTGATCAGCTTCGGGTTGGCGAACGTCGCACGCTGCGCGGTGAGATGGTCGCCGCGGTGGGTCGCGTAGGAATTGAAGTCTTCCTCGGGCAGGCCCATCTTGGCCAGGTATTCACCGGCCGCGCTGCTGGCCATGATCGCGTTGGACGGCGACAGATGGTCTGTCGTGATGTTGTCGCCCAGCACCGCCAGCGGGCGCATGCCGGTGAGGCTGCGGGCACCGGCCAGCGCGCCTTCCCAATACGGCGGGCGGCGGATGTAGGTGCTCTGGGGGCGCCAGTCGTACAGCGGGCTGATCGGTGCACCGTGTTCCACCTTGAAGGTGAACATCGGGTCGTAGACCTTGCGGAACTGCTCCGGCTTGACGCAGGCCTTGACCACCGCGTCGATCTCGGCATCGCTCGGCCACAGGTCCTTCAGCGTGATCGGGTTGCCATCGGCATCGTGGCCGAGCGCATCCTTTTCGATATCGAAGCGCACCGTGCCGGCGATCGCGTACGCCACCACCAGCGGCGGCGAGGCCAGGAACGCCTGCTTGGCGTACGGGTGGATGCGGCCGTCGAAGTTGCGGTTGCCCGAAAGCACGGCGGTGGCATACAGGTCGCGGTCGATCACTTCCTGCTGGATCTTCGGGTCCAGCGCGCCGCTCATGCCGTTGCAGGTGGTGCAGGCGAAGCCCACGATGCCAAAGCCCATCTGCTCCAGTTCGGTCAGCAGGCCGGCTTCTTCCAGATACAGCTGCACGGCCTTGGAGCCGGGCGCCAGCGAGCTTTTCACCCACGGCTTGCGGGTCAGCCCGGCGCGGTTGGCATGGCGGGCCAGCAAGGCGGCGGAGATGACGTTGCGCGGGTTGCTGGTGTTGGTGCAACTGGTGATCGCGGCGATGATCACGGCGCCATCGGGCATCAGGCCATCGGCCTGTTCCTGCTTGCCCGAGGCGAGCTTGCCTTCGTCGGCGATGCCGCGGGCGGCCAGGTCGGTGGTTGCCACACGCTTGTGCGGGTTCGACGGGCCGGCCATGTTGCGCACCACGCTGGACAGGTCGAACTGCAGCACGCGCTCGTACTGCGCGGTGACCAGATCATCGGCCCACAGGCCGGTGGCCTTGGCATAGGTTTCCACGAGTGCGACCTGGTCGTCCTCGCGGCCGGTCAGGCGCAGGTAATCCAGGGTCTGCTGGTCGATGTAGAACATCGCCGCGGTGGCGCCGAACTCCGGCGTCATGTTGGAAATGGTGGCGCGGTCGCCGATGGTCAGCGCGTTGGCGCCCTCGCCGTAGAACTCGATCCACGCACCGACCACGCGCTCCTTGCGCAGGAACTCGGTCAGCGCCAGCACCACGTCGGTGCAGGTGATGCCCGGCTGCGGGCAACCGGTGAGTTCCACGCCGATGATGTCGGGCAGGCGCATCCACGAGGCACGGCCGAGCATCACGCTCTCCGCTTCCAGGCCGCCCACGCCGATCGCGATCACGCCCAGCGCGTCCACGTGCGGGGTGTGGCTGTCGGTGCCCACGCAGGTATCGGGGAAGGCCACCCCGTCGCGCACCTGCACGACCGGCGACATTTTCTCCAGATTGATCTGATGCATGATCCCGTTGCCCGGCGGAATCACGTCGACGTTCTTGAACGCCTTCTTGGTCCAGTTGATGAAGTGGAACCGGTCTTCATTGCGGCGGTCTTCGACGGCGCGGTTCTTCTCGAACGCGGCCTTGTCGAAGCCCGGGAATTCCACCGCCAGCGAGTGATCCACGATCAGCTGGGTCGGCACCACCGGGTTGATCTGCGCCGGGTCACCGCCGGCATCGGCGATGGCATCGCGCAGGCCGGCCAGATCGACCAGGGCGGTCTGGCCGAGAATGTCATGGCACACCACGCGCGCAGGGAACCACGGGAAATCCAGGTCCTGGCGGCGCTCGATCAGCTGGCGCAGCGAGGCCTCCAGCGTGGCCGGGTCGCAGCGGCGCACCAGGTTTTCGGCCAGCACGCGCGAGGTATACGGCAGCGTGGCATAGGCACCGGGCTGGATCGCATCGACCGCGGCACGGGTATCGAAATAGTCCAGCGCGGTGCCGGGGAGGTTCTTGCGGTACTGAGTATTCATGGCTGGCGATAGCTGCTTGTTGGCGGGCCGGGGCGTCGTGACACCGGCGAAGAAGGAGTAGCGACGCCGCAACGGAGCAGACCGGCATCGCGCCGGCCTGTTCCGCAAAGCACCCGCGAACGGGTGCGGTACGTCGGTCTTACTTGCGCTGGTCGATCGGCACGAAGGCCTGGTCTTCCGGGCCGGTGTAGTTCGCACTCGGGCGGATGATCTTGCCGTCGATGCGCTGTTCGATGATGTGCGCGCTCCAACCGGAGGTACGCGCGATTACGAACAGCGGGGTGAACATCGCCGTCGGCACGCCCATCATGTGATAGCTGACCGCGCTGAACCAATCCAGGTTCGGGAACATCTTCTTGATGTCCCACATCACCGATTCCAGACGCTCGGCGATGTCGTACATCTTGACGTTCTGCTGCTCGGCGGACAGGTCGCGCGCGACCTCCTTGATGATGTTGTTGCGCGGGTCGCTGACGGTATAGACCGGGTGGCCGAAACCGATCACGACTTCCTTGCGCTCCACGCGGGCCTTGATGTCGGCCTCGGCATCATCCGGGCTGTCGTAGCGCTTCTGCACTTCGAAGGCCACTTCATTGGCGCCGCCGTGCTTGGGACCGCGCAGGGCACCGATACCGCCGGTGATCGCACTGTACATGTCGCTGCCGGTGCCGGCGATGACACGGCAGGCGAAGGTGGAGGCGTTGAACTCGTGCTCGGCGTACAGGATCAGCGAGGTGTGCATCGCCTTGACCCACGAATCCTGCGGCTTCTCACCGTGCAGCAGGTGCAGGAAGTGACCACCGATGGAGTCATCGTCGGTTTCCACGTCGATCGCACGACCGTTGTGGCTCCAGTGGTACCAGTACAGCAGCATCGAGCCCAGGCAGGCCATCAGCTTGTCGGCGATGTCGCGCGCGCCCGGATGGTTGTGGTCATCCTTCTCCGGCGACACGCAGCCCAGCACGGAGACGCCGGTGCGCATCACGTCCATCGGGTGCGCCGACGGCGGCAGTTCTTCCAGCGCGGCCTTGACCGCGGCCGGGATGCCCCGCAGCGACTTCAGCTTGGTCTTGTAGGCCACCAGCTCGGCGCGGGTCGGCAGTTTGCCGTGAACCAGCAGATGCGCGATTTCCTCGAACTCGCTGGTGTTGGCCAGATCGGCGATGTCATACCCGCGGTAGTGCAGGTCATTGCCGCTGAGGCCGACGGTGCACAGCGCGGTGTTGCCGGCGGCGGTGCCCGACAGGGCGACGGATTTCTTCGGCTTGAAGCCGGGGGCGGTAGTGGTGTCGCTCATGATCCCTCCAGAAAACTAGTGTGCGGTCTTACTTCTTGGCGGCGAACAACGCATCGAGCTGCTGCTCGAAGGCGTGGTAACCGATACGGTCGTAAAGTTCCTCGCGGGTCTGCATCGCCTCCACCACATTACGCTGGTGGCCCTCGCGGCGAATGGTCTCATACACGTTCTCGGCCGCCTTGTTGGCAGCACGGAACGCGGACAGCGGGAACAGCTGGATGGCGACGCCGGCCGAAGCCAGTTCATCGCGGCTGAACAGCGGCGTGGCACCGAACTCGGTGATGTTGGCCAGCACCGGCACCTTCACCGCATCGACGAAACGGCGATAGGTGTCCAGATCGTAGGCGGCCTCGGCGAAGATGCCGTCGGCACCGGCCTCGACGCAGGCGATGGCGCGCTCGATCGCGGCATCCACACCGTCCACCTGGATGGCATCGGTGCGCGCGATCAGGAAGAAGTCCGGATAGGTCTTGGCATCGGCGGCGGCCTTGACCCGGTCCACCATCTCCCCCTGCGACACGATCTCCTTGCCCGGCCGGTGACCGCAGCGCTTGGCGCCGACCTGGTCTTCGATATGGCAGGCAGCCGCGCCGGCCTTGATCAGCGACTTGACGGTGCGCGCGATGTTGAACGCGCTCGGGCCGAACCCGGTGTCGATGTCCACCATCAGCGGCAGGTCGCACACATCGGTGATGCGGCGCACGTCGATCAGCACGTCTTCCAGCGTGTTGATGCCCAGGTCCGGCAGGCCCAGCGAGCCGGCCGCGACGCCGCCGCCGGACAGGTAGATGGCCCGGTAACCGGCACGCTTGGCCAGCAGCGCGTGGTTGGCGTTGATTGCACCGATCACCTGCAACGGGGATTCGGCGGCCAGTGCGGCGCGGAAACGGGCGCCAGCGGAGGAAACAGGGGTGCTCATGCGGCATTCCATCGTGGTTGACCGGTGGATAAGCGCAAGGGCCGTGCCAGCTCGCAAGTAACTGATTTCATTGATTCAACACCGGGACGAGGATGTTTCACCTTGAAACATTGAAACACCTGTAACATGGCTGGAACTGAAACACTGAAACACGCCCATGTCGATCAGCCTGCCCCGCCACCGCTCCCGCCTGTCTGATCCGGAGGCCGGCCAGCTGCCGGTGATATGGACGGTCAGCGTGTCGCGCTTGACCGGCCTGCTCGGCGATGTGATCCCGGAGTTCGACCGCCGCGCCCGCATCGTGCCCATCAACCTCGGCTTCGAGGAGGCGGTGGATGTGATCGGCCAGCGCCTGCGCCGCGAACACTGCGACGTGGTGATCGCCGGCGGCTCGAATGCGGCCTACCTGCGCAGCCGGCTGGAGGTGCCGCTGGTCCCGATCCAGGCCAACGGCTTCGACCTGATGGAAGCGCTGGCGCGCGCACGCCGGATCGCCCCCAGGATCGGCCTGGTCACCCATGCCACCGATGTGCCGACCTTCGGCAGTTTCCAGCACAGCTTCGGGCTGGACATCGAGCATCGCCGCTTCGTCACCCGCGAGGACGCGCGCGACTGCATCGCGGACATGCGCGCCAATGGCATCGAGGTCATCGTCGGCACCGGCATGGCGATCGACCATGCCGAGCAGGTCGGGCTGCCCGGCGTGCTGCTGTACTCGGCCGACTCGGTACGACAGGCCTTCGAACATGCGCTGGAGCTGACCCAGACCCTGGCCCGCTCCGGTGCGTCCTCGTTGCGGCGGCGGGCACCGCCCAAGCGACGCGATGCCGAGCATGCCCTGCTCGGCGACAGTGCCGCGATTCAGCAGGTGCGCGAGCACATCGCACTGTATGCGCCCTACGACAGCACGGTGCTGATCACCGGCGCCACCGGCACCGGCAAGGAACTGGTGGCCCGGCAACTGCACAGCGCCAGCGGCCGGCGTGGCCGCTTCGTCGCGCTGAACTGCGGGGCGATCAGCGAATCCCTGCTCGAAGCCGAGCTGTTCGGTTACAACGAAGGGGCGTTCACCGGCGCCCGCCGCGGCGGTCGCGTGGGCCTGGTGGAAGCGGCCGACGGCGGCACCCTGTTCCTGGATGAAATCGGCGAACTGCCGTTGCCGCTGCAGACCCGGTTGCTGCGCGTTCTGGAAGAGCGCGAAGTGTTGCGCGTGGGCGCCACCGAGCCGACGCCGGTGGACGTACGCGTGGTCGCCGCCACCCTGCAGACGCTGGAATCGCTGGTGGACACACAACGTTTCCGCCGCGATCTCTACTACCGCCTGGCCGCACTGCGCATCGCGCTGCCGATGCTGCACGAACGGCGAGAGGATGTCCCCTTGCTGGTGAGCCACTTCTTCCGGCAGCTCGCAGGTACGGACGCCCCGCTCTCCGCCGAGGCACTGGCGCGGCTGCGCGACTACCCGTGGCCCGGCAATGTACGTGAACTTCGCAACATGGTGGACCGGCTGCGCATCCACTGGCAGCAGCAGCCGGGTGAGCTGTCGTTGCCGCAGATGCTGCACTGGCTGCCGGAGCTGCATGCAGTGCACACCGTGCCCGCGAGCCGAGCCACCACCCCACCCGGGGCA
This sequence comes from Stenotrophomonas sp. HMSC10F06, assembly GCF_001807865.1. NCBI lineage: Bacteria > Pseudomonadati > Pseudomonadota > Gammaproteobacteria > Lysobacterales > Lysobacteraceae > Stenotrophomonas > Stenotrophomonas sp. HMSC10F06. Next base: position 247,157 of record NZ_KV791261.1, on the reverse strand, counting down.
CTCACCGCTGCAACGGCGGCGCGGCCGGATGCGGACGCACTACAGCAACTGCTGGCCGACTGCGGCGGCAACCGCGAGCAGGCCTGCGCACAGCTGGGGGTTTCGCGGACCACGCTGTGGCGATGGCTGCGCGAGGCGACGCCAGGGTGATTACGGGAACAGCATCCGCTTGCTCCACTGGCCATCGGCGCCGACCTCATAGCACCAGCGCTCGTGCAGGCGGAACTGCGCGCCGTACCAGAACTCGATCCGCTGCGGCACCACGCGCAGGCCGCTCCAGCCGTCCGGGCGCGGCACATCGCGGCCGTCGAAGCTGGCCTCGGTGGTCGCCACGCGTGCATCGAACTCCTCGCGTGAGGCCAGCGTCTTCGATTGCAGCGACGCCCACGCGCCAATCTGGCTCATGCGCGGGCGCGAGGCGAAGTACGCATCGGCCTCGGCATCGCTGACCTGCTCCACCCGCCCTTCGATGCGCACCTGGATGCCGGCCTCGCGCAGGCTGCGCCACAGGAACAGCAGCGCGGCCTGCGGATTGGCCTGCAGCTCACGGCCCTTGTGGCTGTCCAGGTGGGTGTAGAACACGAAACCGCGTTCGTCGAACGCCTTGAGCAGCACCGTGCGCGCCGAAGGCTGGCGGTTCTGGTCGGCCGTGGCCACCGTCATCGCATTGGGTTCGACTTCCCGGCTCGCCCTGGCTTCTTCAAACAGCCCGGCAAAGGTGGACAACGCTTCGGCATACAGATCGGTCATGGCGGTTTTCTTGTCACGCGGTTTGGGTTTATTGTCGCTGTATGCCTGCACCTGCGTACATGCCCCCGACAAAAGGTTTTCCGGATGCGCTGGTCGCGCAGGCGCTGGATGACGCATTGAGCTTCGGTGCGGCCATCCCAGTATTGGCGATCAGCGGCCTGCAGGGGAGTGGCAAATCGACGCTGGCCGCCCAGGTCGTGGCGCTGGCGGAAACGCGCGGCCTGCGCGCGGCCATGCTTTCCATCGATGATGTCTACCTGACCCGTGCCCAGCGCCAACGCCTGGCGCGGCAGGTCCACCCGCTGCTGCTGACCCGCGGCCCGCCGGGCACCCACGATCTGGCCTTGGCCCATGCCACGCTGGACGCGGTCGCCGCTGGTGGGCCGGTCGCCTTGCCCCGGTTCGACAAGCTTGCTGACGAGCGCCTGCCCGAGAAAGACTGGACACGCATCGACGGTCCCCTCGACCTGCTGGTGTTCGAAGGCTGGTTCCTTGGCACGCCTGCGCAGGGTGAGGCCGAATTGGAGCCACCGCTCAATGCACTCGAGCGCGAGGCCGATGTGGATGGCCGCTGGCGGCGCTGGTGCAATCAGGCACTGGCCGAGCAGTACCCCGCGCTGTGGCAGCGGTGCGACCGGCTGTGGTTCCTGCAGCCGCCGGATTTCTCGGTGATCCCGCGCTGGCGCTGGCAGCAGGAGCAGAACCTGCAGGCCGCCCAACCCGACCGCAGCAGCATGAGCCGCGCCCAGCTGGAGCGCTTCGTGCAGTACTACGAACGGGTCAGCCGCCAGGCCCTGCGCACCCTGCCGGAACGGGCGGACAAGGTGATCGCGCTGGACGAGCAGCGCCGGATCGTCGCCACGCGCTGACTGGCGCGGAAGCCGAGCCCGCGGCGATCAGCTGACCAGGAAGGTCACGCGCAGGTTCACCCGCCACTCGGTGATGTTGCCTTCGCCATCGGTCACCACCTTGGTTTCATTGATCCAGGCGCCCTGGATGCCTTTGACCGTCTCGGAGACCTTCTTCAGGCCGCTGCGCACGGCGTCTTCGACGCTGGTCTTGGACGAGGCGTTGATCTCGATGATCTTGGCGACAGACATGGTTCGCTCCGGTGGCGCGCGGGACAGTCCGCACCCGCCCACCATGGGGGCCGCCGCGTAAAGGCGATGGCACGGAGATGTTAGGATCGAGGGTAATGAATCCCGCTCCGAACCTGATCCTGATTGGCCCGATGGGCGCCGGCAAAACCTGCATCGGGCGCCGGCTGGCCGAGCGCTTCACGCTGGACTTCGTGGATGCCGACCAGGCCATCGTGGACAGCACCGGGGCCAGCATTCCGGCGATCTTCGAACTCGCCGGGGAAGCCGGGTTCCGCCAGCACGAACGCCAGGTCCTGCACGCTCTGCTGGACGGCCATGGCCAGTTGATCTCCACCGGGGGGGGCGCGGTGCTGGACCCGGACAACCGCGCGGCCATCGCCCGGCGCGGCTTCGTGGTCTACCTGCGGGTCAGCGTGCCGGCCCAGCTGGAGCGGCTGGCCCGCGACCGCGGCCGCCCGCTGCTGCAGCGCCCGGACCGCGAGCAGGTGCTGCACGACATGGCCGCCGCCCGCGATCCGCTCTACCAGGGCCTGGCCGACCTCACGCTGGATACCGATCTCTACACGCCCGCCGAGGCCACTGCGCAGCTGGTGCTGCGCCTGGCCGCGCAGTGGCAGCGACAGGAAACACCCGAATGACCCCCGCCCCGCGTACCGTTGCCGTCAGCGGCGACACCCCCTACACCATCCACATCGGCCCCGGCCTGCTTGGCCAGGGAGAACTGCTGGCCCGCCATGTGCGTGGCCGCCACGTGCTGCTGCTCAGCGACTCCTCGGTCGCCCCGCTTTACCTGGCAGGGGTGAAGGCGGCGCTGCTGGCCACGCGCCCGGACCTGCTGATCGGCGAGCTGGTGCTGCCGGCCGGCGAAGCCTCCAAGACCCTGGCCCACTTCGGCGATGCGATCACCGCCCTGGCCGCCCTCGGCGCCACCCGCGATGCCTGCGTAATGGCCCTCGGCGGTGGCGTGGCCGGTGATCTGGCCGGCTTCGCCGCGGCCTGCTGGATGCGCGGCGTGGACTGCGTGCAGCTGCCCACCTCGCTGCTGGCGATGGTCGATTCCTCGGTCGGCGGCAAAACTGCGGTGGACATCCCCGAAGGCAAGAACCTGGTCGGGGCGTTCCACCCGCCGCGCGCCGTCATCGCCGATACCGCCGCCCTGCGCACCCTGCCGCCCCGCGAACTGCGCGCCGGCCTGGCCGAAGTGATCAAGTACGGCGCGATCCGCGATCCGCTGTTCTTCCAGTGGCTGCAGGCCGAGCATGCCGCGCTGCTGGCCGGCGATGACACCGCGCTGGCCCAGGCCATCGCGCGCAGCTGCGAGCACAAGGCCGAGATCGTCGCGCGCGATCCGCTGGAAAAGGGCGAACGCGCCCTGCTCAACCTCGGCCATACCTTCGGCCACGCGATCGAGACCGAACAGGGCTACGGCGCGCCGGGCAACGACAACCTCAACCACGGCGAAGCGGTCGCGGTCGGCATGGTGCTGGCCGCGCGCCTGTCGGCCCAGCTGGGCATGAGCGAGGAGGCAGACACCGAGCAGCTGCGCGAGCTGCTGCTGCGCTACGAACTGCCGGTGGCCATTCCGGCCGGCCTGGCGCCGGAGGCGCTGCTGGCCCGGATGCGGCTGGACAAGAAGAATGTCGCCGGCCGGTTGCGACTGGTGCTGTGGCGTGGCATCGGCCGCGCCGAAGTCGTCGCCGACGTCGACGAGGCCGACGTGCTGCGCGTGCTGGCCGCCGGCTGAGCGTGCGACGTTCCGCCGCACCTGCCCCGTTGCTGACGGCCGCCTCCGGCGTTCACGGCTACAATCGGGGCATGCGCGTCTTCCTGCACCAACATCCCCGCGGTGCCGATCCGGCCCGCTATCTCCAGCTCACCCTGCAACCGGACCTGTTCGGCGGCTGGGAGCTGCTGCTGGAGTCCGGCCCGATCGGCGGGCGCGGGCAACTGCGCCGCGAGCTGTACCTGCAGGAAGACGTGGCGCTGGCCGCGTTCGAAAAGGCACGCGATGCGCACCTGCACCGCGGCTACGAAGTGACCTACACCAGCAGCGACGCGCCGCACTGAGCGGCCACCGCCGCACTGACCCCATTCGGCCCCGCGCCACCAGATCCCAAGGAAGCGTTCCGTGACCAGCCCCTCCCGCCATGATCGCCTGCTGCGCGCCCTGCGCCGCGAACCGGTGGACTGCACCCCCGTCTGGCTGATGCGCCAGGCCGGTCGTTACCTGCCCGAGTACCGCGCCACCCGCGCCAAGGCCGGCAGCTTCCTGGCGATGGCCAAGAACCCGGACATCGCCTGCGAAGTCACCCTGCAGCCGCTGCGCCGCTTCGACCTCGACGCGGCGATCCTGTTCTCGGACATCCTGACCATCCCCGATGCGATGGGCCTGGAGCTGTATTTCGTCGAAGGCGAAGGCCCGAAGTTCCGCCACCCCGTCCGCGACGCGGCCGCCATCGCCAGACTGGCCGTGCCGGACATGGAAACCGAACTGCGCTACGTGATGGACGCCGTGCGCGTGATCCGCCGCGAACTGGACGGCAGCGTGCCCCTGATCGGCTTCTCCGGCAGCCCGTGGACGCTGGCCTGCTACATGGTTGAAGGCGGCGGCAGCAAGGACTTCGCCCGTATCAAGGCGATGGCCCTGAACGAAGCGGCCGCCCTGCACCAGCTGCTCTCGGTCGTCACCGATGCGGTGATCGCCTACCTCGCCGCCCAGCGCGCGGCTGGCGCCCAGGTCCTGCAGGTCTTCGACACCTGGGGCGGGGTACTCAGCCCGACCATGTACCGCGAATTCTCCCTGCGTTACCTGACCCGCATCGCCCAGGAACTCGAACGCGGTGAAGGCAGCGACCGCACCCCGCTGATCCTGTTCGGCAAAGGCAACGGCCTGCACCTCGGCGCCCTGGCCGACACCGGCGCCGACGCGCTCGGCGTGGACTGGACCCTGGACCTCGCCGACGCCGTCGCCCGCACGGGCGGCCGCGTCGCCCTCCAGGGCAACCTCGACCCGACCACGCTCTACGGCAATCCGGCCGCCATCGAACGCGCCGCCGGGCAAGTGCTCGACAGCTACGCCCAAGGCAACGGCGGCTCCCGCGAAGGCCATGTCTTCAACCTCGGCCACGGCATGTCCCCGGACATGAATCCCGAGCACGTGCAGGTGCTTGTGGAAGCCGTACATCGTTTGAGCCGACGCTGATCGCCATCGGCAGGTAGCCGGCCAGCGGCCGGCACTACACGGGCACGGCCGACGAAGCACGCGTTCTGCACCCAGGACGCGTGCTTTCGTTGTTGCACGCCCCAATGCTTCGGCTTCGGCTCTTGACCACACCCTGATCCCACATCGGCGATCATATCGCCCTCGTTGACGAAGGCCCCGCACCATGACGACCAGCAGCTACGCCTCGATCCGGCCCCTGTTGTGGCTCGTATCGCTGGCCATCTTCATGCAGATGCTGGACTCCACCATCGTCAACACCGCATTGCCCGCCATGGCCCGCAGCCTCGGCGAAAGCCCGCTGCAGATGCAGTCCGTCGTCTTCAGCTACGCCCTGGCCGTCGCCACCTTCATCCCCGCCTCCGGCTGGATCGCCGACCGCTTCGGCACACGACGCACTTTCCTCGTCGCGATCATCCTGTTCACTCTCGGCTCGCTCGCCTGCGCTCTCGCCCAGACCCTGCACCAGCTCGTCGGTGCGCGCGTCCTGCAGGGCATCGGCGGCGCCATGCTGCTGCCGGTCGGGCGCCTGGCCGTCATGCGCTCCGTCTCGCGCGAAGAATTCCTTCGCGCGATGAGTTTCATCGCCATCCCCGCCCTGATCGGCCCCCTGATCGGCCCGACCCTCGGTGGCTGGCTGGTCGAAGTCGCCTCCTGGCACTGGGTGTTCCTGATCAACCTCCCGATCGGCATCATCGGCTACGTCGCGGCGATGAAGATCATGCCGGACCACTACGCCGAACACCGCACCCGCTTCGACATCGCCGGCTACCTCATGCTTGCCTTCGGCATGGTCGTACTGTCCCTCGCGCTGGACGGCATCTCCGGCATGGCCACCCCGCATGCACTGGTCATGCTCATGACCGTCGCCGGCCTGGCCGCCCTCGTCGGTTACTGGCTGCACGCCGCCAACTCCACGGCACCGCTGTTCTCGCTGGCGCTGTTCCACGTGCCCAGCTACCGCATCGGCATCCTCGGCAATCTGTTCTCACGCATCGGCAGCAGCGCCATGCCGCTGCTGATTCCACTGCTGCTGCAGGTCGGCATGGGCATGAGCCCGATGAAGGCCGGCCTGTTGATGATCCCGGTCGCCGCGGCGGGCATGGTCTCCAAGCGCTACGCGGTCAAGCTCGTCGAGCGCTTCGGCTACCGTCGCGTGCTGATGGTCAACACCGTGCTGGTCGGCCTGGCGATGGCCAGTTTCATCTTCATGACGCCCGGCCAGCCGCTGTGGATCCGCATCATCCAGCTGGCCCTGTTCGGTGCGGTCAATTCACTGCAGTTCACCGTGATGAACACCGTGACCCTGCGCGATCTGGACCGCGACTTCGCCAGTGCCGGCAACAGTCTTCTTTCGATGGTGATGATGCTCGCGACCGGTTTCGGTGCGGCCGCGGCCGGCAGCCTGCTGGCCGCGTTCAATCATCTCGATGCGTCGCACGGCGCGACGGCCGCGCTGCACGCCACCTTCGTCTGCGTCGGCGCCATTACCCTGACCTCCACGCTGATCTTCTGGCAGCTGCCGGACACGCGGCCCTCGCCGCGCGATGTCGAGGAAGTCGCCGAGTAACCGCGGGCAGACGTCCTGCGGTCTGCGGTCTGCGGTCTGCGGTCTGCGGTCAGCTATAGGGACCGTCAGCGGACCAACGGTCCGCTGCTACCGGGAGCGTGCAGCACCCGCGCGATCGCCTCCACCAGCAGATCGCCGGTGACCGGCTTGCGCAGGAAGGCATCGAAGCCTGCGTCGCGGGCCTGCTGCTCGATCGATGGATCGGTGCGCGCCGTGACCGCGATCAGCGGCATCTCGAACCCTTGGCTGCGCAGATGCTCAGCCAATGCGATGCCGCCCAGCCCGGGCAGATCCAGATCCATCAGCACCACTTCGAACGGCGCCTCGCTGACCTCGCGCAGCGCCGACAACGCGTGCTCGGCATGCACCACCTGGTGGCCACGCGCCGACAGCAGGCCGCTGACCACCTCGGCCACGGTCAGATCGTCCTCCACCAGCAGGATGCGCAGTGGCGGCAACACCCACTGCTCGCCCTCGGCCGCACCCGGCACGCCGGTGGTTCCCTGCTCCAGGGGCAACGGCAGGGTCACCGTGAAACGCGTTCCCACGCCGAGCTGGCTCTGCACGCCGATCTGCCCCTGCATCGCCAGTGCCAGTTCGCGGCAGATCGCCAGGCCCAGCCCGCTGCCCCCGTACTGCGCGGCGGTGCGGGCGCCATCGGCCTGCTCGAAGCGGCGGAACAATCGCTCCTGCTGATCGGTGCTGATGCCCGGCCCGGTATCGGATACCTCGATGTGCAACCCGCGGCCGGCCGTGATCGCGCGCAACGTCAACCGTACTTCGCCGTGGCTGGTGAACTTGACGGCGTTGCCCAGCAGGTTCAGCAGGATCTGGCGCACGCGCAGCTCGTCACCGACCGTGCGGGTGCCGGCCGGCAAGGTGTTGTCGACCACGAACCGCAGCCCCTTCTGCCCGGCCAGCGCGGCCATCAACGCACAGACATCGTCGATCGGTCGCTGCAGCTGGAACGGCTGCGCCTGCAGTTCCAGGCGCCCCGACTCGATCCGGGCCAGGTCCAGCGCGTCGTTGACCAGATGCAGCAGGTGCTCGCCGGCGTGGCGGATCGACTCGGTATAGCCACGCTGCTTGGGGTTCAATGGCGAGGACAAGAGCAGCTCGCTCATGCCCAGCACCCCGGTCATCGGCGTGCGCACCTCATGGCCCAGGTTCGCCAGGAAACGGGTCTTGGCCGCCGAAGCCTGCTCGGCCAGTTCCTGCTTCTGCAGGGCCAACTGGTAAGCATGCCGGCGCTGCAGCCGGCGCCGGTACAACCAGGCGAACAGACTGAGCAGCAGCAACACGGCCGAGGTCAGCAGCAGCAGGCCCGACAGGCTCCGCCACCAGGGCGGCAGCACCCGGAACTCCAGCACCTGTACCCGCGACCAGATGTGGTCGGCCGAGCGGGCCTGCACTTCCAGCCGGTAGCGGCCCGGCGGCAGGCGCGAGAACAGGCGTTCGCCGCCGGGTCCCACTTCCACCCAATCCGGGTCGTAGCCGGCCAGCCGGTAACGGTAGTTGTTCGAGGTGGAATCGGCGAAGGACAGCAGCCGCGCGACGATCCGCAGGTCGCGGTCGCCGTCGGCGATGTCCAGCGGCACCGCATGGGTCAGGTCCAGGACACGCTCGCCACGGCGCACCTCGACCCGCTCGATCACCAGGGGCGCGCGTCGCGTCGCCGGCTTGACCTGTGCCGGATCGAACACCACCACGCCGGCCGGCGTGCCACCCACGATGCGACCACTCGGGGTCAGCGTCAGCGTGCGGCGGCGGAATTCCTGGCTGGGCAGGCCATCATGGACGCCGTACTGGCGCACGCTGCCGGCTTCCGGATCGACACGCACCAGGCCGCGTGCATTCGCTGCCCAGACCACCCCCTGGCGGTCCACCACCAGACCGGTGGCGGTGATCGCGGGGTAGCCGGCACTGCTGCCGACCACTTCCTGCAGGGTCAGCCGATCGCCCTGCCAGCCGTAGTGCGAGAGCTTGCCTTCTTCGGAAAGCCAGACACTGTCATCGCCGGCCAGCGCCATCGCATGCACGCTCGCCGCGGGGCCACCGGGCAGCGGCTCGAAACGCGAGCGCGCCGCGACCCACTGCAGCAGTCCCTGCCCGGTGGCCACCCACAGGCGGTCCTGGGGACCGCACCGGATATCGAGCGCGTTCTGGCCCGCGCTCAATCCAGCGTGGCCCAGCGCGATGCGATGCAGGACGCGTCCATCGAGATCGCGCTGCTGCAGCCCGGTGGCCGACGCTGTCCACAGGCGCTGCCCGTCGCACAGCGCCAATGATTCGATCGCGCCCTCCATCGTGGCGTCCACCGCCGCGTCGCTGCCCCAGCGCCGCATCCGCTTCTGCCGGGGGTCATAGCGCAGCAGCGCGTCCCAGGAGCCGATCCAGACCTGGCCGCGCGGATCCTCCAGCACCGACTGCAGCCATTGCGTGCCGTCCACCCAGGTCCGGTGCTGTTCGATTTTCCCGCTGACCGGGTCGAACTTGTCCAGGGCGCCGTGCGTGCCCACCGTCCACACACCGCCGTCGGCGGCCGCGCCCATGCCCAGCACATACGCATTGCGCAGCGAGGCCGGGTCATCTTCCAACCGCGACAGCACCGAGAACTGCCACCATCGCGGCAGCAGATGCCACAGGCCGCCGTTGGTGCTGGCCAGCCAGATGCCACCCTCGCGATCTTCGTAGGCGCCGGTCCAGTTCGGCCGCACCTGCCCGCGCGCGATCGCGCTGTACAGCGGCACCTGCTGGAACTGGCCGTCCATCGCACGGCCCAGGCCCGAGCGGGTATCCAACCAATACCCGCCCTGCTCGTCGCGCAGCATCATGCCCAGGATCTGATCGCCATCGGCAACGGCCCAGGGCGCCGGTTCGAAGCGGCCATCCGGGCGGCGCACCGCCACCCCGACATTGCTGCTGATCCACAGGCTGCCATCGGCCTCGGCGGTGAGGCCGTTGATGACGCGCGCCGACAACTGGGCACTGGGCACCGGTTCGAAATCGTGTCCGGTCCAGCGCGCCAGGCCGGCTTTGGATCCGATCCACAAGGTGCCATCCAGGGTGGTGGCCAGATTGCCGACCGATGCCGCCGGCAGGCTGCGCGGGTTGCCCGGCTCGGGCATGAAGCGGGTCAGCGTGCCATCACGCTCCAGCCGGTGCAGGCCGCCCTGGTAAGTGCCGAACCAGATCGCACCGTCCGGGGTGGACGCCACGCTCCAGATCGTGTTGCTGCCGATTTCCGGATGGCTGTCGCGATCGTAGAAGCGGATCTCGCGGCGATCGGCCGACATCATCGCCAGGCCGGCGTTCTCCGTGCCGATCCACAGCTGATTGCGCGCATCCATGTGCACGCTCCAGACGTGGTTGTCGCGCAGGCCGTCCTCGGCACGCCAGATGCGGTAGTTGCGGCCGTCGTAACGGGCCAGGCCATCATTGGTGGCAATCCACAGATAGCCGTAGCGATCCTCGGCCATGCGATTGACGGTGTTGGATGGCAGGCCATCGAACACGGTGAGCTGCCGCGGCGTCGGCGGTACCGGCTGGGCCGACGCAAGCGCCGGCCAGAGCACACACAGGCCGATCAGCAACGGCCACAGCACACGCAACACCAATGGCTCTCCCGGGTCTGTCCCTCGATTCACTGCCGTCGCCCGAAACGGGCCTGTCACCCCTGACCACCCCGGTCGTCGGGCAACGCCCCGCATAGTAAACCGTTCCCTGCGCCGGCACGATCCACGCGCGGCAAGGCGAGCCGTTGTATCGCCGCGTGCAGCACATCGCCCTGCAGCGGCTTGTGCACCACACCGTCCGCCCCTGCGGCGATGACCTGCATCTCCAGGTCCGGCTCCCGTCTCGCCGTGAGCACCAGTACCGGCAGGCGTTGGCCCTGCTGACGCAGCAGGCGCAGCAATGACAGCCCGTCCATGCCCGGCAGGTCCAGATCCAACAGCATCAGCTGTGTGCCGGGGCGGGCCAGCGCGGTCAGTGCCGCCAGCGCGTGCGCGGCATGCACGACGGTGTGACCGCGCAGCCGCAGCAGTGCGCCGACCACCTCGGCCACCAGCGGATCATCTTCCACCAGCATGACCTGAAGGGCATCGAGCGCATCGCCCTGCGGTGCGGTCGCGTGGGGCCCGATCGCCTGGCAGCCTTCCAGCGGGACACTCAGCATCCCCTGCCAACGATGGTCAGGCAACCGCGACACGCGCAGGTGCCCGTGCATCGCGCCGATCAGCACGTCGACATCGGCCAAGGCCTCGCGTACCTGCAACGGCGCTGGGGACGGACAGGCCCCCGGTTCGGCGAGCACATCCAGCAGCAGGCCACTGCGGCCCGGCCGCCAAGCGATGCGCAGGGTCAACCGGACAGCCCCGGTCTGCTCTGCCAACCCGCACGCGAGCAGTTCCACGGCTTGTCGCAACCGGTCCGGGTCGCCCACGGCGCTGGCACCGGGTTGCAATGGCGGGGCCAACACGAGGCGGCAGCCACCCGCCTCCAGACCCCCGGCCACGGCGGCATGTACCTCGTCCCACCACGGACCGATGGCAAAGCCCCGTGGATGCAGCATCACCTTGCCGGCCTGCAGCCTGGCCATCTCCAACGCCTCGTCCACCACCTGCAGCAATGCACGCCCGCCCTGCTGGATATGCAGCACCTGCTCGCGCGCGCCTGCGGGTAACGGCGTGGCCAACAGCAGTTCGCTCATGCCAAGCACGCCGGTGAGCGGTGTCCGGACTTCATGCCCCAGCGTGGCCATGTAGCGCGCCTTGGCCTGCGCGGCCTGCTCGGCACGTGCCTGGCGGCGCGTGGCCGCCCGCCAGGCGAGCGCGCGCTGCCGCCGCTGCCTCAGCGTCCACACCAGCAACGTGCCTGCACTGGCGGCGAGCAGCCACAGCAACGCCCACGCCCCGGGATGCGCCCAACCGTTGTAGGCCACGTGCAGGTGCACCTGCTGCAGGGCCGACCATTGCCCATCCACGTCACGTGCCTGGAATTCCAGTACATGCTCGCCGGCCGGCAGGCGGGGGAAGCCGCGCGCGCCGCGTCGCCCGGCGCGGACCCATTCGGGGTCTTCGCCCCGCAGCCGGAATCGATACCCGCTCACACCGTCGGGCCGGCCGCTCAGCAGGCGCGCCGACAACTGGATGTCGCGATCATCGGCGTTGAGCTGCAGTGGATCGGTGGAAGGCAGCTCGACCCAGCGCCGTTGTCGACGCACCTTCACCCGGTCGATCACCAGCGATGCCGGCGTCGTGGCGTCGACCATGCCCGCCGGATGCAATGCGAGCACATCGCCGTTGGCTTCCAGGGCGAGCAGATGCGCTCCGGCAGCAACCAGGCCAGTATCGAACACCATCAGCGGCAGGCCATCATCGGCGGTGTACAGCCGCGCACTGCCGCGCTCCGGGGCCAGGCGCACCACCCCGCGCGCCGTGGTGGCCCATAAGGCACCATCCGGGGCGCCGCTCAATCCGCGTGGCAACGCGGCCGGTACTCCCTGCGCCGCGTCAACCCGTTGGCTGTGAGGCGGGCGGCCGGGCGCATGCTGGTAGGCCGACCAGCCCTCCGCATCGGCTGCCCACAGCCACCCATCGGAGGCCAGATGCAGCGCGCCGATCTCCCGCCGGCCGCTGCCCGGCACCGGGAGAAAACGGCTGGCCGCCACGTGCCACTGTTTGAGACCCTCGCCGTCCCCCAACCATACCTCTCCGCCAGGGCTGCACTGGAGCGCGAACTCCGCCACGCCCGGGCGCAGGCCCGCCGCCGCGTAGGCAGCACTGGCCAGAACGCTGCCATCGCCCGCACGCTGCTCCACGCGACCATTGCCGGCCAGCCACACGCGATCGCCACAGGCCAGCAACGCGGCCTGCGGCGACGTGCCCGGCGACACACTGGCCGCCCCCACCTGCCAGCGCTGCCGACGCCGGCGCAGCTGATCGATCCGGGTCAGCCACGGCGCCGCGAAGACCCACACCACGCCCTGCGGATCTTCAACCACCACGTGGCGATCGGCACGTGCTGGATCCTGTGCATAGGACCACCGCGCGGGGGAGAAGCCCTGCTCCGGCGAGAGACGGGCGAGCGTGCCGCCGCGTGCCCACCATGCGTGTGCGTCTGCCGCCGGGGCCAGGCTGCCTGCCGCACCGGCGATGGGTCCGGCCGGTGCGGCGAAACGCTCGAAGTGCCGCCACTGGGCGCCGAGTCGCCATACGCCCTGGCGGCTTCCCGACAACCAGACCCGCCCCTGCCGGTCCTCGAACGCCTGCCCGATGCGCGACACCTCGCGCCCGTGCGGCCGGGGCAGTTGGAGTGCGTGGTGGTTCCGGCCGTGCTGATCCTGCCACCACACCTGGTCGCCATTGCCGAACCAGTCCCCGCCACGCCGCGCCGCGCCGAGCCAACGGGCCGGTGTGCGATGCCCGGAAACGGGTTGCAAGGACGGCAGCTGCCGCACCCGCGAACCCTCGGCCGTGCTGGAATGCAACCGCCCCTGCGAATCCAGGCCGAGCGCGGTCACCGGCCGAGCGGAAGCGCCGAGCATCGCAGGCGTCTGGAACCGGTCGTGCTGCCACCTCGCCAGCCCGGCGGCACTGCCGATCCACAGGCCGCCGTGCGGATCGGACACGAGCCGCTCCACCCGTGCCGACGGCAAACCACCACCGCCAGCGGCCGGCAGGTGCTGACGCAGGAAGTGATCGCGGTCGAGCCGGAACAGACCGGCATCGCGGGTACCAAACCAGACGCTGCCATCGTCCATGGGTTGGATCGCCAGGATCGGGCTGGCCGCCACCGTGGGTACCGCCGGCCCCGCCCACCGGGCGAACTGCTGGCGGTCAGCGGAAAGACGCTGCAGATAACCGTTGCCGGTGCCGATCCATAGCTGGTCACGAGCATCGAGGGCCAGGCTGCGCACCACGTTGTCGGCCAGGCCGTGTTCCATGCGCCAGATCCGGAACCCGCTGCCGTCATAGCGCGCCAGGCCGTCGCCCGTCGCGAACCAGAGATAGCCCTTACGGTCCTCCACGATCTGATGCACCACGTTGGACGGCAATCCGTCGACGGTCGTCATCCGTACGCCATGGCTGGGCAGCGCCAGCACCGGAAACGCCTGCAGCAGCCAGACCAGCAGCCCCCACCGCCCCCATCGGCACCCGCGGTGCGGCGTGCCGCTCATGCGCTGCGCCGGCATCTGGCCAGTCCATCGCCCAACGCCGCCCGGCTCACGGGCAGGCGCAGGAACAGCTCGAAGCCGGCCGCGATCGCCTCGCGCTGCGCAGCGGCATCCGCACGCGCAGTCAGTGCTACCCGTGGCACCCCCGGCCACCGCCGCGACAGCCGTGCCCCCACGCGTTCGCCATCCACCCTAAGGGCGGGATCGACCACGATGACGTCCCAACCCGCACCGTCCGCGGCGGTGGGCGGCAGTGCATCCGCGCCGGGAAAGTGGGTGGGCAGATGGCCCAGGGAGGCCAGCATGGCCAGCAGCACCTCGGCAACGACCGCTGAGGGATACACCACCAGCACCCGCAGTGCGCCGGCCGCAGCCGGCCCCGGCAGCGCACACGCTGCAACGATGCCGGTGGGGAGCTCACCGCGCGGCAAGGGCAGCGCCACCTGGAAACAGGTGCCCTGGCCGGGAACGCTGGTCACGGTGATATCACCGCCCATGGCCACTGCCAGATCGCGTGAGATCGACAATCCCAGCCCACTGCCGCCGTAACGGGCCGCGGTCTGCGCGCCATCGGCCTGTTCAAAGCGCTGGAACAGGCGCTGGCACTGCGCCGGCGTCATGCCCGGCCCGGTATCGCACACCCGCAGCACGATCCCTTGGCCATCGTGTCCGCCGTGCGCTTCCAGCCGCACCGTTCCCTGCGCGGTGAACTTCAGCGCGTTGCCGAGCAGGTTGAGCAGGATCTGGCGCAGGCGACGCGCATCGCCGATGACGCACGCCGAGGCCGGCAGCGTGCTGTGCCACTCCAACGCAAGCGCCTTGCCCTGCGCCACCGGCAGCAGCAGCGCGTGCAGTGCTTCGATCATCCGCTGCAGCACGAATGGTGCCGGCTGCAACTGCAGTTCCCCTGATTCGATGCTGGCCAGATCCAGTGCGTCATCCATCAGCCGCAGCAGGTGCTCACCGGCATGGTGCAGGCTGTTGACCCGGCTGCGCTGGGAGGGCGGAAGCGGTGAGCGCAGCAGCAGTTCGCTCCACCCCAGCACCGCGGTCATCGGTACCCGGATGCGGGTCCCCAGCGTGGTCAGGAAACGGGTGCGCTGCACGGATGCGCGCTCGGCATGCCCCTGCCGGGCACGCAGCCAGCGCCAGCGGCGCTGCCGACCGCGGCGTACGTGGAAGCGCCATCCCCAGAGCCACACCGCACCCAGCCCCGCGGCCGCGGCGGCCCACCGGGCCGGCGGCGCCTGCCACCATGCCGGGACCACCTGCAATGTCACCCGGCGCACCGGCGACCCCCGGCCGTTTCCCTGCCGGGCCTGCACCTCAAGCGTCTGCAGCCCCACCGGAAGTCGCTCGAACACGCGCAGGCCGGTGGCATCACTTTCCTCCCACTGGGCCTCGTGATCCTGCAGCCGGAAGCGATACTGCACGTGCGACGGCGCACCGCTGCTGAGCAGCCGCGCGGCAACGCGCACATGCCGATCAGCACCCGAGAGCGGCACCGGGCCGGCGCCGACCGGCAGCGTGATCTGCGCCTTGCCACGGCGAGCAGTGATCGCATGGATGACCAGGCCCGGGGCGCGCTCAGGGCCCGCGACACCGGCCGGATCAATCAGCAACAGCCCGCCTTCGCTGACCGCAGCGGCGAGCCGACCGTCGGCGGTGCGCACCAGCCCGTGCGGCAGCACGCCCTGCGCCGGCAGCCCCTCATCGCCGCCGAAGTGGCGCACGCCGCCGCCGTGCGGGTCGACCCGGACCAGGCCACGTGCATCGCCTGCCCACGCAACGCCCGCTGCGTCGACCACCAGTGCGCGTGCCAGCAGACGCGGATACCCGTGCGCAGGGCCGAAGCTGTGCGTCTTGCGCAGCTGCTGGCCATCCCAGCGGTAGCGCCGCAGTACCCCGAGGCTGCTGATCCAGTAGTGGCCATCCTCGCCGCGGGCGATCGCCCCCACTTCGCCGCGCGGCGCTCCCTCCACGACCGCGAAGCGTTCCTGCGCCGGCAGCCAGCGTTTGACGCCGCTGCGGTCGGTTGCCCACAGCCGGCCATCGTCATTGCACAGCAACTGGGGGCCATGGCTCGGCGGCACCAGCCCGAGGGTGTGCGGCGCGGCGGACAACTGCAGCACACCGTCGGCATCGCGTCGCTGGATGCGGTCGGCACGCCCGAGCCACAACGATCCATCGCTGCAGGCCTGCAGATCGACCCTCCCCGCGTCGCCGCCCACGCCCAGCAACCAGTGACGGCGGCCACCGCTGCCCGGCAGGTAGCGCGACAACGTATTGCCACTGGCCACCCATACCTGGCCGCGACGGTCTTCGGCGATGGCCACGGTGCCCGCACGCAGGTGATCGGGGCGGTAGTCGACGCCCAGGTCGCTGCGCCCGCTCACCGTGTCAACACGCTGCAGGCGCCCGCGATCGCCGGCGATCCACACCCGCCTGCCATGGGAGGGCGCCAGGGCCAGCACGTGGTCGCCATCGAGTCCGGGCCAACCATCACGGGCGGCCGCCAGCAGCGTGAACTGGCGCCACCGCGCGGGCAGGTGCCACAGGCCCTCGCCGCGGCCGACCCACCACAGGCCGCCGACCCGGTCCTCCAGGGCATGGCTGACCGCAGCCGTGCTCATCACGGCGCCGGCGTATCCACGCAGCGGCACCGGCTGCGGCGCCTGCCCGCGCGCGTGAAGTCGCAGTCCGCTTGCGCCGGCGCTCCAGAGGTCGCCCGCGGTACTGCGCAGCACCGGCATCGCCGTGCCCTCCGGCATCCGATGCAGCTCGCCATCGCGCCACCGGTGCACGCCCTGCGGTGTGTGCACCCACACCCCGCCGTCCGGATCGGGCCAGAGCACGTGCACGTCAACGTGCTGGTCATCGTGCAGCGGTACCTGGATGAAACGATGTTCCTCACGCCGCAGTGCCCCCGCCGGCGTCCCGATCCAGAGCCGTCCCTGGTGGTCGGTGACCAGGGCAGTCACCCGGCGCACCGGGCCACCGTGCAGCTGCAACGGCACGCGTTGCCAGCGGCCGTCCGGATGCCGTGCGAACAGGCCATCGTCGAGGGTACCCACCCACACCACACCGTCGGGGGTGCTGGTGATCTGCTCGACGCCGATGCGGGGCAGGACCACCGCGCCATTGCCCGGCATGCTCTGGATCACGCGGCGATCAGCAGACAGCGTCAGCAGGCCCTGCGAGGCGGTCGCCAGCCAGAGCTGGTCCTGCGCATCCAGATGCAGCGCGCGCACGTCCACATCCGGCAGCCCCTGCTCCCTTCGCCACGCGCTGAAACGATGACCATCAAAGCGCAGCAGTCCATCGTCGCTGGCGAACCACAGATAGCCGTCGCGGTCTTCCACGACCGCACGCAGCGCCGCAGTCGGCAACGCGTCTGCAGGGCCCAGCGGCCGGGGCCAGGGCGCCGTGACGGGATCGCCGGCCAGAACAGGGACCGGCAGCCAGAGCACGAGACCCAGCATCACCGCAGCCCAGCGATGGCCCATCGGTGCGGATCGGCCTCCCCCCACGCGTACCCCGACCGTCCTCTCCTGCATGAACAGCAAGGTATGCCAAAGCCACGCGAAGCGGGCTGGCAGGGTCTGGACCCGGTCACAGTCCGATCAATCAAATTTCAGATCAAAAAAGAAACTACGAGGCATGGCATTGATCGCACCGGTGCGCGCTGTGCTTCGGCTGATCAGTGTCGGGGCGACTTCCCGGCGCGCGCCTGCACGATCGCATCGATCAGCATGTCACCGGTCACCGGCTTGCGCAGGAAACCGTTGAATCCGGCCGCCAGCACCTGCTGCTCGGCGTAGGCATCCGAGCGTGCGGTCACCGCGATCAGGGGCAGCTCATAGCCCATCGCACGCAGTTGTCCCGCGATGGCGATGCCGTCCAGCGCCGGCAGGTCCAGGTCCAGCAGACCCACGTCGAAGCGGTCGGCCGCCACCTCGGACAACGCCGCCAGGCCGTGCAGCACGTGCACCACCTCGTGCCCGCGCGAGCGCAGCAGCCCGGCGATGACATCGGCCACGGTGGCATCGTCCTCGACCAGCAGGATGCGCAGCGGCGGCAGTTGCGTGCGCGTGTCATGGCCCGCCTCACGCGGCGTGCCGAGCGGCTGTACGGTCCAGGGCAACGGCAGCGATACGGTGAATCGGGCGCCATCGCCCAGCCGGCTGTCGATCTCGATCCGGCCACCCATCGCCACCGCCAGTTCCTGGCAGATCGCCAGGCCCAGGCCACTGCCACCGTAGCGCGATGCGGTCCGTGGGCCATCGGCCTGTTCAAAGCGATGGAACAACCGTTCCTGCTGGTCCTGGTTGATGCCCGGCCCCGTATCGGAGACCTCGAAAATGATCGCGCGACCCTCCTCGCCCAGTTCGACCCCCAGGCCGACATGGCCATGCTCGGTGAACTTGATCGCATTGCCGAGCAGGTTCATCAGGATCTGCCGCACACGCATCTCATCGCCGCTGACCTGCACTGGACCCGGCAGGTTGAAGCTGCGTTCGAACGCCAGCCCACGGTGGTGGGCCATCGGTTCCATCAGGGCTTCCACCTGCTCCAGCAACGACATCAGATCGAACGGACGCAGATCCAGCTCCAGTCGCCCTGCCTCGATGCGGGCCAGATCCAGCGCGTCGTTGACCAGCCGCAGCAGATGTTTGCCGGCATGCTGGATCGAGCCGGCATACCCCCGCTGCACCTCATCCAGTGGGGTCGACAGCAGCAGTTCGCTCATGCCCAGCACGCCGGTCATCGGTGTGCGCACTTCGTGCCCGAGCGTGGCCAGGAAGCGGCTCTTGGCCTGTGACGCCTGCTCGGCCAACTGTTGTTTGTGCACCGTCAGCTGCCATTGCTGGCGACGGCGCAGGCGCGCACGTGCGACGTACGCCAGCGCGGCGATCCCGATCAGGCCCAGCAGCACATAGCCCACGATCGCCCAGCCACTGCGCCACCATGGCGGGCGCACCTCCAGGTCCAGCGTGCTGGGCGGCGTCCACGCGCCCTGCGGCGTCGCGGCCTGCACCTCGATGCGATAGTGCCCGGCGGGCAGGCGCGACAACAGGCGCTCGCCATCGGCCGCCTGCATCACCCAGTTCTGGTCATAGCCGGACACCCGGTAGCGGTAGCGGTTGCCATGCGGGTTGGCGAACGACAGCAGGCGCGCGGACACGATCAGGTCGCGGTCCTGCGGGCCCAGCACGATCGGTGCCTGCGGAGGCAGCATCTGCTGGCCCTCGGCATCGTCACGACGCACCTGCACGCTGTCGATCACCAGCTGCGATGGCGGCAGCACCATGTCCGCCGCGTCCGGATCGAAACCAACCAGCCCGGTCGCGGTCACTGCCAGCACCCGGCCGTCGCGTGTCTGCACGGGCGGGCGATTGCTGAACTCCACATCGGGCAAGCCGTCGCGTTCGCCATACAGCCGCAATCGACGTTCGCTGCCCTGCCAGCACACCAAGCCGCGTGGCGTGGTCGCCCATACCTGCCCGTGGCTGCCCAGCGCGAGCCCGCCCATCGACACCGCCGGCATCCCTTCGGCCGCGCCGACGCGTTCGCGCAGGCTCATGCTGAGCCCGTCCCAGCGGTACCGTTCCAGCGCGCCTTGGCGCGCCAGCCAGAGTTCATCCGGGCCGGTCCAGGCGGCATCGTAGATGCTGCCGCGGGAAATCCCGGGCACCTGTTCGAAACGGTCGTTGCGCCACCGCATCAGCCCCATCTGGTCGCCCATCACCCAGAGCTGCCCGCGCGGATCGAACACCATCTGCTCGACCGGATTTTCGGTCAGCCCGCGGTTCTGGTCGTTGCGGATCGTATCGAGCACGTTGCCGCGGGCGTCGCGGCGCTGGATGCCGAAGTTCATGATCGACAGCCACAGCTCGCCATCCGGTGCCTGCCGGATCAGATCGATGCGCTGGCGTACATCGGCGCCACCGCCGATCTTCCATTCGCGCAGTGTGCCGGTGGCCGGCTGGTACAGATTCAGACGGCCCGCGCGACCGATCCACACGGCGCCGTCCTCGCGGGGCAACAGCGACCACGCCGCGCCCACCCCGATCTGTTTGTCGTCGGCGATCTGGCGCAGCTGCCCCTGCACATCGAGACGGTAGAGCCCGTGCGCGCCGGAAATGTAGAAGTCGTCCCCCGCCGCTGCCGCGCCCAGCAGGTACACACTGTCCAACGGCTTGCCGTCAAGCTGGTACCAGCTGGAGAAACGCTTCCAGTCCGGTGGGAGGTAGGCCAGTCCCTGGGTCAGCATCGCCACCCACAGGCCGCCTTCATGATCCTGCAGCATGTCCAGCACGCCACTGCGCGCGGTCAGGAAGCCACTGCCGGCATCACCGGCGAGCAGCCGCGCGGTGCTGGCATCGCCGCGGTACAGACCATCGGCCGTGCCCAGCCAATAGCCGCCGTTGCGGTCGTGGATCACCGTGGCCGCACGTACATCGGCGCTGAGCTTCCAGGGCGCCGGACGGGCCTGGTCATCGGCACCGATCTCGAACAGCCCGCCTTCGGTGCCCGCCCAGACCGTGCCATCGGGCTCGCGGGTCAGGCGGAACACGCTCTTGCCGCCCAGCAGGGCCGGCGCGATCCGGGTGAAACCGTCGCCATCCCAGCGGGCGACACCGTTGGAGGTCCCCACCCAGACCCGCCCCTGCGGATCGGCCAACAGGGTGTAGATGGTGTTGTCGGGCAGACTGCGCGGATCGCTCGGGTCGGCCTGGTACCTGACCAGCGCCCCGTCTTCGCTGCGCCGGCATATGCCGTGCTGGTTGGTGCCGATCCACAGCGATTGGGCGGCATAGGCCAGCGACCAGAACTGGCCCTCGCACGCGGCATTGAGCTCGGGGAACCGCGCGAACGCGCTGCGGTCGGGGCCGAGCATGCTCAGGCCAACCCCATTGCTGCCCACCCAGACCCGGTCCTGCGGATCGATGAGCAGGGTTTCCACTTCGTTGCCGGGCAGCGAGCCGGGCGCGTCCGGATCATGCCGCCACACCCGCAGGCCAACGCCGTCCACGCGGGCCAGGCCATCATCGGTACCGGCCCAGATATAGCCCTGGCGATCCTGGGCCAGCGCCAGCACCATGCGCGACGGCATGCCCTCGGCCGCGCCCAGACGGCGCAAGCGTGGCGTTTCTGCCGATGTCCCTGCGGCTTCCAACACTGGCGGCACTGCGCACAACCACAGCCCCAACAGCACGATGCCTGCACCCCAGCGGCGCGTGCTCATCGATCCGGTCTCCCTGTTGGTGCGGATTGTCACACAGCGATCAGGACGGTGTCCGCATTCTGAGTCGGCTGCCGTGGATGGAACGGGCTGTTTCCGTCCTGCACAGGGAACACGGCACGGGCGCCCCGTGCTGTTGTCGGCCGCACCACGATCTGTTGCAGCCATGACGCTGCATCCCATGACACGGCTGTGCGTATGATCGCCCCAGACCCTCATGGAGCCAGCGCCTTGCTCAAGCGCCTGACCCTTTCGCTGCTGTTGTCGGCCCTGCCGCTGCTCGCCATCGCCGCCCCCGACAGCTACCGCCTCGACCCGGTGCATACCCGCGTGCTGTTCGCGGTGGAGCATGCCGGCTTCTCCCACGCACTGGGCACCGTGTCCGGCAGCGAAGGCGTGCTGTTGTTCGACCCGGACGACTGGCGCACGGCACGCCTGGAGGTCAGCGTGCCGATCCAGCGCCTGGACCTGGGCGATGACAAATGGAACAAGGCCACGCTGGCGCGCAATCTGCTCGACGGTGAGCGTTTCCCGCAAGCGCGGTTCGTCTCGACCCGGGTCGAACCGATCGATCCCACCCACGCCAACGTGATCGGCCAGCTCACCGTGCGCGGGGTGACCCGCGAGGTCACGCTGGCGGTCACCCTCAACGCGCTCAAGCGTCATCCGCTGCCGCCGTTCCGCCGCACCGCCGGCTTCTCGGCCACCGCCACACTCAGCCGCAGTGCCTTCGGCGTGGATGGCTGGGCCTCGATGATCGGCGATGAGGTGCTGCTGCGGATCGAAGCGGAGGCCGTGCGCGATCGCAGCGCGAGCGACCCGGGCGATCCTGCCCCTGCCGATGTGCCGGGAACTCCGGCCCCGCCGATCGACTCAGATACCCCACAGCCGGTCCAGGAGACTACGCCATGACCGCCAAGAACACCCCGACCCGCTGGGGCGGCGTCAGCCAGACCCTGCACTGGCTCATCGCCGTACTGATCCTCGGCCTGGGCATCGTCGGGCTGACCATGGGCGAACTGCCCAAAACCCCGAAGTACTTCTGGGTCTACACCATGCACAAATCGATCGGCATCACCGTGCTGGCGCTGGTGGTGACCCGGCTGCTGTGGCGGCTGTACGCCGGCGCCCCGCAACCGGTGCCGG
Organism: Stenotrophomonas sp. HMSC10F06; assembly: GCF_001807865.1. Classification (NCBI taxonomy): domain Bacteria; kingdom Pseudomonadati; phylum Pseudomonadota; class Gammaproteobacteria; order Lysobacterales; family Lysobacteraceae; genus Stenotrophomonas; species Stenotrophomonas sp. HMSC10F06. The sequence continues at coordinate 224,948 of NZ_KV791261.1, read as the reverse complement.
GCACGCCAACCTGGCAGGAACGCATCGCCTCGGCCACGCACTGGCTGCTGTACGTGCTGATGTTCGCCATTCCGCTGTCAGGCTGGCTGTACGACTCCGCCAGCGGCCTGCGCCCGTTCCGTTGGTTCGGCCTGGTCGATGTGCCCAAACTCAGCCCGCCCGATGAACGTGTCACCCAGATCTCCCACGCCATCCACGAGTGGGGCTTCTGGCTGCTGATCGCGGTGGTCGTGGCCCATGCCAGTGCTGCGCTTTACCACCATTTTTACCAACGCGATGCCACGCTTGCGCGCATGCTCCCGCAGCGCTGGCTTGCCTCCCCCCAGAAGGATTGACCATGAACATCAAGCTCACCTCTCCCGCCGCGGTCGCCGCCGCCCTGGCCGGTCTGCTGGCCACCGCCCCGGTGCTGGCCGCCGATTACGTGCAGGCGCCCGGCTCGGTGCTGGCCTTTGCCACCAAGTACGACGGTGAAGTGTTTACCGGCACCTTCCCCGGCTTCGACACCAGGATCAGCTTCGATCCGGCCAAGCTGGACGATGCCAAGCTGGAAGTGACCATTCCGCTGGCCAGCGCCAAGAGTGGCAACAGCGACCGCGATTCCACGCTGCAGGGCGCGGACTTCTTCAACGTGGGCAAGTTCGCCCAGGCCAAGTACAGCGCCACCAAGTTCCGTTCGCTGGGCAACAACCAGTACGCCGCAGACGGCACCCTGGAGCTGCGCGGCGTGAGCAAGCCGGTCACGCTCACCTTCACCTGGACCCCGGGCGCGCAGCCGGTGCTGGCCGGCAAGGCGACGGTCAAGCGCCTGGACTTCGGTGTGGGCGGCGGCGACTGGGCCGACACCAAGACCATCCCGAACGAGACTGCGATCAGCACCAAGGTCGTACTGAAAGCAAAATAAGCCGCGCCGGCTACAGGTAGAGCCGACCGTTGGTCGGCTGCCGCAACGATGATCCCCCGGGCGGCCGACCAACGGTCGGCTCTACCGGATCCAGGCGTCTACCGCCGCCACATCGAACGGCCAGTCCAGCTCGCGGCCCCGCGCATCGCGCAACACCGGCACCCTCAGCCCGTAGCGGGCCTCCAGCGCGGGGGCGTCATCGATGAACACACTGTCCAGATCGGCCACCCGGGCCTGCGCCAGCACCGCCAAGGCCTGGTCGCACAAATGGCAGTCATCACGCTGGAACAAGGTAAACACCGGGCCACCCACCTTGGGAAATGTTGCGCCGCACTCAAGGCTGGCGCCTGCGACAGCATAGAATAGCGCTCCATCCGATACCCGCAGTTTGGCAATCATGGCTGTCAGCACGTTCGACGTTTTCAAGATCGGCATTGGCCCGAGTTCTTCGCACACCGTAGGACCGATGAAGGCTGCCGAACGTTTCGTGCACCGCTGGCTGCTCGATCCGGGCCATCTGCAGGACGTGGTGCGCATCCGCGCCGACGTCTATGGCTCGCTGGCCCTGACCGGCCGTGGCCATGGCACCGACAAGGCCGTGCTGCTCGGGCTGGAAGGCCAGCGCCCGAACCTGATCGATCCGGACATCATCCCCGAAACGCTGGACCGTATCCGCAGCAGCAAGCGCATCCGCCTGATGGGCCAGCACGAGATCGCCTTCGACGAGAAGCGCGACCTGGGCCTGAACAAGCGCCAGAAGCTGCCGTACCACACCAACGGCATGCGCTTCACGGCCTACGGTGCGGACGAGCAGGTGATCGCCACGCGCGATTACTACTCCGTCGGCGGTGGTTTCGTGGTCAACCAGGATGACGCGGCCGATGACCGCATCGTGCCCGATGAAACCCCGCTCCCCTACCCGTTCAAGAGCGGCGATGAGCTGCTCGCGCAGACCGCCCGCAGTGGCCTGAGCATCGCCCAGATGATGTTCGAGAACGAGAAGTGCTGGCGTTCCGAAGACGAGATCCGCGAGAGCCTGCGTGAAATCTGGGGGGCCATGCAGGCCTGCGTGGCACGCGGCATCCGCCAGGAAGGCACCCTGCCCGGCGGCCTGCATGTCTCCCGCCGCGCACCGGCGCTGTACCGCGAGCTGTCCTCCAAGCCCGAAGCGGCGATGCGCGACCCGTTGACCACCCTGGACTGGGTCAACCTGTACGCGCTGGCAGTGAACGAAGAAAACGCCGCCGGTGGCCGCGTGGTCACCGCCCCGACCAACGGCGCCGCCGGCGTGCTGCCGGCCGTGCTGCATTACTTCGACCGCTTCTGCCCCGGTGCCAACGAACAGCGCGTGTTCGATTTCCTGCTGACCTCGGCGGCGATCGGCATCCTGTACAAGGAAAACGCCTCGATCTCCGGTGCCGAAGTAGGCTGCCAGGGTGAAGTGGGCGTGGCCTGCTCGATGGCCGCCGGCGGCCTGGTCGCCGCGCTCGGCGGCAACCCGAGCCAGATCGAGAATGCCGCCGAGATCGGCATGGAACACAACCTCGGCCTGACCTGCGATCCAATCGGTGGCCTGGTGCAGATCCCCTGCATCGAACGCAACGCGATGGGCGCGGTCAAGGCGATCAACGCCTCGCGCATGGCGATGCGCGGCGATGGCAAGCACAAGGTCTCGCTGGACAAGGTCATCAAGACCATGCGCGACACCGGCCGCGACATGCAGGACAAGTACAAGGAAACCAGCCGCGGCGGGCTGGCGGTCAACGTCATCGAGTGCTGATCCACCGCCCCCGGCGGTAGAGCCGACCGTTGGTCGGCTGCTCCCGGTGGCCTCATCGGCACGCCCGCATACCGCCCGGATGTTCGGCACCCCTGCACATCGCTCGGATGTAGAGCCGACCGTTGGTCGGCTGCTCCCGGTGGCATCGTCGGCACGCCTGCACGGCCACTCCGGTACAGTCAGGACTTCCCCCGATGGAGACCGCCATGCGCATCCTGGCCGCCGCCCTGCTCGCCTGCCTGCCGCTGACCACCCTCGCCGCCGATACCTACGGCCCGCGGCTGGAAGGCTTCGACTACCCCTATCCGGTCAAGATCTTCCGGTTCGAGTCCCAGCGCCAGCCGCTGGAGATGGCGTACATCGACGTGCCCGCCGGCGGCAAAGGGTTCGCCGGTACGGTCGTGCTGCTGCATGGGAAGAACTTCTGCGCGGCCACCTGGAAGGACACCATCGCCGCACTGAGCGCGGCCGGCTACCGGGTGATCGCCCCGGACCAGATCGGCTTCTGCAAATCGAGTAAGCCCGAACGCTACCAGTACTCGTTCGGCCAGCTGGCCGCCAATACCGAAGCGCTGCTGGAGCATCTGGGCTACGGCGAGGGCAAGCTGCACATCGTCGGCCATTCAATGGGCGGCATGTTGGCGGCACGCTTCGCGTTGATGTATCCCCAGCGCGCGCTCAGCCTGTCACTGGTCAACCCGATCGGACTGGAAGACTGGAAGGCCAAGGGCGTGCCGTGGCGCAGTATCGATGCCTGGTACGCAGGCGAGCTGAAGACCAGCTTCGACAGCATCAGGAAGTACCAGCTCGACGTTTATTACAACGGGCAGTGGAAGCCCGAGTACGAGCAGTGGGTGCGCATGCAGTCGCGCATGTACGACGGCCCCGGCAAACAGGCAGTGGCGTGGAGCCAGGCGCTTACCTCGGACATGGTGTTCAACCAGCCCGTCGTCTATGAACTGCCGAAACTCACGGTCCCGACCACCTTGTTCATCGGCCAGACCGACCGCACCGCGATCGGCCGTGACCTGGCGCCGCCCGCCCTGAAAGCGACGCTGGGCAACTACCCTGCGCTGGGCAAGGCGGCGGCCGCGGCGATTCCCGGCGCCACCCTGGTGAGCTTCGAGGACCTGGGCCACTCGCCGCAGGTGCAGGACCCTGCGCGATTCAATGCGGCACTGCTGAAGGCAATCTCACCACACGACTGACCTGCCCACCACCCCGGTACTGCCACGCCATGCGTGGCAGCAGCCGTCCTCACCATTATCCGCCGACGCAGCCAACCACCCTGGCGCTACCGCGTGCCTTGGGGGGATCGCGCGGCAATCAGCGCCGCACGATCGCCAGCACGTCGTCCAGCAATGCGGCGGCGGTGACTTCCGCGCCGGCGCCCGGCCCCTGGATCAACAGCGGCTGGGCGTGATACCGATCGCTATGAATCGCCACCCGGTTGTCGGTCTGCGCGCCGCCCGCCAGCGGATGGTCGCGCGGCAGTACACGCAGCCCGACCGACGCACCGTCGTGATCGAAGCCACCGACGAAGCGCAGGCATCCACCCTGCTCGTTGGCCTGCTGCCAGTAGTGCTGCAGCGGCGCATCCAACAGCGACAGGCGGGTCACCGCATCCGCCGCCGGGAGCGCGGCGAGCGCATCCGGTACCAGCGAGGCGACCTGTACCTGCTCGGCGCGCAGTGCGATGCCGCTGGCGCGCGCCAGGATCAGCAGCTTGCGACGGACATCTTCACCGGAGAGATCCACGCGCGGGTCCGGCTCGGTGTAACCGGCGTCGGCGGCCTCACGCACATACGCGGAGAACGGACGTTGGCCATCGTAGTGATGGAACAGCCACGCCAGCGAACCGGACAGCACGCCTTCCACGCGGTGGATGCGGTCGCCACCGGCAACCAGTGCGCGCAGGCTGCTCAGCAACGGCAGGCCAGCACCGACCGTCGCACTGTCGCCGTAGCGCGCGTCGCCCTGCTGGCCGCTGTCGGCGATGGCCTGGGCACGGGCCAGCTGGGCCCCCTGGCCAAGCTTGTTGGCGGTCACCACATGCACGCCACGCGCCAGCCACTGCTCGTGCCAGTTGGCGACCTCGTCACTGGCCGTCGCATCGACCACCACGTCACCGCGCTGCAGGCCCTCGGCTTCCGCCCAGGGCTGCAGTGTCACCGCACCGCGTGTGGCCAGGTTGGCCTGGGCAAGTTCGTGCGCGGGGGCCTGTTCGCAGGTGCGCGCCGTGCGTGAATTGGCCAGCCAGGAAAACGACGGCAGCGTGACGCCACGGTGCTGCAACGAGGCATACCGTTCCACGAAAGCGGTGCCGACCGTGCCGGTGCCGAGCAGCGCCAGTTTCCGGTTGGCAACCAGCGGCAGATTCAGCACCGCGCTCATGCATCCACCTGTTTACGGCGCTGCACGTCGCGGTGCTGATCGATCACGACCTGGGCGCGTTCCAGCCCGGCCTGCAGATCGGCCACCAGGTCTTCCGGCGATTCAATGCCGACCGACAGGCGCAGCAGCCCTTCGCTGATGCCGGCATGCGCGCGCGCTTCCGGGGTCATCGCTGCATGGGTCATGGTCGCCGGGTGCGCGACCAGGCTCTCGACGCCGCCCAGCGATTCGGCCAGGGTGAAACAGCGCAGGCCATCGACGAAGGCGCGCACCGCCGCGTGCGGATCATCGCCCGGGCACGAGGCCAGTTCGAAGGACAGCATCGCACCGAAGCCGCTCTGCTGGCGCGCCGCGATGGCATGGCCGGGATGATCGGCCAGGCCGGGGTAGTACACGCTGGCCACCGCATCGCTGGCGGTGAGCAGATCGACCACGGCCACCGTGTTTTCCTGGTGCGCGCGCAGCCGTGCACCGAGCGTGCGCAGGCCACGCAGGGTCAGGAACGCATCGAACGGCGAGCCGGTCAGGCCCAGTGCGTTGGCCCACCACACCAGCTGCTCGTGCACCGCCGGATCGCGCGCGACCACCGCGCCGCCGACCACATCGCTGTGCCCGTTGATGTACTTGGTGGTGGAGTGCAGCACCAGGTCGGCACCGAAGCTGATCGGCTGCTGCAGCGCCGGCGACAGGAAGGTGTTGTCGACGACGACCTTGGCACCGGCCTTGTGCGCGGCGTCGATGACGAAGCGCAGATCGGTGATGCGCAGCAGCGGGTTGGACGGGGTTTCGATCAGCACCAGCGTCGGCGACTGCGCCAGCGCATCGGCCAGCGAACGCGGATCGGTCAGGTCGGCGGTGATCAGGCCGAAATGGCCCTTCTTCGCCAGCGCGTTGAACAGGCGCCAGCTGCCGCCGTACGCATCATGCGGCACCACCAGGGTATCGCCGGGCTGCAGCAGCGCATTGAGCACCAGGTTGATCGCGCCCATGCCGGTGGACGTGATCACGCCACCGGCGCCACCCTCCAGCTCGGCCAGCGCTTCACCCAGCAGATCACGGGTGGGGTTGCCGCTGCGCGTGTAATCGTACTGGCGCTTGTTGCCGAAGCCATCGAAGCTGAAGTTCGAGGACAGCACGATCGGCGGGGTCACCGCGCCATGGGCGGTGTCACGGTCGATGCCGGCACGCACGGCGGCGGTGACACGGCTACAGGACGGCTCGGTACCAGCGGAACGGCTCATGCGGTTTCTCCGGGGGATCGAAAAGCGGTGGCGAGGATCGCGTCGATGCGATCGGTTTCTTTCAGGAAGGCGTCGTGGCCATACGGCGAGCGCAGCACGCGCAGGCTGCCGCGCGGGCCCAGCCCTTCCACCAGACCGACGCAGTCGGCCAGCGGGACCAGGCGATCGCCTTCCACGGCAACCACGACGGTCGGCACCTGGATGGCGGCCGGGTCGATGCGGTGCAGGTCGATCGATTCGGACAGGCGCAGGTAGGCATCGACCGGGGTACGGGCGACGTACTGCGCACCGGCGGCATCCAGATAGTCTTCAGCGGCGACGCGCACGCGGCCATTGACCACTTCCGGCGCGGCGTCGAAGCGTTCGCCGAATTCTTCCGGCGTGCGGTAGCTGAGCATGGCGAACTGGCGCGCCAGCGACAGCCCGTGGCTTTCGGCGCACTGCAGCTGGCCCAGCGCGACCGCGCGACGCTGCAGCGCGCGCCAGGCGGCAGCATACGGATGCGGGCGGTGCGCGCCGCTCACCGCGATCAGCTTCTGCAGGCGCTGGCGGTGACGGAGCGCGAACTGCTGGCCAACCAGCGCACCGTAGGAGTAACCGACGAAGTACTGCAGGCGGGCGATGCCGAGATGATCGAGCAGCAGGGCCAGCGCGTCGGCCTGGTCGGCAGTATCGATCGGCAGGTCCAGCGCGCCGTCGGCACCAATGAAATCGAACGCCAGGATGCGCAGCGAGGCCGGATCCAGCGCGCGGCCCGGGGCCACCAGGCCTTCGGCCCAGCCCTTCTCCGGGAATTCGGCATTGGCCGCCACGTGGCGGTGGGCGGAGATGCCACCGGCCAGCACCACCACCGGCGCCTCGGCGCGGCCCACGATTTCGTAGCGCAGTCGCACCGGCCGCGGTCCACCGTGACGCATCGACAGCACCGCCGCGATATCGCCGCGCACGGCGTTCAGCCCGGCGTCGACGGGGACGCTGAGCGGGGCGAAAGTTTCGGTGGCAGCAGGGGCGGCGGTGGCGAAGCTCATGGCGGTATCCAAAGGAGGAAAACGGCCATCGAGCTTTCGCGGAGCTCGCGTTCGAAGCGCACGCACGGTGCACGGTTCGAACCATCTTTCGGAAGACACCAACGGTCTCCGCAGGATTTGGCACCTACGCAGGGTCGCTTTCGCGTCTGCGGGCTGCCCCGGCTTCAAAGGGCCTGTCCCTCTGCCGGTCTCGATGGTGCAGCCACGATGCCAGCGCTTTTGGCTGATGTCAATCCCTTCATCGGCATGAAGAGATATATATTCCAGATCATCATCAGTCACGCATACTCCAACTCCCCTGCTTACCGGCGAATGCCTTGCGCTGCCTGCGTCTGCCCGTACTGACCGTGTTGATCCTGCCGGCGCTGAACGCCTGGGCCGGGCCGGGCGCGAACTGGCGGGACGGCTGGCGGATCGACCGTCCAACGGCGGCCACCTCCGTCCAACCGGCCGGTGAGGCAGGTGCGCCGGCCTTGGCGGTGCTGACCCTGGAGGGGGAAGGCGACCGTTGGCAGGCACGCGTCGACAACCGCCTGGCGGGGCCGGTCCAGGTGGCACTGGCGTCCTCACCCGGTGCCCCCGCCCTGCCCGGGCTCCCCCTGCAGACCGTGGTGGCCGGTTCGGCTAGCGTCGTGGTGGTCCACGTGCAGCCGCCGGCCGGCACGACGACGATCCGGCTGGCGCTGACCGCCGTTCCCGGCGATCCCACCGCCCGCCCGCAGGACGTGGCCTACCAACTGCCGTTTGACGCCGCCCGCATCAAAGTCAGCCAGGCGCCGCAGGGCCGTTTCAGCCACGGCGACGCGGAAAACCGCGACGCCATCGACTTCGCGCTGCCCGAGGGCACGGCCGTGCTTGCGGCGCGGGCGGGAACCGTCATGCAGGTCCAGGCCGGTTTCCAGGGCAATGGGCAGGACCGCGACCACGATCTGGGCCGGGCCAACCTGGTGCGGGTGCTGCACGAGGACGGCAGCATGGCCGTGTACGCCCACCTGCAGCACAACGGCGCGCTGGTCCGCCAGGGCCAGCAGGTCCAGGCCGGGCAGCGCATCGGCCTCTCGGGCAACACCGGCTTCAGCGCCGCGCCGCACCTGCACTTCGCGGTCCAGGTCAATGCGGGGATGCGGCTGCGCTCGATTCCCGCCCGGATTGTCAGCCCGCAGGGCGAGCTGCACTTCGCCCGCACCGCCGATGAGACCGGGGCGTCCGCCCTGCCCTGACCCCGGCCACGCCCGCCCCCGCTATACTGGGCGGCTCATCTCCATGAAAAGCGCCCCGGGCGGGCGCGTCACGCCATGTCCGAAGTCGCTACCGAAGCTGCGCGCCGCCGCACCTTCGCCATCATTTCCCACCCTGACGCCGGCAAGACCACGCTGACCGAAAAGCTGCTGCTGTTCGGCGGTGCGATCCAGATGGCCGGTTCGGTCAAGGGACGCAAGGCCGCGCGCCATGCGACCTCCGACTGGATGGCGCTGGAAAAAGAGCGCGGCATCTCGGTGACCTCCTCGGTGATGCAGTTCCCGTACGAAGGCAAGATCGTCAACCTGCTCGACACCCCCGGCCACGCCGACTTCGGCGAGGACACCTACCGCGTGCTCACCGCGGTGGACTCGGCGCTGATGGTGATCGACGTCGCCAAGGGCGTGGAAGAGCGCACCATCAAGCTGATGGAAGTCTGCCGGCTGCGTGACACGCCGATCATGACCTTCATCAACAAGCTCGACCGCGAGGGCAAGGAGCCGATCGATCTGCTGGATGAAGTGGAAAGCGTGCTGGGCATCCAGTGCGCACCCGTGACCTGGCCGATCGGCATGGGCCAGCGCCTGAAGGGCGTGGTCCACCTGATCAGCGGCGAAGTGCACCTGTATGAGCAGGGCCGCAACTTCACCCGCCAGGATTCGACGATCTTCCCCTCGATCGATTCGCCCGGGCTGGCCGAGAAGATCGGTGAGCGCATGCTGGCCGATCTGCGCGACGAGCTGGAGCTGGTGCAGGGCGCCAGCCATCCCTTCGACGTGGAGGCCTACCTGGCCGGCAAGCAGACGCCGGTGTTCTTCGGTTCGGGCGTGAACAACTTCGGCGTGCAGCCGCTGCTGGACTTCTTCGTCGAGCACGCGCCCTCGCCGCAGCCGCGCGCCACCACCGGCCGGGTGATCGCGCCGGAGGAAAACAAGCTGACCGGTTTCGTGTTCAAGATCCAGGCGAACATGGACCCGCAGCACCGCGACCGCGTCGCGTTCATGCGGGTGTGCTCAGGCCGTTTCGTGGCCGGCATGAAGACCTTCCATGTGCGCACCGGCAAGGAAATGAAGCTGGCCAACGCGCTGACCTTCATGGCCAGCGACCGCGAGATCGCCGCCGAGGCCTGGCCGGGCGATGTGATCGGCATCCACAACCACGGCACGATCTCCATCGGTGACACCTTCACCGAAGGCGAAGCGGTCAGCTTCACGGGCATCCCGAACTTCGCGCCGGAACTGTTCCGCCGCGCACGCCTGCGCGATCCGCTCAAGCTCAAGCAGCTGCAGAAGGGCCTGGCGCAGCTGTCCGAAGAGGGTGCTACCCAGTTCTTCCGCCCGCTGATGAGCAACGACCTGATCCTGGGCGCGGTGGGTGTGCTGCAGTTCGATGTGGCGGCATACCGCCTGAAGGATGAGTACGGCGTGGAAGCGACCTTCGAGCCGGTCAGCGTGACCACGGCGCGCTGGGTCACCTGCAGCAACGAAAAGAAGCTGGAAGAGTTCCGCGAGAAGAACGCGGGCAACCTCAGCATCGACGCCGCCGGGCAGCTGGTGTACCTGGCACCGACCCGTGTCAATCTGCAGCTGGCGCAGGAACGTGCGCCGGACGTGCGCTTCGCGGCGACGCGCGAAGCGGCGCACAGCGTCTCGGTCGGCTGATCGCGCGACCGCGCTGCCGGCTGAACAGGCGCGCGTGCATGCGCGCGCCATCGCGGCGATGATAGGGGAGAGCGGGCTCCCCCTCCCCGCATCTCCCATCATCGCCATGACCTCTGTCGTTTCCGTTCGAGAAGAAATCGCCAGCGCCCTGACCCACGGGCTTGGCGCCGTCGCTGCACTGGCCGGTAGTGCGGTGCTGATCACCCTGGCCGCCATCTATGGCGACGGCTGGCAGTTGGCCAGCGCGATCGTGTTCGGGGTGGCATTGCTGCTGTTGTACACGGCCTCGACGCTCTACCACGCGATCCAGCATCCGATCGCGAAGGGCCGGCTGAAGGTGTTCGATCACTGTGCGATCTACCTGCTGATCGCCGGCACGTATACGCCGTTCACGCTGATCGGCCTGCGCGGCCCCTGGGGCTGGGGAATGTTCACCGCGATCTGGGCGCTGGCGCTGTTCGGGGTGGTCTTCAAGTTGTTCTATACGGGGCGGTTCAAGCTGCTGTCGACGATCATCTATATCGCGATGGGCTGGATGGTGATGGTGGCGATCAAGCCGATGTGGAACTCGCTGGATGCGTGGACGCTGGGATGGCTGCTGGCCGGCGGGGTGTTCTATACGTTGGGGACGGTGTTCTATCACCGGGAGTCGGTGCCGTATTCGCATGCGATCTGGCATCTGTTCGTGATCGGCGGGAGTGTGTGCCACTTCGTTGCGGTGACGGCGCAGATTCTCTGAGTGCTGTTTTCTGCCAGGCAAGTGCGACGGCACCCGGACCAGCGAGAGCACTAGCACTAGGACTAGCAATGGCAACGGCAACGGCAACAGCAACGGCAAGAGCAAGACCAAGAGCGACTCGGGCGTCAGGAATGCGCCAGGCGGGGTCGGCACGGGTGGGTCGGCGGGACACGCCGTGAATCCGTCCCTGGAGGCTCATGTCGCGCCATCCATGGCGCTCATGGTCCCGCCAACCCACCCGCACCGCCCCGCTCACCCTTGGCCGGTGGCCTGAGAAGGTCAGAATCCTGGTTGGACCGGATGCCAAGCATGGCCGACGCACCGCGCTTGGAGCAGTCATCGACAACGGCGGCGCCGACGGTCGACACGCCTCACCCTGACAGTACCCTTACCAATGCTTCGCGCTGCCTGCACGATGCAAGGGCAACCATGGGGATGTGAATACTGTGCCCTCCCCTGTTCCGTCCGATGCCTCTTCCCGTTCCCGCTGGCGCTGGCGTCGTCCTGGCAAGCGGGGGCAGCGGTGGTTGGCGATCCTGGTGTTTCTGTTCGCTGCGCTGTTGATCCTGATCGCATTGTGGGATTGGAACTGGTTCAAGGGACCGGTGGAGCGGGCGGTGCAGGCCAAGACCGGGCGTGAGTTCCATATCAATGGGAATCTGGATGTCGATCTGGGCCGGGTGACGACGGTGCGCGGTGATGGGCTGACCTTTGCCAATGCGACGTGGGCCAAGCAGCCGCAGATGGCGACGGCGGATCGGGCGGAGATCGATCTGCGGGTGTGGCCGCTGCTGCGTGGGCAGGTGCGGATTCCGGAGATCCGCTTGACGCGACCGGATCTGCTGCTGGAAACCGCGCCGGAGAAGAATCAGCCGGGCAACTGGGATTTCCTGGGCCCGAGCGACGGTGACCCGCCGGTGCTGCAACGGTTGCTGATCGAGGATGGGCGCCTGCAGTTCCAGGACACGGCCGGCAGGACGGATGTGCTGGTCTCGCTCAACAGCGGCAAGCCGCGGGACAAGGACAGTGGTCCGCCATTGCTGGTCAAGGGCAAGGGACGCTGGCAGGGCAATCCGTTCTCGCTGAATGGCAATACCGAGTCGCCGCTGGAGCTGACCAATACGGGGCATCCGTTCCGCATCCATCTGGATGGGCGCGCGGGGAACACGCATGCGATCGCCAGCGGCACGCTCACCAATCCCTTCCAGCTGCGGGTATTCGATCTGGAGCTGATGCTGAGCGGGCAGGACATGGAGGATCTGTTCCCGCTGATCGGCGTGGCAATGCCGTCCACGCCGCCGTACAAGCTCAAGGGCCGCTTGAAGCGCAACAACGCGGTCTGGCGCTATGAGTCGTTCACCGGCACCGCCGGCGACAGCGACCTGGGCGGGACCGCGCAGATCGATGTCAGTGGCGAGCGCCCATTCCTGACCGCGGATCTGGTCTCCAAGCGGCTGGACTTCGACGATCTGGCCGGCTTCATCGGGGCACCGCCGAAGACCGGTGCCGGCGAGTCGGCCAATGCCGAGCAGAAGGCCAAGGCGGCCGCGCTGGCGGCCAGTGCCAAGGTGTTGCCTGACACGCCTTACAACCTGTCCAAGCTGCGTGCGATGGACGCCGACGTGCGCTGGAAGGCGCAGCGCATCAATTCGCCGACGCTGCCGCTGGATGACATGGATGCCCACCTCAAGCTCAATGACGGGCTGCTGCGGCTGGAGCCGTTGAACTTCGGCGTGGCCGGCGGCGACATCCGCAGTACGATCCGCATGGATGCGCGCAAGCAGGCGATCTCCACGCAGTTGCAGGCCACCATCCGCAAGGTGCAGCTGGGCAAGCTGTTCCCTGATGCGAAGCTGGCCGAACAAGCCTCCGGCGGCATCAGTGGCGACGTCAAACTGACCGGCCAGGGCAACTCCGTCGCGGCGATGCTGGGCAGCTCCGATGGCACCGTGGCGGTCGGGATCGGCCGCGGCCATGTCGGCAATCTGATCATGGAACTGGCCGGCCTGGATGTCGCCGAATCACTGAAGTTCCTGTTCACCGGCGACAAGCAGATTCCGCTGCGCTGCGCGTGGGGCGACTTCGGTGTCGACAACGGCGTGATGCAGTCGCGCTCGCTGGCCTTCGATACCACCGATACGTTGATCCTCGGCGAAGGCAAGGTCGATCTGAAACAGGAGCAGCTGGACCTGCTGCTGCGCCCGCGCCCGAAGGACATGAGCATTCTGGCGCTGCGCTCGCCGCTGCGCATCGGCGGCACCTTCAAGGATCCCTCGTTCCGCCCGGACTTCAAGGCGCTGGGCATCCGCGGGGCGATCGCGCTGGCGCTGGGCAGCATCGCCCCGCCCGCCGCGCTGCTGGCCACCATCGAGACCGGCCCGGGCGAGGACAGCAACTGCGGCGGCCGTTACGCCAAGTAAGCGCGGGGCCATCCGGGCAGGGACCGACGCTGCGTCGGCCTGCCCCGCCGCGCGCGGCCACGCTCAACCGGCAACGATGTACTGCTGCAGTTGATCCAGTTTCTGCGCCTGCTCGTCGATGACCGCCTTGACCAGATCACCGATCGAGATCACCCCGAGCACACCCGTGCCATCGACCACCGGAAGGTGGCGGATGCGGTAATCGGTCACCAGTTGCAGGCAGTGCTCGACCTGCTCGCCAGGGGCGACGGTCACCACCTTGGGGGTCATGATCTCGCGGACTTCGGTCGTCCGGGACGAGCGTTCGTGCAGCACGATCTTGCGTGCGTAGTCGCGCTCGGAAAGGATGCCGACCAGTTGCCGGCCCTCCATCACCAGCACCGCGCCGATGCCCTTCTGGGCCATCAACCGGATGGCGTCGATCACCGCCGAGCTCGGGGTGACGGCGAATACCTCAGGGGACTTGCCTTCCAACAGCTGCCGTACCGTGGTCATCTCGCTGCTCTCCACCGATGGGATGCAGGGCCGAGTCTGCCACGAACGGGGCCTGCCAGGTGTCAATCAGGTACAGCGGGCGCTGCTTGGATTCCTCGTACAGCCGGCCCAGGTATTCACCAATCAGGCCCAGGGCGATCAGCTGTATGCCGCCCAGGAACAGGATCACCGCCATCATGGTCGGCCAGCCCGCAACGCGGTCGCCGTACAGCGCTGCCTTGGACACCACCACCAGCGCGAACACGAACGCGAACGTCGCTGCGGCCAGGCCCAGATAGGTGGTCACCCGCAGCGGCGCGGTGGAGAATCCGGTGATCCCTTCCAGGGCGAAATTCCATAGCCGCCAGAACCCGAATTTGCTCTCGCCCACCAGCCGCGCATGCCGATGGTAGGGCAAGGCCTTGCGGCGGAAACCCACCCAGCCGAACAGCCCTTTCATGAACCGGTGGCGCTCACGCAGCTGGCCCAGTGCCTGCACAGCGCGCGGCGACAGCAGCCGGAAATCACCGGTGTCGGCCGGGATCGGCGTTTTGGACAACCGCCCGATCACCCGATAGAACGCCTTGGCAGTGGAGCGCTTGAGCCAGCTCTCGCCATCGCGCGCCAGGCGCGTGCCATAGACGTTGTCATAGCCCTGCTGCCACAGCGCGACGAACTCGGGAATCAGTTCCGGCGGATCCTGGCCATCGGCGTCGAGGATCATCACCGCGCCGTCGTCGACGAAATCCAGCCCCGCCGTCAGCGCGGCCTCTTTGCCGAAGTTGCGCGACAACCGCAGTACGCCGACGCACGAATCCGCGGCGGCCAATGCCTGCATGACGGCCCAGGTGGTGTCCGTGCTGCCGTCATCCACATACAGCACGCGGCCGTCGATGCCCTCCAGCCCAGCCAGCACTGCGCGCAGGCGCGGGTGCAGCATCGGCAAGGCGAGCGCTTCGTTGTGGGCGGCGACGACGACGGTCAGGCGAGGGCTGGTCATGCGGCGATTGTAGCGTCAGCCAATTACATGCATGAATGCTCACTCCTCGCCGAGGTACGCCCCTCCCCCGAGCTGCCGGGCCTGCCGCTGGATCCAGGCGGCGCGGCGCTGCACGTACGGGCCGGGCTTGGCCGCGCTGTAACGGCGGGGCGACGGCAGCACCGCCGCGAGCCGCGCACTTTCGGCGGGGCTCAGCCGGGACGCGTCCTTGTTCCAATACTGCTGCGACGCGGCCTGCGCGCCATAGATCCCATCGCCGAACTCGGCGATGTTGGCGTACATCTCCAGGATCCGCGACTTCGGCCACAGCGCTTCGATCAGGACCGTGTACCAGACCTCCAGCCCCTTGCGGATCCAGCTGCGGCCCTGCCACAGGAACAGATTCTTGGCGACCTGCTGGCTGATCGTGCTGGCCCCGCGCAGCCGCCCGCCGCGCGCGTTGTGGTCACGCGCCTTTTCGATGGCCTGCAGGTCGAAACCATTGTGCTCCGGGAAACGCTGATCCTCGGCAGCCACCAGCGAAATCGGCAGGCTTGGCGCCATCTGGTCCAGATCGCGCCAGTGGTAATGCAACCGATAGCTCCAGTCACCCTCCCCCAGCGCCTCGCCGTAGCGCCACAGCATCACGCTGGAAACGGGCGGGTCGATGAAACGCAGGACCAGCACCTGCAGCACACTGAACCCGACGAACAGCACCGGCAGCCACAGCAGGCGGCGCCAGCGCCAGCGGCGCCGCGGTGACGGTTCCAGATCCGGTTCGACCTTGAGGTTGCTGCGCTCTGCCCCCATTACTGGTGCATCCTTTACTTGCACGGTTGTCGGCGCATTATCCGGCAACCGGCACTCCTTTCGCGCAGCCACCGAACCGATGACCGCCCAATCCGACTCCCTTGTCCGTTTCCTGCTCCCCGATGCCGGCGTCCGCGGCGTGCATGTGCACCTCGATGACACCTGGCGGGAGATCCTCTCGCATGCGGTCTACCCGCCGGGCGCCGCCGAGCTGCTCGGCGAGGCCAGCGTGGCCTCGGCGCTGTTCACCGGCCACACCAAGGTCGATGGCCGCCTGTCGATCCAGCTGCGCAGCAACACCGCGATGCGCACGCTGTTCGCCGAGTGCACCGCGGCCGGCACCCTGCGCGGCATCGTCCAGCTGGCCGAGGGCGGTGGCGATGCCCCGCGTGATCTGACCGCGCTGGGCGAGGATGCGCTGCTGGCGATCACCATCGAAAACCCCGGCCTGGATCCGCGCGAACCGCAGCGCTACCAGAGCCTGGTCGGCTTGACCGCAGCCGGCCTGGACGAAGCCTTCGAAGACTATTTCCGCCAGTCCGAGCAGTTGCCGACCCGTCTGCTGCTGGCCGCCGATGGCACCCGCGCCGCCGGCCTGCTGCTGCAGAAGCTGCCCGGCGATGAAGGCGACCAGGACGGCTGGTCGCGGGCCAGCGCACTGTTCGAGACCCTGGGCAAGCAGGAACTGCTCGAGGTGCCCGGCCACGATCTGCTGCACCGCCTCTTCCACGAAGAGACGCCGGAACTGCTGGGCGACAAGGCCCTGCGCTTTGCGTGCTCCTGCTCGCGTGAGCGGGTGGCAGGCATGCTGCAGTCCATTGGCGAAGAGGAGGCCCGCGCCGCCGCCGAGCCCACTGGCGCGGTGGAAGTGCGTTGCGAATTCTGTGGGCAGGAGTATCACTTCCCGTTGACGGAATTCGACATACTGTTCCGCGAGATGGATGTATCCTCGCCGGCACCTGAACGGCTTCAGTAAACTTGGCAAGCGTTTTGTTCTGGGGAGAACCAAGACTTGTTAAGAAATCATAAACGCCCTAGGATCAATGTCCCGCTTCGGCGGGAACTTGTGTTCACTGCGCTTGTCTGAGAGTTCCCATGCATCCCCTTCTGCGTCTACCGCTGGCCCTGATGATCGCCCTAGGCGCGATCCCGGGCGCGCATGCGCAGGCCAAGGGCAAGCAGGACGGCACGGTGCTGCCGGTCTGGAACAAAGGCAGTGGCAAGGTCGAAGCGTTGCTCTACCTGGAACCGACCGGCGAGCAGGCCGCAGGGGCCCGCTGGCATTTCGGTCGCAGTTCGCTGGACGCGGCCTTCGGCCTGTCCTCGGGTGACTCGCTGGGCCTGCTGTGCAACAGCAGCCGCGGCACCAGCATCAGCGGATTGGCCAGCCATTGCATGCTGGCCACCTTGGGCGATGAAGAAGACAACACGCTCAGCCGTCGGGTCAGCGGCACCGCCGCGTTCAACCGCCCCGGCGGCCGCGTGGGCATCACCGCCGGCAGCGGCCGTGACACCCTGCCGGCCTGGCTGGCCGGCCCGAACAAATCGCCCTCGCTGCGCGCCGAACAGAACGATCTGACCGTCTTCGGGCAGAAGAACATCGGCCGCGAAGGCTTCGTCTCCATCGGTGGCACCTATGCCAAGGCGCGTCTGGTGCCCATCGCGGACGCTTCGCCGGCGATCGTCGACCGCTGGGACAGCAAGAGCCTCACCATCGGTGCCGGCTATGGCAACTTCAGCGGCAACATCATTGGCCGCGTGGTCGATGTTCCCGGCCAGCCGGGCAAGTGGGAAGGCCTGGGGGTGGGCCTGACCTGGCGCACGCCGTGGAGCGGTCAGCTCACCGTGGGCGCCGAGAACGTGGTCACCCGCGGCAAGAACCCGTTCGCCCCCCGCAACGAGAGCACTGACGAGGGCACCGTGCCCTACGTCCGGTACGAGCAGGATCTCTGACCTGTCTTTGCGACGACCCGTCAATACACGTCACCCGAAGGGCGCCTCCATGAGGCGCCCTTTTTCGTTTGGGCTGGGTGTCAAGGGCGCGCACAGCCCATTCAGGGTGAATTTTTTTTAACAAAGATCTTAACAAATGAGACGTTTTAGACTGCAGGTATCGCTTAAAGCCTTGTATCGCAAAGGCTTTGCCGAATTTCACCTAAATCACATGGAACATTAACGGCTCTTTAATTTTTAGTTGCACGTGGTTACTATCGAGTCAGCTTCACGGATTGGGAACGCCTTTCGTCCCCGCGCTGAAGCCCATCCCAACACGTTGCACCCAAGTCAACTTGGAGAGAGAGCCCAATGAACCGCAACAGCAACAAACTGCGCGACGCCGTCGTCCTCGCGCTGATCGCCAGCGCTGCCGGCACCGGCAGCGCCGTCGCTCAGGAAGCCACTGGCACCACCAATCTGGACCGCATCTCGGTCACCGGTTCGCGCATCCGCCAGGTTGACGTGGAAACCGCCCAGCCGGTGCTGACCATCTCGCGTGCGGATATCCAGAACCAGGGCTTCAGCTCGGTCGGCGATATCCTGCAGAACATCTCCGCCGCCGGTAGCCCGAACTTCAGCCGCGCCTCGCCGCTGACCTCCAACCAGGAAGCCGGTGGTCAGTACATCGACCTGCGCAACCTCGGCGCACAGCGCACGCTGGTGCTGGTCAATGGCAAGCGCCTGGGCATCAGCCCGGATGGTTACCAGGACATCTCGATCATCCCGACCTCGATGGTCGAGCGCATCGACGTGCTGAAGGACGGCGCCTCGTCGATCTACGGCTCGGACGCAATGGCCGGCGTGATCAACATCATCACCCGCAAGAACTTCGATGGTCTGGAAGCCAACGTCTACAAGGGCCAGTACAGCCAGGGCGACGGCGAGAAGGAAACCTACGACTTCGTCATGGGCTTCTCTGGTGACCGCGGCTCGCTGACCGTCGGCGCCGAGTACCACAAGGAAGAAGGCGTGTGGGCCAAGGATCGTCCGTTCACGGCCGACACCTACCCGGATTGGGATCCGGCTTCCTCGCTGACCCCGGTCGGCCAGTACGGTAACTACAACCGCTTTGCCAACCAGTTCAACCGCAACGCCGCGGGCGCACTGGTGCTGAACGCCCAGGGCAACCCGGTCCGTCGCAGCGCCGCCTGGTCGGTCGCCAACCAGGGCAGCGATGCCATCGGTGCCAACGACTTCCACCCGCAGACCGCTGCGGACCAGAGCCGTTCGTCCGATCAGATGCACCTGCTGACCCCGCTGGAGCGTCGTTCGCTGTTCGTCAGCGGCAACTACGACATCACCGACAACGTCCGCTTCACCACGGACCTGTCCTACACCAAGCGCCAGTCGCAGCGTCAGATCGCCGGTTATCCGCTGCAGTCGTCCGCCTTCGGCGTGCCGATGGCCGGCGCGGTCTACCAGACCAACCCGGATGGCAGCCGCACCCTGGTCAGCAACGGCAGCTACTTCAACCCGAACGGCAATCGTGACTTCTACCAGGCCGACGTTGCGAGCTACGTCGATGCCAATGGCGACCCGCTGTTCCTGCAGACCAACGACGTCGACTTCCGTCGCCGTGGCTGGGAAGTTCCGCGTACCACCGATTCGACCCTGACCACCTGGCGTTTCGCCGCGGCACTGGAAGGTTCGTTCGAAATCGGTGACCGCTTCTTCAACTGGGATGTCGGCGCGCTGTACAACGAAAACGACAGCCTGCTGATCAACAACGGCAACTTCTACATCCCGGCCGTCGCCGCGGCTGTGGGTCCGTCGTTCCTCAACGCCGCCGGTCAGGTCGTCTGCGGCACCCCGGGCAACGAGATCGCCGGCTGCGTGCCGTGGAACCCGTATGCCGGCTACGGCGCAGGCAGCGACCAGTACTCGCTGGGCGATCCGAACGTGCAGAACTACCTGTTCCGCGAAGAGCACGCCACGGGCAAGACCAGCACCCACAACTACTTCGCCAACCTGTCCGGCACCATCGTGCCGCTGCCGGCCGGCGATCTGGGCTTCGCGATCGGTTACGAATACCGCAAGGAAAGCGGCGCCTTCAACCCGGATGCGATCGCCCAGTCGGGTGACTCGACCAACCTGGCGTCCGGTCCGACCAAGGGTTCCTATGCCCTGGATGAGTTCTACCTGGAATTGAACATCCCGATCCTGGCGGATCTGGCGTTCGCCAAGGAACTGACCCTGGACGTGGCCACCCGTTACTCGGACTTCACCAGCTTCGGTGACACCACCAACAACAAGTTCGGCCTGAAGTGGCGTCCGATCGACGACCTGCTGGTCCGTGCCACCTATGCCGAGGGCTTCCGCGCCCCGACCATCGGTGACCTGTACGGCGGCACCTCGCAGACCTTCCCGACCAACTTCGTCGATCCGTGCGACAGCGTCTACGGCGACGTCCGCGGCAGCGCACGCTGCGTCCAGGATGTCGGCCAGGGCTACCGCCAGCTGTCGCAGGGCTTTGTCCCGACGACCGGCCGTGCCGCACAGAGCCCGGTGCCGTTCAACTCCGGCTCGAACCCGAACCTGACCCCGGAAACCTCCGAGTCCAAGACGGTCGGCTTCGTGTACAGCCCGAGCTACGTCACCGGCCTGAGCGTGGGTGTGGATTGGTGGAGCATCCGCATCGACAACACGATCGTCAGCGACAGCCCGAACCTGATCATGGAAGACTGCTATGTCCGCCTGATCGAATCGCGCTGCTCGATGTTCAGCCGTGACCCGAACAACGGCAACATCGTGGGCACCCTGAACTACGGCAACCGCAACGCCGGTTACACCGAAACCGAAGGCTTCGACTTCGACATCAGCTACAGCCGTGATACCGATTTCGGCCGCTTCTCGGCCAAGTCGTCGACCACGTACGTGGGCAAGTACGAAGAGAAGTCCACGGACGATGCCGACGCCGTGCCGTCGCAGAACAATGGCTTCGGTGCATTCTTCCGCGTGCGCTCGAACCTGGGCCTGGGCTGGAGCATGAACGACCTGTCGGTCAACTGGAACGTGCGTTACTTCTCCGGCACCAAGGAAAGCTGCCGCTTCGCCACGCGTTGCACCCTGCCCACCTACAGCGCACCGGACACTCTGGGCGTGATCTCGCCGCAGACCGAGCTGGGCGCAGTGACCTTCCACGACGTGCAGGTGTCCTATGCCACCCCGTGGAATGCCACCGTCGCCGTGGGCGCCAACAACGTGTTCAACAAGGTCGGCCCGATGATGACCTCGCAGCCGAGCTCGAACTTCTCGTACTACGGCGGCTACGACATCGGTCGCTTCCTGTACATGAAGTACTCGCAGAAGTTCTGATCGATCCACTGATCAACAACGTCTGATCCAACGGCCCCGAAAGGGGCCGTTGTTTTTTGTGGTGGTGCCCGCGTCCGGCAAACGGCGCGCACAGAAAAGGCCGCGTTTCCGCGGCCTTCTGCATGCCTGTCACGGGCCGGTCAACCGAGCGGAATCAACGTCTCGATCACGTGCTCCACATAGGCTTCGAAATCCTCGCGGGCCTGCTTGGGCTGCTGCAGCTGCAGCGACAACTGCAGGAAACCCACATAGGCGGCGTAGGCCAACCGCGCACGGTGCTGCGCATCGGTACGGCTCAGGCCCGCCTGGCGGAACGAGGCGACCAGATACTCCAGGCGCCGGTGCGAAACACGGTCGATGACCGGGCGCACCATCGGGTGATCGAGCGCCTTGAGCAGTTCGCTGTAGATGATGTGCGGCTGCACTTCATGCGCGACCACCTGGAACAGCTGGCGCAGGCGCACGCGCGGATCGGTGACATCGGCCAGGCTGCCGAAGACCTGCTCCTGCTCGAACAGCTCCCAACGCTCCAGCGCCGCCTGCAGCAACGCGTCGCGCGAGGGGAAGTGCCAGTAGAAGCTGCCCTTGGTGACGCCGAGACGCCGCGCCAGCGGCTCCACCGCGACCGCGCCCACGCCTTGTTCGGCAATCAGATCCAGTGCGGCCTGGGCCCAGTCTTCGGCACTGAGGCGGCTGTTGCGGCCGGCACGTGGCTCGCCGGCGGAAGCTTCGGGTTCATTCATAGGTGGATTTAACCATACGCCGGGGTTGGTTGCAGTATGTGAATCGGTGAAACGCCGCTTCACGCCTGCTGGCACAAGGGATACACACACCATACTCCTAAGTATTGACATCGCACAGGGCAGGTCCATACTAGCGAGTATGGTCACTCCTTCTTCCTCTACCCTGCCGCGTTTTGACGATGAGCGACTGACCGGTGCACATGACGCCGTGCTCGCCGCGACCCGCTCACCCCCGGGACGCCGCGGCACCGTGATGTTCGCCCATGGCTTCGGGCAGACCCGGCACGCCTGGAACGCCACCGCGAGCGCTCTGGTCGAGGCCGGTTACCAGACCCTGGCGTACGACGCACGCGGCCACGGCGATTCGGACTGGAACCCGGCCGACCTTGCCTACCACGGCGAACAGTTCGCCGATGATCTGATCGTGCTGGCCGGCGAACAGCCACAGCCGCCGATCCTGATCGCCGCGTCGATGGGCGGCCTGTTCGGCCTGCTCGCCGAGTCGCGCTGGCCCGGCCTGTTCTCGGCGATGGTGCTGGTCGATATCACCCCGCGCTGGGATACCGCCGGGGTCGAAAAGATCCTGATGTTCATGACCGCGCACCCGGACGGCTTCGCCTCGCTGTCGCAGGCGGCCGATGTGATTTCCGCCTACGTGCCGCACCGTCCGCGCAAGTCCGAAGATTCCCTGCGCGCATTGCTGCGCGAGGACGGCCACGGCCGTTGGCGCTGGCATTGGGACCCGCGCCTGGTCGCCGAACTGGCGCGTGACAGCGAACAACACCAGGACGCGCTTGCCGACGCGGCGCGCCAGGTGAAATGCCCATTGCTGCTGGTCAGCGGTGGCCGCAGTACCCTCGTCACCCCGCAGACGGTGGCCGAGTTCCTCGCGTTGGTGCCACACGCACGTCACGTGCAGCTGCCGGAGGCCACGCACATGGTCGCCGGTGATGACAACAACGCCTTTACCGCTACTGTGTTGGACTATCTGGACGTGTTGCCCTCGGCCTCCGCCGTCGCATCGTCCGCCATTACCGAGCACGTCACCGGAGCACGCTCATGAGCATTGTCGTTCCCTTCCTCGCGATCCTCCTGGCAGGTGCGTTCGTCGCCTACCACCGGATGCGCCTGATCACCTGGACGATCATCAGCCTGGTGCTGCTGGCCGCCTGCTGGTTCATCCCGTACGTCAACCAGACCGCCACGATCGTGGCCGCGGCCATCGTCGCCGTGATCGCCGTGCCGCTGCTGCTGCCCTTCATCCGCAAGCCGCTGCTGACCGCACCGATGATGAAGGTGTTCCGCAAGGTGCTGCCGCCGCTGTCGCAGACCGAGCGCATCGCGCTGGAAACCGGCTCGGTCGGTTTCGAAGGCGAGCTGTTCACCGGTGACCCGGACTGGAACATCCTGCTCAACTATCCCAAGCCGCAGCTCACCGCCGAAGAACAGGCCTTCCTGGATGGCCCGGTGGAAGAGCTGTGCAAGATGGTCAACGACTGGGAAATCACCCACGTTTACGCCGACCTGCCGCCGGAGCTGTGGAGCTTCATCAAGAAGAACAAGTTCTTCGGCATGATCATTCCGAAGGAATACGGTGGCCTGGGCTTCAGCGCGCTGGCCCACCACAAGGTGATCCAGAAGCTGGCCTCGGTGTCGAGCGTGGTCAGCTCCACCGTCGGCGTGCCCAACTCGCTGGGCCCGGGTGAACTGCTCAACCATTACGGCACCCAGGAACAGAAGGACCAGTACCTGCCGCGTCTGGCCGATGGCCGTGAAGTGCCCTGCTTCGGCCTGACCGGTCCGTTCGCCGGTTCGGATGCCACCTCGATTCCCGATTACGGCATCGTCTGCAAGGGCGAGTGGAACGGCGAGCAGGTGCTCGGCGTCAAGCTCACCTTCGACAAGCGCTACATCACGCTGGCCCCGGTGGCCACGCTGATCGGCCTGGCGTTCCGCATGTACGATCCGGACGGTTTGATCGGCAGCACCCGCGACATCGGCATCACCCTGGCGCTGCTGCCGCGTGATACCGCCGGTGTGGAAATCGGCCGCCGCCACTTCCCGCTCAACTCGACCTTCCAGAACGGCCCGATCCGCGGCAAAGATGTCTTCATCCCGCTGACCCAGCTGATCGGCGGCGCCGAGAAGGCCGGCAAGGGCTGGAACATGCTCAACGAGTGCCTGGCCGTGGGCCGCTCGATCACCCTGCCCTCCACCGCCAGCGGTGGTGCCAAGGCCGGTGCGGTGGTGACCGGTGCCTATGCGCGCATCCGCAAGCAGTTTGGCCTGTCGGTCGGCCGCTTCGAGGGCGTGGAAGAAGCGCTGGCCCGCATCGGTGGCAAGGCGTACGCGATCAGCGCGCTGTGCCAGGCCACGGCCGCTGCGGTGGACCGCGGCGACGTGCCGTCAGTGCCGTCGGCGATCGCCAAGTACCACTGCACGACCATGAGCCGTGAAGTGATCTCGGACGTGATGGACGTGATCGGCGGCAAGGGCATCATCCTGGGGCCGCGCAACTTCGCCGGCCGCAGCTGGCAGGCCGCGCCGATCGCGATCACGGTCGAAGGCGCCAACATCATGACCCGCAGCCTGCTGATCTTCGGCCAGGGTGCGATCCTGTGCCACCCGTGGGTGCTGAAGGAAATGAAGGCCGCGCAGGATCCGGACACCCGTGCCGGCCTGCAGGAATTCGACCGCAGCCTGTTCGGCCACATCCGCTACGGCATCTCCAACGCCGTGCGTTCGTTCTGGTTCGGCCTCACCGGCGCCCGCTTCGGTGCCGCCCCGGGCGATGCCTACACCCGCCGTTACTTCCGCAAGCTGGACCGCTACTCGGCCAACCTGGCGCTGATGGCCGACATCTCGATGATGACCCTCGGCGGCAAGCTGAAGTTCAAGGAATCGCTGTCCGGCCGCCTGGGCGATGTGCTGAGCCACATCTACATGACCAGCGCCATGCTCAAGCGTTACCACGACGAGGGCGCGCCGGCGGCCGACCAGCCGCTGCTGGCCTGGGCTTTCCATGACAGCGTGCACAAGATCGAAGAATCGCTGTCGGCGGCGCTGCGCAACTTCCCGATCCGTCCGATCGGTTGGCTGATGTGGGCGCTGATCTTCCCGTTCGGCCGCCGTGCCGAGGCGCCGGGCGACCGCCTGGGCCACCGCGTGGCCGCGCTGCTGATGGCGCCCAACGAAGCCCGTGACCGCCTGGCCAGTGGCGTGTTCCTGACGCCGTGCGAGAACAACCCGGGTGGCCGCATCAACAGCTACCTGTCCAAGGCGATCATGGCCGAGCCGGTCGAGCGCAAGTTCATCAAGGCGCTCAAGACCAAGGGCATCGAAGCGCTGGACTTCGCCACCCAGCTGGACGAGGCCGTGGCCGAAGGCGTGATCACCCAGGATGAGCGCACCCTGCTCGAAGAGCTGCGCACGCTCACCCTGGAAACCATCACGGTGGACGACTTCGATCCGGAAGAACTGCGCTCGGCGGGCTACTACAAGCGCCAGCAGACGGACGCACAGTCCCAGGCCGCGTGATCCCGGCCACCAGGTAAACGACAACGGCGGACTTCGGTCCGCCGTTTTTTTAGGAGACTCCCGATGTCCGCTCCCCTGCTCACGCTTTACCGCCGCATGCAGCGCTGGCCCGCCGGCGGCTGGCTGTTCTCGCGCGCGGTGTGCTTCAAGGCGCCCTACTTCGCCAGCATCGCCCCGCGCATCACCGTGCTCGAGCCGGGCCGCTGCGAAGGGCGCATCGCGCACCGGCGCAAGGTCACCAACCACCTCGGCACGGTGCATGCGATCGCGCTGTGCAACCTGGCCGAACTCACTGCGGGGCTGATGGTGGACGCTTCGCTGCCCAAGGGCATGCGCTGGATCCCGAAGAGCATGGAGGTGCAGTACCTGGCCAAGGCGACCGGCACCCAGCACGCCATCGCCACCCCGGAG
The DNA here is from genome assembly GCF_001807865.1 of Stenotrophomonas sp. HMSC10F06. Taxonomy (NCBI): domain Bacteria; kingdom Pseudomonadati; phylum Pseudomonadota; class Gammaproteobacteria; order Lysobacterales; family Lysobacteraceae; genus Stenotrophomonas; species Stenotrophomonas sp. HMSC10F06. Next base: position 199,278 of record NZ_KV791261.1, on the reverse strand, counting down.
CAGCCGATCGTGGCGGCCGAGGCAGGTTACGCGCTGCCGGTGAAGGTGCAGGTGCGCGATGACGCCGGCACGGTGGTGTTCCAGGCGCGGATCGCGATGTGGGTGTCGCCGGTCAGGCGATGAGCATTGGGCAGCCACCCATGGGGTGGCTCTACGTTCAATCCGTCTGTCGCAGGGTAGCGCCACGCCGTGCGTGGCTGGCGCCTGTCAGGCCGGCACCATCCACCATGCCGCCACGGCCAGGATCGCCGGCACGGCCTGGATGAAGAAGATCCGCTTGTTGACGCTGTAGGCGCCGTAGCAGCCGGCCACGATCACGCAGCCGAGCATGAAGTTCACCAGCATCGGCAGGTGATCGAACAGCCCCCACAACAGGCCGGCAGCGAGGAAGCCGTTGTACAGGCCCTGGTTGGCCGCCAGCACGCGCGTGGTCTCGGCCTTCTCCGGCGTGTTGCGGAAGGTCTTCAGGCCCAGCGGCCGGGTCCACAGGAACATTTCCAGGACCAGGAAGTACACGTGCAGCAGGGCGACCAGCAAGGTCAATGACAGCGCGATCCAATACATGGGCCAAGGTTCCTGGAAGACTCCGGAGAGCTTACTCCGGTCGCTCGCCGGGCAGCTTCTTTTCTTCGCGCAGCAGGCCCAGCGCGGCAATCGTCATCGCCCCGGCCACCACCAGCCCACCGACGAAGACAATGTGCGAACCGAACAGGGACAGCCCCTTGTGCACCCAGGCGAACGTCAGGTCGCCGCCACGGTAGACCACGGTGTCGATCGCCGCGCCGGCCTTGTAGCGCCACTGGCGGTCCACACGGGTGTAGATGGTCTCGCGCGCGGGCTTGGCCAGCGAGAATTCGCTGGCGCGGGTCATCACCTGCACCATCGCCACCATCAGCGGCAGCGGCGATGCGGCCAGTATCGAAAACCCGATGATGATGGCGACACCCGGGATCAGCAGCGCCGGGGCGATGCCGTACCGCGACAGCAACCAGCGGGTGAAGCCGAGCTGCACGATCAGGGTCAGCGTGTTCACCGCCAGGTCCACCCGCGAGAAGAAGGCCGTGCTGGCCGCGGCGTCGGGATACAGGCGGCGCACGATCGAGGCCTGCTCGTTGTAGAGCATCGTGCCCACGCCCACGCCGAACAGCACCAGCACAGCCAGCCAGCGCAACAGCGGCTCACGCACGATCAGCTTCAGGCCGTCGAGCACGCTGCCGCCCATCGGGGTTTCACCCGACACCAACTTCTGCTCCTGCTCCCGTGCCACCGCCCACAACCGCAGCCGCCAGATGCAGACCAGGCAGGCACTCAGAAAGCCGGCCGAGACCAGCATCAGGTTGGCAATACCCACCCGCTCCACCAGCGCCGCCGTGATGATCGGTCCCAGGAACGCACCGAGCGTGCCTGCCGCGCCGATGTAGCCGTATACCTCGCGTGCCTGGGCGTTGGAGAACACGTCCGCCATGAAGCTCCAGAACACCGCCACCGCAAAGAGGTTGAACACGGCGGCCCAGAAGAAGAACGCCATGCCGCGCCCAGGCACGCCACTGTCGAACAGCAGGTAGAAACCCAGCAGGGAGATGATGAAGAAGACATACACCGCGGGCAGGAATACCCGCCGCGCATAGCGGCTGACCAGCGCGCCGTACAGCGGCTGCAACACCAGCATGATGAAGAACACCCCGGTGAACAGAAACTGCAGCACGAAGTCCTGCACCGCAATGCCATGCGCGCTGAACCAGTCGATCAGCACGGGCGGGAACACCGCCTTGGCGTCGGCCGAGGCAGCCATTGCCTCGCGCACCGGGCGCAGTACGTAGTAGCCGCTCAGCAGGCAGAAGAAGTACAGGCACGCCCAGATCAGGGGCGGCGACTGGCGCAGCGCCCCGCGCAGGCCCGATTGCACCGGTGCTGTTGCGACAGCACTCATCGCACCCACTCCCGGCTTGGGCGGCGTGACAACGGCGGCATCGTGGAAACTCCGGGCAGGGAAGCGCGCAAGGTAAACGATGCACCGCAACATCGCCAGCGTTGGGCGCGGCCACCTGCGCAACGCTGCGTGGCCGATGCTGCAGCCCCTGCGCGGGGCAACCTGCCTTATGCTCGGCGGGCACCCCGTCCAGGAGCGGCATGTACGACTACATCGTCATTGGTGCCGGCTCGGCCGGCTGCGTGCTGGCCAACCGGCTCAGCGTAGACCCTGCCTGCCGGGTGCTGCTGCTGGAAGCCGGCCCGCGCGACACCAACCCGTTCATCCACATGCCGGCCGGGTTGGCGCGGCTGGTCAACAACCGCCGCATCAACTGGAACCTGGACACCGAGGCCGAGCCCGCGCTCGGCGGCCGTCGCCTGTGGTGGCCACGCGGCAAGGTGCTGGGCGGCTCCAGCTCGATCAATGCGATGTGCTACGTGCGTGGCGTACCAGCCGACTACGATGGCTGGGAGGCCGCCGGTGCCACCGGCTGGGGCTGGGAGCAGGTGCTGCCCTGGTTCGTGCAGGGCGAGCGCAACAGCCGCGGTGCCAGCGCGCTGCACGGCGATGCCGGTCCGCTGTCGGTGTCCGACCTGCGCCACCACAACCCTCTCTCGGCTGCCTTCATCGCGGCCGCGCAGCAGGCCGGCCACGCCCATAACCCCGACTTCAATGGCCACCAGCAGCTCGGTGTGGGGCTGTACCAGGTCACCCAGCGCGAAGGCGCGCGCTGCTCGAGCGCGGACGCCTACCTGCGCCCGGCGCGCCACCGGCGCAACCTGACGGTGCTGACCGGCGCCCACGCCGTCGCGCTGAGCTTCGACGGCACCACCGCCACCGGCGTGCACTATCGGCGTGGCGGGCAGCACCTGCATGCACGCGCCGGTACCGAGGTGATCCTCAGCGCCGGCGCCATCCATTCCCCGCACCTGCTGATGCTGTCCGGCATCGGCGAGGCGGACACGTTGCGCTGCCACGGCATCACGCCGCGCGTGGACCTGCCCGGGGTCGGCCGCAACCTGCAGGACCACCTGGACATCTGCACCGTCGTGCACACCGGCCCAGGCGTCAGCTACGACCGCAGCAGCGAACTGCGCATCGCCATCGACTACTTCCTGCGTGGCCATCGCGGCGCCGGCACCAGCAACCTGGCCGAGGCCGGTGGTTTCGTGCGCTCATCGCTGGCCACCGATGCCCGCGCCGACGTGCAGTTCCATTTCGTCCCGGCAATGCTCGACAACCACGGCCGCCACCGCCTTCCCGGCGACGGCTACACCCTGCATGCGTGCCCGCTGCACCCCCGCAGCCGCGGCCGCTTGCGGCTGCGCGACGCCGACGCACGCTCAGCGCCCCGCATCCATGCCAACTACCTGGGCGATACGGGTGGCCATGACCTGAAGATGATGCTCGAATGCGCGCGCCTGGCGCGCACGATCCTGGCCCAGCCCGCCTTCGACCGTTGGCGCGGCACGCCCGTGTTTCCGTCGCACAGCAATCTAGATGACACCGCGCTCGAGGCGTTCATCCGGGCCAAGGCCGAGACCCTCTATCACCCGGTCGGCACCTGCGCGATGGGGCAGCATGCCCAGGCCGTGGTCGACCCGACCCTGCGCGTGCACGGCACCCGGCGGCTGCGGGTAGTGGACGCTTCGGTGATGCCCACCCTGATCAGCGGCAATACCAACGCGCCGACGATGATGATCGCCGAGCGGGCCGCCCACTGGATCCGGACCGCCGCGGCAGGCTGAACAGGGGTGCGCTGGCCGCCCTCCCGTGCCCGCGACCGACCGGGACCGGGATCGGTAAAACCCGCACGTTTTCAATGCGATACGCATTCATCTTCGATTCGTTTGTGCAATCACGAAAAGCGGCGCTAGAATCGGTCACAGCAGTCGCGCACGGGCACCCATACGATGAACCAGAACAACAGGCGCCGACCGATCCGTTCGGCGGCAACCGGGTTGTTGGGCATGTTGATGCCCATCGCCATGTCTTCCACCGCGCAGACCCCTGTCGCCTCGCCCGCCGCGTTGCCGGTCAACATCGAGGAGTCGGCGCCGACCGCGGCACCGCACACCCAGCCTGCAGCGTACCGCACGACCCCGGCCGGCCTGAAGGTGCAGCCGCCCGCGCCGGGCTTCAACGTCGCTTCGATCGAATCGATGGCGCAGCAGCTCACCTACGGCGAGCGCGTGCCCGGGATGGCCGTGGCCATCGTCCAGGGCGGCCGCGTGCTGAGCGCGCGCGGCTACGGCGTCACCGACGTCAACAACCCGCAGCAGGTCGATGCCCACACCGTGTTCCGCCTGGCCTCGCTGTCCAAGGCCTTCGCCGGCACGATGGCCGGACTGCTGGTCAACGACGGCACGCTGCGCTGGGACAGCAAGGTCACCGACTACGTGCCCGGCTTCCAGCTCAGCACGCCCGAGGCGACCGAGCGCCTGACCGTGGCCGATCTGCTCAGCCATCGCGTCGGCCTGCCCTACAACGCCTACGACCGCGACGTTGAAGCCAACGCCGAGTACTACACCCTCACCCACAAGCTGGCCGCCACCTCGCTCAAGTGCCTGCCCGGCGACTGCTATGCGTACCAGAACGTGGCCTTCAGCCTGATCGGCGATGTCGTCTACGCCGCCTCCGGCAGCTTCTACGAACAGTCCGTCGAGCGCCGCCTGTTCAAGCCGCTCGGCATGGACGATGCCAGCCTCGGCCTGGCCGGCATCCAGGCCAGCTCGCGCTGGGCCCGCCCGCACGTGCGCAGCCGCAACGGCTGGGTCGCGCTCACGCCCAAGCCGACGTATTACCGCCTTGCTCCGGCCGCCGGCGTCAACGCCAGTGCCAGCGACATGGCGCAGTGGTTGCTGGCCCACACCGGCCACCGCCCTGACGTGCTGCCGGCCCCCTTGCTGGCCACGCTGCACGCCAGCCTGATCAGCACCCCCGGCGAAATGCGCTCGGGCTGGCGCCGCGAGCGCCTCAACTCGGCCGGCTACGCCCTCGGCTGGCGCACCTTCGATTACGCCGGCCACGAAGTGATCTTCCATGCCGGTGCCGTCCAGGGCTATCGCGGCCTGGTCGCCCTCGTGCCGGAACGTGACCTCGGCATCGCCATCATGTGGAACGGCGAGAGCAGCCTGCCCAGCGGCCTGCTGCCGACCGTGCTCGACCAGGCGATGGGCCTGCCGACCCAGCGCTGGCTGGACGTGGACACCGATTTCGGCAGCGACAACCTCATGGCCGAAGACGCCGCCACGCAGGGCAAGCGCAAGGGCGTCTCGTCAAACCGCGCCGTCGCCTCCCCGCGCTGATCCGCGCGCACAGTGGCATCGAAAAAGGCGGCCGGATGGCCGCCTTTTTCATGGTTTCTGTTTGCCTTGCCCATAAAAAAACTCCTTCCCCGCTGGGCTGCCAGGGAAGGAGTCTCAGGTACGGCTATCGGGAAAAACTCAGATCAGCGGTGCCGGGGTTGCCGGCAGAGCGACCGGTGCGGCCTTCTTCTTGCGAACGGCCGGCTTCCGCTTTGCAACCTTCTTCACCGCCTTCTTCGCCGATGCCTTCTTGGCCGGAGCCTTGCGGGCAGTTGCCTTCTTGGCGGTGGCCTTCTTGGCTACCTTGCGGGTGGCCTTCTTGGCGGTCTTCTTGGCAGCCTTCTTCGGAGCGGCTTTCTTGGCTACCTTGCGGGTCGCCTTCTTGGCCGTCTTCTTTACCGCCTTTTTCGCGGTCTTCTTGGTGGCTGCCTTCTTTGCAGTCTTCTTGGCGGCCTTCTTCGCCGTCTTCTTCACTGCCTTCTTCGCGGTCTTCTTGGTCGCAGCCTTCTTTGCCGTCTTCTTCACGGCCTTCTTCGCCGTCTTCTTCACGGCTGCCTTGCGGGCGGTCGCCTTCTTGGCCGCCTTCTTCACCGTCTTCTTGGCAGCAGCTTTCTTGGCTACCTTCTTGACGGCCTTCTTGGCAGTGGCCTTCTTAGCGACCTTCTTGGCTGCCTTTTTGGCGGCCGGCTTTTTCTTCGCAGCTTTCTTGGTTGCCATGGGATGGCTCCTCGTCAGTGATCTATGGAGTGGAAACGCCCAGGTAAAGCAAACCCGCCGTTGCTGCGTTGCGGGGACCGCCGTCGCGTCATGCGCGTCGTGACGGATACGGTGACACCCGCCGCATGTGGCCAGGCAGGTATCGAAGAGGAAAGGAACTTGCGGTTCGCCGGGGGAAGCGAAGCCATCTCCACCGTCATGGGACGCGAGGTGGATGTCCAGGTTGTGCTTCGCGACTTGATGTCGATTCTGCTCACTCTGTTCGCAGGCAAGGTCTGCTGAGGCGAAACCTAATCACGCTTTTTTTGACTGTCAACAACCCCGGCGAAAAATTTTCACACCGGCGCCTTGCCTCGCCCCCCCTCGCTGCGCCCGCCTGCGACCTGCCGAACGCACGCTGCCGCCGCCGGCGCGAACGCCCTGCGCCCGCACACGCTGACAGCACTGAAAAGAAAAACACTTAAAAGAAGCACTTTCGTGTCGCGACATCGCAACATCGCGGTGCATGCCATTGCGTGCCCGCGCGTGCAGCCTGCTCGACCACGCACCTCGCCAGCCTCCCCGTGCGCCCCTTAAACAGACCGGAAAACTTTTCACATCTGCGCGCACTTTTTTCGACCCGATTCGCGCAACTGCGCAAACTTTTGACCGCCCTGGCACCGGCGCGTCCGTCCGCGATGATCGACTTCGAGCGTCCGTGCGCGTCCATATCGATGCCATATCGGTGCGCGATCGGGTGCGCGGCGCGGACCAGATCACCGACATGCATCGGCACCGAATCGATCGTCATGAGCCCATGGTCGCGATCGCGTGCCGCCGCGCGCGCACTGCAATCCTCACGTACTGCTAACGCCGTTCGCGCGCGCCCGGCGAACGGGCAAAAAAAACGGCCGCACCAGGCGGCCGTTCTTCAGCGGCGGCGACGATCAGTGATCGTCGTTTTCCAGCAGCTCGGCGTAGTCGTCCGGACCCAGCAGGTCGTTGACTTCTTCCAGGCCGGCCACTTCGACGACATAGATCCAGCCCTCGCCGTAGGCGTCTTCGTTGATGGTTTCCGGCTTGTCGCTCAGGGCCGAATTGACCTCGACCACCGTGCCGGTGATCGGGCTGTACACGTCCGAGGCGGCCTTGACCGACTCGACCACGGCAGCCTGCTCGCCGGCCTTGACCTCCTGGCCAACCTCCGGCAGTTCAACGTAGACCAGGTCGCCGAGCAGGCCCTGGGCGTGGTCGGAAATACCGACGGTGACGCGGCCATTGCCTTCAACGCGCGCCCACTCGTGGGACTTGAGGAATTTGAGGTCGCCGGGGATCTCGCTCATGGGACTGCTCCGAGGAATATCAGGGGGGTCAAGAAACGGGGGTAGTGTAACCAACCGGCGCGGATGCGGAGGCATCCGCACCGGGTAAAGCACGGCATCAGCCGTCGATCAGCACACCGGGCTGGGGCTGGCCTTCGCGCACGAACGGGAACTTCACCACGCGCACCGGAACCTGCTTGCCGCGGATATCCACGCGGACCTCGCCCAGTTCGCCGCCCGGCACGCGGGCGAACGCGATGCCCTTGCCCAGGGTCGGCGAGAAGGTGCCGGACAGGATCTCGCCCTCGCCGCCGGCGGTGAGTACCACCTGGCCGTGGCGCAGTACACCCTTCTCGTCCATCACCAGGCCGATCAGCTGGCGGGCGTTGCCGGCCGCCTTCTGCGCTTCGAGCACGTCGCGACCGATGAAGTCGCGACCTTCGTCCAGCGCCACGGTCCAGGCCAGGCCGGCTTCGTACGGGGTGATCTCTTCGTCCATGTCCTGGCCGTAGAGGTTCATGCCGGCTTCCAGGCGCAGCGTGTCGCGCGCACCCAGGCCAGCCGGACGCACGCCGGCGGCGCTCAGGGCATTCCAGAAGGCGACCACGGCGCTCTGCGGCAACAGGATCTCGAAACCATCCTCACCGGTGTACCCGGTGCGGGCCACGAACAGCGCGGTGCCATCGGCGGTGGTGGTTTCCAGCGCGGCGAAACGGCCCAGCTTCTCCAGCGCGGCGCGGTCGCCCTCGCCGAGCAGGCTGATCACGCGCTCGCGCGCGGTCGGCCCCTGCACCGCGATGATGGCCAGGTCTTCGCGCTCGATGACCTCCACGTTGAATGCCGCGGCCTGCTGGCGGATCCAGGCCAGGTCCTTTTCGCGGGTGGAGGCGTTGACCACCATGCGGAAGAAATCGTCGGCCATGTAGTAGACGATCAGGTCGTCGATCACGCCGCCGCGGGCATTGAGCATGCACGAGTACAGTGCCTTGCCGGTGGCCTTGAGCTTGTCCACCGAGTTGGCCAGCAGCGTGCGCAGGAACGGCTTGACCTGGTCACCGCGCAGGTCGACCACGGTCATGTGGCTGACGTCGAACATGCCGGCGTCGCTGCGCACCAGATGGTGCTCGTCCAGCTGCGAACCGTAATGAATGGGCATGTCCCAGCCACCGAAATCGACCATCTTGGCGCCGAGTGCGCGGTGGGTATCGTTGAGAAGCGTCTTCTGGGTCATGACCGGTTCCGGGGGAATGAAGGCAAGACATCCATTATCCCAGAACCGTCTTCACAACGCCTGCGGCGGTGCGGGAAAACCGCGGATCAGGCCTGCTGCACCTTCAGCGTCATCCCTTCCACCGCCACCACCCGTACCGGGCTGCCGGCGGGCAGGTCGGGACCTGCGACAACCCAGAAGGCATCGTCCACCTTGGCCCGGCCCTTGCCGGCGATGATGGCCTGGTCGAGCACGACCACCCGCCCGATCAGCTGTTCGGCGCGGCGGTTCAACAGCGGCTGGTCGCTCCGGCGATCGTGCGACCGGCCCCAGCGGCGGTAGCACTGGATCGAGACCACGCTGAGCACCACGAACGCGACAACCTGCCACAGCAGCGGGATCTCGGCGAACACCGCCACCAGCACGAACACCGCAGCCGCACCGATCCCGATCCACAACATGAAGGCACCGGGCGCGAGCGCCTCGGCGGCGAACAGCACCAGTGCCAGCGCGCCCCAGGCCACCACTTCCCAGCGCATGTCAGCCTCCGATCCGCGGCGGGACGCCGCGCGTGGCTTTCTTCTCTTCCTGCTTGGCGAACGCTTCGCGTGCCAGCTCGGCGACGCCGGCGATCGAGCCGATCACCCCGCTTGCCTCCATCGGCATCAGCACCAGCTTCTGGTTCGGCGAGGTCGCCAGTTCCTTGAAGGCTTCCACGTACTTCTGCGCGATGAAGTAGTTGATCGCCTGCACGTCGCCCTGGGCGATCGCCTCGGACACCATCGTGGTGGCCTTGGCTTCGGCCTCGGCCAGGCGTTCGCGCGCTTCGGCATCGCGGAAGGCGGCCTCCTTGCGTCCCTCGGCCTCGAGCACCGTGGCCTGCTTTTCGCCCTCGGCGCGCAGGATCTCGGACTGGCGCGAACCCTCGGCTTCCAGGATCTGCGCGCGCTTCTCGCGTTCGGCCTTCATCTGCCGCGCCATCGCATCAAGCAGGTCGCGCGGCGGCTGGATGTCGCGGATTTCGATGCGGTTGACCTTCACGCCCCACGGGTTGGTGGCATGGTCGACCACGCTCAGCAGCTGGGCGTTGATCACTTCGCGCTGGCTGAGCGATTCATCCAGGTCCATCGAGCCGATCACGGTACGGATGTTGGTCTGCACCAGGGCGATCATCGCCACCTCCAGGTTGGCGACCTCGTAGGCGGCCTTGGCGGCATCGAGCACCTGGAAAAACACCACGCCATCCACGCGCACGGCAGCGTTGTCCTTGGTGATCACTTCCTGGCTGGGCACATCCAGCACCTGCTCCATCATGTTCACCTTGCGCCCCACGCCGTAGACGATCGGGATCAGGAAATGCAGGCCCGGCGACATGGTGTGGGTGTAGCGGCCGAAGCGCTCCACGGTCCATTCGTAGCCCTGCGGCACCATGCGCACGGCCTTGAACAGGATGACAACGGCCACGAAGGCCAGCACCAGCGAGAACAGCATGGTCGGAAACATCAGGTCACTCCCTTTCCCCGGATTCGTAGCACCGAGTATAGCCACGCTGCCTTCACGCCGGCATCGGGGTGCCTGACGCGCCGCAGGTCAGGATCAGGCGCTGCGCGGGGCGAACATGATCACCATCATCCCGGCCAGGCACAGGCCGACGCCCAGCAGGTCCCAGCGGCTGGGGCGGATGCCGTCCACCAGCCACAACCACATCAGCGCGGTGCCGATGTAGACCCCGCCATAGGCCGCATAGACACGGCCGCTGGCGGCCGGGTGCAGGGTCAGCAGCCAGGCGAACACTGCCAGGCTGGCAGCGGCCGGCAGCAGTAGCCACGCGCTGCCCTCCCTGCGCAGCCACAGCCAGGGCAGGTAGCACCCGACAATCTCGGCCACGGCGGTCAGCACGAACAGCAGCAGCGTTTTCACGGCTTGGGCTCGTCCGCCTTGGCCTGCTGCCAGAGGGCTTCCTGCGCGTCCAGATCGAGCGCGGCCATGGTCTGCCCGGCCGCGTGGGCCTGGGCTTCCATCGCGCGGAAGCGGCGCTCGAACTTCTGGTTGGCCTGGCGCAGTGCGGCGCCGACATCGACCTTGGCGTGGCGGGCCAGATTGGCGCAGACGAACAGCAGGTCGCCGAGTTCTTCCTGCAGGCGCGCGTGGTTTTCCTCGACCGGGCCGCGCGCGAATTCAGCGGCGACCTCGTCCAGTTCCTCGCGTACTTTATCCATCACCGGGGCCGGGCCCGGCCAGTCGAAACCGGCCCGCGCCGCACGCGCCTGCAGCTTCACCGCCCGCTGCCATTCCGGCAGGCCGCGCGAGATCCCGGCCAGCGCCGAGGTATCGGTGTGGCCCTTGGCGGCGCGCTCGGCGCGTTTGATCGCCTCCCAGTTGCTGTTGACGTCCTCCGCACCGTTCACCTGGACCTGGGCGAACACATGCGGATGGCGACGCTCCATCTTGTCGCTGATCGCGCGGGCGACGTCGGCAAACCCGAATGCGCCCTGCTCCTGCGCCATCTGCGCATGGAAGACCACCTGGAGCAGCAGGTCGCCGAGTTCATCCTTCAGGTCATCCAGGTCACCCCGGTCGATCGCATCGGCGACCTCGTAGGCTTCCTCGATGGTGTACGGGGCGATGCTGGCGAAATCCTGCTGCAGGTCCCAGGGGCAGCCCTGCTGCGGGTCGCGCAGGCGCGCCATGATGCCCAGCAGGCGGTCCAGTTCGGGGGTGGCAGGCATCGTTGCTCCAGTCAGGTCAGGCGGGCAGCCACTCGCGCCACGGCAGGCGGGTATCGCCAAGCGCGATGAAGTCCCCGTTCAAGAGGGTCTCGCGGCGGTTGTAGCGGAATGGCTTGCCGGTCTCGGCCGAGAGCACCGCGCCACCGGCGGCATGCAGTACGCACTGACCGGCGGCGGTGTCCCATTCGGACGTCGGGCCCAGACGCGGGTAGACGTCCAGCGTGCCCTCGGCCAGCCGGCAGAATTTGAGCGAGGAGCCCTGCGCAAGCACCTCGATATCGCCCATGCGGTCCAGCAGCGCCTGGGTCTGCTCGCTTCGATGCGAGCGGCTGGCGGCGACCCGCAGCGGCGCCGAGGCCGGCGTGCGGGTGCGCAGTACCGAATCGCGCATGCCGTCGCGGCGATAGGCCAGCTCGCCGCGCATGGCGTGCCAGACCTGGCCGGTGGCCGGGGCCAGCACCACGCCGAAGGCGGGTGCGCCCTGGTAGATCAGCGCGATGTTGACGCTGAACTCGTCGTTGCGCTTGACGAATTCGCGGGTGCCGTCGAGCGGATCGACCAGCCAGTACGACCCCCAGTGCTGGCGGACCTCCCACGGTACCTGCGCCGATTCTTCGGAGAGGATCGGCAGGTCCGGGGTCAGCTGCGCTAGCCCGCGCTCGATCACCTGGTTGGCGCCGAGGTCGGCGGCGGTGACCGGACTGTGGTCGGACTTGATCTCCACATCGAACGGGGTGGCGTAGACGGCCATGATGGCGGCGGCCGCGTCCTGGGCGATGGCGATGACGGTTTCGCGCAGATCCGTCGTGAGTTTGATCATTCCTTCCGTCCCAGCCACTCGCGCGCGATGAACAGCGCCGCCAGCGATCGGCCCTCGGAGAAGTCCTCGCGCAGCATCAACTGGTCCAGGTCGGCCAGCTTCCACGGCACGACGTCCAGTTCCTCCGGCTCGTCGCCGGCCAGGCGCTCGGGGTACAGATCGCGCGCCACCACCAGCCACGACTGGTGGCTCATGTAGGTCGGCGCCAGCGTCATTGCGCGCAGCACATCGACCCGACGGGCACCGTAACCGGCCTCTTCCTTCAATTCGCGGTCGGCCGCCTGTTCGGGCGTCTCGCCGGCATCGATGCGCCCTTTCACCAGGCCCAGCTCGTAGCGATGCATGCCGGCGGCGTATTCACGCACCAGCAGCACGGTCTCGTCGTCGAGCATCGGCACCACCACCACGGCGCCATGGCCGCGGGTCACCAGCCGTTCGAAGCGGCGGCGTTCGCCATTGGAGAATTCCAGATCCAGATGCTGGCGCTGGAACGGCCCGCTTTCCTCGTCCGTGATCTGGTGGATGATGGGCAGGCGACGGCTCATGCGAGCATCTCTAGAATGGGTACTGGTGAAAACGTGTTCATGAGCCCGAAATGCTAGCAGACCCAGCCCCCCTCACGCTGGCCGATCAGTGGCGGCAACGCGATCTGGCCGTACTGTGGCACCCCTGCACGCAGATGCGCGAGCACCCCGACACCCTGCCCCTGCTGCCGATCGCCCGTGGCGAAGGCCCGTGGTTGATCGACCACGACGGCCATCGCTATCTGGACGCGGTGAGCAGCTGGTGGACCAATCTGTTCGGCCATGCGCAGCCGCGCATCGGCGCGGCCATCGCCCAGCAGGCCACGCAGCTGGAACAGGTGATGCTGGCCGGCTTCAGCCATGCGCCGGCGGTGCGGCTGGCCGAGCGCCTGCTGGCGATCGCGCCACGCCAGGCCGGGCGTGATCCGCTGGCCAAGGTGTTCTATGCCGACAACGGTTCGGCCGGGGTGGAAGTGGCGCTGAAGATGGCCTTCCACTATTTCCGCAACCGCGGGGAGAACCACCGCACCCGCTTCGTGGCATTGGAGAACGGCTACCACGGCGAAACCCTGGGTGCGCTGTCGGTCGGCGACATCCCGCTGTACCGGCGGGTATACGCGCCGCTGCTGACCGAGGCACTGTTCGCGCCCTCGCCCGACGCCTACCTGGCCGAACCCGGCCAGAGCGCGGCGCAGCGTGCGCACCAGGCGGCCGATGCGCTGGCCACGCTGTTCGACCAGCACCCGGGCGAGATCTGCGCGGTGATCCTGGAGCCGCGCCTGCAGTGCGCCGGCGGCATGCGCATGCATGACCCGGTCTATCTGCAGCGTGCGCGTGCGTTGTGCGATGCCAACGGTGCGTTCCTGATCGCCGATGAAATCGCCACCGGTTTCGGCCGCACCGGCACGATGTTCGCCTGCGAGCAGGCCGGGGTGATGCCCGACCTGCTGTGCCTGTCCAAGGGCCTGACCGGCGGCTTCCTGCCGCTCTCGGCGGTGCTGGCCACGCAGGCGCTGTACGACGCCTTCCTCGACGATTCGCGCGAGCGCGCGTTCCTGCATTCGCACAGTTACACCGGCAATCCACTGGCCTGCGCCGCTGCGCTGGCGACGCTGGACATCTTCGCCGGCGAGGACGTGATCGCCCGCAACCGCAGCACCGCTGAAGTGATGCGCACCCTGGCCGCACCGTTCGCCGACCACGCGCATGTCGCCGATGTGCGCCAGGCCGGGATGGTGGTGGCATTCGAACTGACCCGCAACGGCGACAAGCGTACGCCGTTCCCGGCCGAGGCCAGAATCGGGCTGCACGCCTACAAGGCCGCGCTCAAGCGCGGCGTGGTGCTGCGGCCACTGGGCAATGTGCTGTATTGGATGCCGCCGTACTGCGTGGAGGACGACCATCTGGATCTGCTTGCACTGACCACCCTGGCTGCCATCGACGAGGCCGTCGCATGCGCGTGACCCGGAGCTACATCGATCATCCGCTGACTGTCGGCCAGACCCTGTCGCTGCCCGAGGATGCGGCCAACCATCTGGTCCGCGTGATGCGCCTGCGCGAAGGCGATGGCTGCGTGCTGTTCAACGGTGATGGCCAGGACTACAGCGCGACCCTGGTGGTGGTGGGCAAGCGCGATGCGCAGGTGCGCATCGAGGCCGCCACCGCGCTGGACAACGAATCGCCGTTGCACATCACCCTGCTGCAGGGCATCGCCCGTGGCGAGAAGATGGACCTGATCCTGCAGAAGGCCACCGAACTGGGCGTGCAGGCCTTCGTGCCGGTCAATGCCGAGCGCACGGAAGTGAAGCTTGACGCGGCCCGCGCCGAGAAGCGCCTGGCGCACTGGCACAGCGTGGTGGTCTCGGCCTGTGGCCAATCCGGCCGCGCGCGCGTGCCAAGCGTGGTCGCGCCGCGATCGCTGCAGGACGCCGCCAACGCGATGCCGGCCGAGGCGTTGAAGCTGACCCTGGATCCACAGGGCGAGCATCGCTTGTCGACGCTCTCGGCCGCACCGGGCGGCGTGGTGATCGCGATCGGCCCGGAAGGCGGCTGGTCGCCGCGCGACCGCCAGGCGCTGGCCGCGGCGGGCTTCCAGGGATTGCAGTTGGGCCCGCGCGTGCTGCGTACCGAGACCGCAGGGCTGGCGGCGATTGCGGCGGTGCAGGCACGCCTGGGCGATCTGGGCTGACGATCGCGCTTGCCTGACGCCTCAGCCCCCTTGATTCATCGGGAGCGATTGCGCCCTTGAGTCCAGGGGGCACGCCGACAGGCGCGGGGACACTTCACCCCGCGACCGGGAAAGATTCGTCCAGCGCCGCTTCCAGGGCGTCCAGGTCCGGCAGCAGCGCACTCTGCTCACCCAGCAGCACGCGCATGTGTACGCCCTGCGGCAGGGTTTCTTCGGACGCGTCGGCGAGCAGGCCGTCGCGCGGCACCGCGATCAGCTGCGGGAACGTCTGGGTCAGCAGGGCGAAGTACGGGCGGCGCGGATTGCCGCCCAGTGCCTTGAGCACGACCACCTTGTTGTTGGTCACCACCGGCTCGTCGCCCTGCCCGGACAACCGGGCAAAGGACAGCAGCGGCACGTCCCAGCCGTGCCAGGCGATCTGCCCGACCAGCCAGGCCGGTGCGTCGGGCACGGTTTCGACCGGCACCTTGGACATCATTTCGGCGACGGTGGCATTGGGCAGCAGCACGCGTTCGTGCCCGGCCTGGATCAGGACACCGCGGATTTCGTCGTTGCTGGCGTAGCTCATGGAGATTCCTTCAAGGGTGCGTCGGCGCGCTTACGCGTCCACGCCCCAGCGTTCGGCGATGGTGGCGGCCAGCTGCGGCGGTTCACCGGCCTGCTGGCCGGCAGCGACCACGGCACTGGCCGCCGTCGGGTCGTAGCAGCCCTCCCCGATCTGACCGCCCACCCAGGCCCCGGCGGCCGCCAGGGCGAGCACGGCGTCCACCTGGGCGGCATCGGCGCCGCTGAGCAGGACCACGCCGCTGTGCAAGGCCGGCAGTGCCGCGATCTGGATGCCGGTGGGCTCGGCGATGAAATGCAGCGTGCCCTGGCGCACGACGATGCCGATGTCATCAGGCAGGATGTAGGCCTGCCCGGCTTCCACCGGCTGGGCGTCTTCGGCCAGCAGCACCGGCAGGGCGGACACCCGTGCCATCTGCTTGACCAGATTGCCGTAGCGGCCTCCGTCCAGGCGCATATGCACCAGCACCGCGGTGCTCAGCGATTCGGGCAGCGCGGCCAGCAGGCGGCGCAACGCATCCGGCCCGCCGATCCCGGCCAGGACCAGCACCGCACCCGTGCAGCCACCGGAGGCTCCCGGCTCGGGCTCAAGCTCGACCAGCGACAGACGTTCGATGTCGAAGCGCTCCGGCGCCGAGCCCGTGTGGGTGCTCGATGGTGAGCCAGTGACCACGGCGTCATCTTCGACCAGCGACCAGCGGCTGTGGTCCCCGATCGCGGCGATCGGGTCCACCGGCGCACTGCTCGCCGCATCGTCCACCTCCAGCGCGGCCAATGCCTCTTCCAGCGACACCGGCTCGCTCAGCTCCGCCGGCACCTGGTACAGGCCATCGGCAGGCACGTCGGACGCCGCATCCTCCGCTTCGCGCAGGTGGAACTCCAGCGGCGCATCGGCATGCAACTGCGCCGGGGTAACCGGCAGGCCCGGTTCGGGCTGCAGTTGCTGGTCCTGTTCCGAGCCCGGCGGCAGCACGTCCTGGTGACCGTGCAGCTTGGCCACCAGATGCCGCGCCCAGCGCTGCGCTTCCCAGCCATCGCGGCGCGCGGCCAGCTCGGCCTCGTCGAAGATCAGGGTCAGTGACGGCGAGCCCAGCACCGGCTCCAGCCGTTCCAGTGCGTCTTCGATCGCCGGCTCCAGCGCGATCAGCACCGCGCCGGGGTCGGCATCACGCAGGGCCTGCAGCTCGAGCGTGTTGGGGTCGTCCTCCAGCACCACGCGGGCGCCGGCATGGTCGAGCGCCTCGCGCAGCCGCTCACGCGCCGGCCCGGACCGGGCCAGCAGCGCCACCGACAACAGGGCGTGGACATCACTCGCGTGCACGGGCGATCCCCAGCAGGTCATACACGTTGCGCATCAGATCCAGCTCCTGGTACGGCTTGCCCAGGTAGCGCTGGACACCGAGTTCAAAGGCGCGCTGACGGTGCTTGTCGCCGCTGCGCGAGGTGATCATCACGATCGGCACGCCCTGGTAGCGTGGGTCGGCGCGCATGACACTGGCCAGCTCGTAGCCGTCCATGCGCGGCATCTCGATATCCAGCAGCATCAGGTCGGGCACGCGCTCGTCCAGCCGCTCCAGTGCTTCGATGCCGTCACGGGCAACCGTGACCTCGAAGTTGTGGCGCTCCAGGATGCGGCCGGTGACCTTGCGCATGGTCAGTGAATCGTCGACCACCATCACCAGCGGCACATCGCGGTCGCTGACCTTGGCGGTGGCGGTGATCGGCTTGTGCGGATTGGCCAGGTAACGACGCACCAGTGGCGCGACGTCCAGGATGACGACCACGCGGCCATCGCCGGTGATCGTCGCACCGTAGATGCCCGGTACCGAGGCGATCTGCAGGCCGACCGGCTTGACCACGATTTCGCGGTTGCCCAGCACCTGGTCGATCGCCACGGCCACGCGCAGGTCACCGGCGCGGACCAGCAGCAGCGGCACCTGGGCCTGGCCTTCGGCACGGGCCTGGGCCTGGCCGATCAGGGTGCCCAGATCGTGCAGCGCGAATTCCTCGCCACCGTAGTGGTAGCCGCCGTTGGCGGTTTCGAAACGCTCGCGCGAGATCCGGCCGATACCGCTGACCGAGGCCACCGGCACCGCGAAGGTGGTCTCGCCGATCTGTACGAACACCGCCTGGGTGACCGCCAGCGTCTGCGGCAGGCGCAGGGTGAAGGTCACGCCCTGGCCGCTGACCGAGTGGATGTCTACCGAGCCGCCGAGCTGGCGCACTTCGTTGTGGACCACGTCCATGCCCACGCCACGGCCGGCCAGCTGGCTGACCTGGTCGGCGGTGCTGAAGCCGGGCGAGAAGATCATCGCGTCCAGTTCGGCATCGCCCAGTACCGCATCGGCGGCGATCAGGCCACGCTGTTCGGCACGGCGACGGATCGCCCCGCGATCCAGGCCGACGCCGTCGTCGGCCACTTCCAGCACGATTTCCGAGCCTTCACGGCGCAGGCGGATGGCGATCTCGCCCTCTTCCGGCTTGCCGGCGGCACGGCGCTGTTCCGGGGTTTCCAGACCGTGCGCCACCGAGTTGCGCAGCATGTGTTCCAGCGGCGCGACCATGCGGTCGAGCACGTTGCGGTCCAGTTCGCCGTGGGTCCCTTCCAGGGTGACGTGAACCTGCTTGCCGGTGTCCTGTCCGGCCTGGCGAACCACCCGGCGCAGACGCGGCACGAGCCCATCGAAGGGCACCATGCGCGCGCGCATCAGGCCGTCCTGCAGTTCCGAGCTGACCCGGGACTGCTGCTGGAGCAGCACGTCGTACTGGCGCGACAGATCGTCCAGCACGCCCTGCAGGCCGCCCAGATCGGCGGCCGATTCGTTCAGCGCGCGGCTGAGCTGCTGCAGCGTGGAGAAGCGGTCCAGTTCCAGCGGATCGAACGTGTGGTGGGCCTGGTCCTGTTCGCGCTGGTAACGGGCCACGATCTGCGCTTCGGTTTCCAGGTCCAGCCGGCGCAGCTGGTCGCGCAGACGGGCATTGGTGCGGTCCAGTTCGCCCATGGCGCCGCGGAAGGCCCCGAGCTGCTGTTCCAGCCGCGAACGGTAGATCGCCACTTCACCGGCGTGGTTGACCAGGCGGTCGAGCAGATCGGCGCGCACGCGCACCTGTTCCTGCTGCGGCCGCGGCAGGCCATCCTCTTCGCTGACGGTTTCCAGCGGGACGGGTGCCGAGAGCGGCGCTGCGACAAGCGCGGCGATCGCCGCCTCGACCCTGGCATCGCCGGAGGGCAGCGCATCGTTGGCGGTGTCGGCCGGCGCCGGCGCGATGCGGCCCTGGGTGCGCTGCTCGAAGGCGGCGATCAGGTCGTCGGGCATGGCCACGGTGCGGTGCTGCCCGGTACGGGTCAGCAGCTGGTGCAGGCGATCGAACCCACGCTCCAGCAGGTGCACGTCGCTGCGGTCGATATCGGTGCGGTTGGCCGCCACGGCTTCCAGCAGCGACTCGATGCCGTGGCCCAGGTCGCCGATGGGATTGATCCCGGCCA
Source organism: Stenotrophomonas sp. HMSC10F06 (assembly GCF_001807865.1). Classification (NCBI taxonomy): domain Bacteria; kingdom Pseudomonadati; phylum Pseudomonadota; class Gammaproteobacteria; order Lysobacterales; family Lysobacteraceae; genus Stenotrophomonas; species Stenotrophomonas sp. HMSC10F06. Next base: position 180,458 of record NZ_KV791261.1, on the reverse strand, counting down.
TGCGCGCGCCACCCTTCAGGGTGTGCAGATCGCGCTGCAGGCCAGCGATCACGTCGCGGTCCTGGGGCGCAGCGCGCAGCTCGCTGATCAGACCATCGCAGTGGTCAAGCAGGTCCTTGCCCTCCTCCACGAAGATATCGACCAGCTCCTGGTCGAGCTGGGTGAAGTCGAGTGCATCGCCCGGCCCGAGGTCGTCGCTGTCGGCCGACGCCGCCGCGAGGACGTCGGCCGGTTCCGGATCGTTGGTGAGGCTGGCCGCAGGCGCGTCTTCGAGTTCGAAGAAGCGGGCCGGGGTGGCCGCGTCGGCCGAAGTATCCGGCGCCGTGGTCTCGCTCACGTCGGCGAACGCGTCGGCTTCACCCGTGTTCTCGTCGGTGGCGTCCAGACCCAGCACCCGGGTGTCCAGCGCATCCGGCGCATCGACAACGGTCAGGCCGTCGTCCATCGCCTGCTGCGCGTCCACCACCTCGCCAAAGGCCGGCGGCGGTGGCAGGACGTCGGACAGCGCCTGCGCGTCCTCGTCGCTGTCTTCGTCGCTGCTCTGCTCGCCGACCTGCTCGCCGACCTGCTCGCCGTGCTGCTCGCTGTCCTGCTCGCCATCGCTCCAGTTGTCGTTGGCCGCGTCATCCACGGAGGCCGCGTAGACGCTGCCCGGCGCAGGAGCATCGGCAGAGGTGTCGGCAGCCGGACCGTCGGGGCCGACCGGGCGCGCCGCTGCCGGATCGGCCTGAGTGTCGGCCTGAGTGTCGGCCTGAGTGTCGGCCTGGGCGTCAGCGTCGGCCCTGGTTTCAGTATCGGCGTCGTCCTGGCTTGCCGGGGGGGTCGGCTCGGCGAGCTGATCGAAGTAGCGCGAGAGATCCTCGGCCGAGGTCAATTCGGCCGATTCCAGGCCCGCATGCATAGCGGCCGGATCGATGTCCTCGGCCACCGCATCGGACGCTGCCTGCGCATCGGCGGCATGCGTGCTATCGGGCAGTTCCGCATCGAAGTAGGCGGACAGGTCGTCCGTGCCGGTCAGCTCCATGGCGATGAGCGCATCATCGTCGTTGGCCGGCGCGACCGCGTGACTGGACTCGATCACGCTCAGGCCATCGGCGTCGATCTCGGCCTCCAGCTCGTCGATGCCGGTGGTGTCATCGGCGCGCGCCAACACCGGTGCGGCATCGTCCTCAACCTCATCGCCAATCACTTCGACCGCATCCGTCCGCGCATCGGCGACCGGGGCGAACTGCCCAGGCTCGGCGGCATACGCTTCAGCTGTTTCGCCGGCGTCGGTCGCTTCGTCCAATGCGTCCGTGCCGGCGGCGTCAGTCGCCTGGACGGGCAGTTCGTCGTGCACCAGGTCCAGATCGTCCTCGGCCAGGGCCGGCCAGCGCGCTTCGGGCAACGTATCGGCCAGGGCGACCAGACGGGCCGCCAAGGCGGTCTGCACGGGCACCCGCGGGGCCTCGTCCTGCAGGGCCGCCATGGTGGTGGTGATGGCGGCGCAGGTCTCGGCGAGCGCGTCCATGCCTGCCGCAGCCGGCAGCGCATCGGCCGCAAGCGAACGCTTGAGGTAACTTTCCGCCGCGCCGGTGACGGCCGTGATCTCCGGCACATCGGTCATGGCGAAAGCACCGTTCATCGTGTGCACGGCGCGCAGCAGGCCGTCGGTCACCGGCTGCGGAGCATCGGCAGCCGCATCCAGCCACGCCTGCAGCGTCGCCTGGTGCACCTCGACCTCGGCTTCCAGGATCTCGCGCAGCACGCTGTCGATGTTGGCCGGCGTACTCTCGATCACCGGCACAGCCTCGGCCGCAACGGTCTCCATGACCGTCGGCACCGCGGCGCTCGCCGCCCGCTGCAGCGGCACGTGGAAGGTCTCTTCGCCCGCGGCCACGCGATCGGCGATGGCCTGCATGGCCTGCAGATCGGCGGTGACACGACTGCCATCGCGCAGTGCCGCGTTGAGCTGCGGCAGCGCGTCGTAGGCCTGGCCGACCAGCGCAACCACGGCCGGCGAGGCCGGGCGGCTGCCATCGAGCACGCGGTTGAGCATGCCCTCGATCTTCCAGCTGAACTCGCCCAGGGTGCGCGCACCCACCAGCCGGCCACTGCCCTTGAGGGTATGGAACACGCGACGGATCGGGCGCAGGCGGTCCAGGTTGTCCGGCGCGGCGCGCCAGGCCGGAAGCAGGTTGCCCAGGTTCACCAGCTCTTCGTCGAACTCTTCGATGAACACCTCGCGGATGTCCTGGTCGATGTTCTCGCCATCGTCTTCGAAGCCCGCCTCGATGCTGATGTCATCGGCGGACGCGGCCACCGCCGGGCTCCCCGCTGCGGCGGCCGTCGGCACGGTCTCGGTGTCGGCGCCTTCCGGGCGGAACTGCGCCGCGGCGGCATCCAGCTCGGCCAGGAAGCGGGTAGCGGCATCGTCCAGCTCGATACGGCCGATCACCGCATCGCGCACCGTGGCGTTCGGCTGCGCTGCATCGGCTGCGGCCTCGGCGGCCGTGTCGACATCGTCGGCGAACGGGTCGAGCGGCGGCGCGGCGCTGTCCTGCGCCGATGCGACGGGAATCTCCTGCAGGAACGTCGGCAGCGCTTCCACATCCACCTCGCCCGGCGTGACGCTGGACGAAGCCGCGGCCCCTGCATCAATGCTGTCGCTGTCGCTGTCGCTGTCGGTATCAGTATCGGTACCGCTATGGGTATCGGTATCGATATCAGTACCGGTATCAGTATCGCTATCGATGTCAGCGTCATCGTCATCGACCTGCAGCGAGAGCACGTCATCGGCGTTGCGCAGGCCGTCATCGAAGGTGAATTCGATCGGCTCGTCGCTCAGCGCCAGCAGCTCGTGCTCGGCGGCCACCGGATCGAACCTGGCGCCGGTGGCCACGAAGGCCGGCATCTCCAGCGGGGCGTCGGCGACGTCGTCGCCCATGCGATCGGCCTGCAGCGCGGGCGGCAGCGAGGCCACCCCCCACGCAGCGCCGGGCGGCAGGTCGGCAATGACCGGGTCGAGATGGGCAAACGTCAGCCCTTCATCGGCGTCGTCCTGCTGGCCCAGCGTCCACTGCGGCGCATCGGCACTGACCGGCGCGGTGGAGGCATCGAACACCAGCGCCACCGGCGGCGGTGTCACGGGCGCGGCGGCCGCCGGCGGCGGATCGAAGGTGAAGTCCGGCAGCGGCGGCGGCAGGTTGGCCGGGCGCGGTACCTCGGCGGTCACCGCGAGCTCGATCGGCTCGGGGGCCGGCGCGTCCCACGGTGTCAGTTCGATGGGCTCGGGCGCAACCGGCAGCGATTCCGGGCCGGTGTCGGCGGTTGGCTGGTTCGCATCCGGCAGCGGCCAGTAACGCAGCGTTTCCAGGCTGCTGCGGGTGATGTCCAGGATGTCGTCGCGGCCCGGCCGGCGTTCGCGCAGGGCTTCCAGGTAGTACTCCAGGCTGGCCATGGCATCGGCCAGGGTATCCAGCTGGCGCCCACTGGGCACGCGCTGCTTGCCGAGCAGTTCCACCGCGATGTACTGGCGCACGCCCTGCAGGTAGTCGGCCGGGGCCGACAGATCGAGCATGCGCAGCGCGCCGGCCACCTCGCCGAGCAGGCGCGGCACTTCCTGCAGCTGCTGGTGATTCCAGTTGGTTTCGATGAAGGCGACGAAATGCTCACGCGCGGCAGCAAAATTGGCAATGGCTTCATGGGCCAGCACTTCCACCGTGCGGCGGTTCTCCACCGCGCTGGGATCGTCCTCGCCACTACCGCCGGCGCCCAGATGGGCGACCTGGTCGTCCAGCGAGGCATCCACGTACAGCAGCGCGCCGGCGATATCCAGCAACAGCGTTTCATCGATCTGCTGCACGCCCTCGACCACCTCGCGCAGCGCATCGCGCTGCTGCACGACCACGCCACGGGCCACGCCCAGGCCCATCATGCCCAGCGTATCGGCGACCGCGCCCAGCTCGTTGACCTGGGTCTGCAATTGCACCGGCTCGCCGCCGGTACGCAGGTGCAGGTCCAGCGCGTCCTTGATCCGCAGCAGCTCTTCCTTGACCGCGTTGCCGACCGTATCGAGCAGCTCGCGGTTGCGGCCGCTCAGGCTGCCACGCGCGTGGTCCAGCTCGGCCTCGGTGGCACTCGCGCTGTCCGGCGCGAAGGCGAACAGCACGCTTTCATTGATGCCCGGTGCCGCGCGTGCAGAGCGGATGTCGTTGAGCAGCGGCAGCAGCACGATCGGGATGTCGCGGTGGCCGTTCTGCAGGCGCTCCAGGTAATCGGGCAGCAGCACGCTGCCACGCATCAGCGTGGCGCAGGCTTCATCGCGGTCGGGTACGTCGCCGGCGCCGATCGCGTTGGCCAGCTGTTCCAGCTCCTCGGCCACCATCGCCGGGGCGTACAGCTCGACCATGCGCAGGGTGCCCTGCACCTGGTGCAGGTAGCCGGCGCAGAAGCGCATCCGGCTGCCGTCGGCAGGGTCTTCCACGTAGTACTCGACCTCGTTGCGCACCTGGCGCAGGGTCTCGTCCAGCTCCGGCTTGACCCAGCCCAGCGCAGCATGGCTCATGGCATCGCGCAGCGTGCTCATGCCAGGTCTCCCGGCAGCTCGGCGCACATGGCGTGCGGTGATTTCTCGCGATGCATCATCTGCTTGTTCCTTCCCTCTCCGCCCTGCCCGTGGCTCACGCCGGCAGCTTGAAGTCGGCAACCGAGCGGCGCAGGTCGGCCGCCAGCTGTGCCAGGTGGCCGATCGACTCGGCGGTCTGTCCCGCGCCCTGCGAGGTCTGGCCGGTAATCTGACGGATCACGCCCATGGTGCGGGTGATGTCCGATGCCGCGGCCGACTGCTGCTGGGCAGCGATCGAGATGTTCTTGATGAGGTTGTTCAGTGCATTGGAGACGCGCTCGATTTCGGTCAGCGCGGTACCGGCGTCTTCGGCCAGGCGCGCGCCGGAGACCACTTCGGCGGTGGTCTGCTCCATCGAACTGACCGCTTCGTTGGTATCGGCCTGAATGGCCTGGACCAGATTCTCGATCCGTCGGGTCGCACCGGAGGTACGCTCTGCCAGGCGCTGCACTTCGTCGGCCACCACGGCGAAACCGCGACCGGCCTCACCGGCCGAAGCGGCCTGCACGGCCGCGTTCAACGCCAGGATGTTGGTCTGCTCGGAAATGTCGTTGATCAGTTCCACGATCGAGCCGATTTCCTGCGAGGACTCACCCAGTCGCTTGATGCGCTTGGAGGTTTCCTGGATCTGGTCGCGGATCTGGTCCATGCCCTGGATCGTCTCGCGCACCACACCGGCACCTTCGGCGGCGATGATCACCGAGCGCTGCGCCACGTCGGCAGACTCGGCCGAGTTGCGCGACACCTGCTCGATGCTCGATGCGATTTCGCCGATCCGGTCCGAGGCGGAGGTGATCTGGTTGGCCTGGTGGCCGGCTGCTTCGGCCAGCTGCATTGCAGTGGCCTGGGTTTCTTGGGTCGACACGGCGACCTTGGCCGAAGTGTCGTTGATCGTGGTCACCAGATGGCGCAGCTCATCCACGGCGTAGTTGATGGCGTCGGCGATGGCGCCGGTCATGTCCTCGGTCACCGAGGCCTTCACTGTCAGGTCGCCTTCACCCAGCGAGCTGATTTCATCCAGCAGCCGCATGATGGCCTGCTGGTTGCGGCTGTTGTATTCCACCTGGGTCTGGTAACGCAGTTCCTGCTCGCGCGAGCGGCTGCGCACGGTGCTGCCGACGAACCCGACGATGGCGATCAGCGAGAACGCGCCGGAGGCCACGCCCAGCCAGAAGTTCGGGAACAGGCGGGTATCGCGCAGCGAGCCGAACGAGGAGAACGCTTCGAACAGCTTCTTGCTGTCGCGCAGCATGTCCGCCGAACCGCCGGTCAGGGCAGCGGCCGAAGACTGCGCGGCGAACAGCTGGCGGGAGCTGGCCAGGATCGCGTCGGCGTCCTGCTTCATGGTGTCCCACTGCTTCTGCGACTGCTCCAGCGCGGCCAGTGCCGGGCCGTTGCGGACCGCGGCGATGCCCAGTTCCTCGTTGCCATTGCGCAGTGCGTCGAGCACCTGGGTGAACACGACCGAGTCGCGGGCGAGCGCATCGCCGGCGGCTGCGGCATTGGCGCCGCCGGCGCGCATTTCCGTCACCCGGCGGGCCATCGAGCCGACCACCACCACCTGCTGCAGCGCGTTGTAGACCTGCGAGGACGGCGCACCGCTGGCCGACATCGCGCGGACCACTTCGTTCAGCTGCGCCTGCAGTGCGGGCACGCCGTTGACGAAGTTGTTGGCATTGCCAGCCAGGGCCAGCACGGCCGGTTCGCTGGCGACCAGCTGGCCGGCGCTCTTGCCGAGCGGCTCCCAGGTCTGGATCAGCGTGTTCAGCGGCCCGGCGACATTGGTTTCGGTCCCGTAGCGACCCTTCAGGCCACTGACGGTGCTTTCGATGTCGCTCTTGGTCAGCTTGAACGCGGTGAACGCCTGGGCGTTGCCCGACACCGCTTCACGGCCCTGGTTGGCCAGCTGCTGCGAGAGCACCTGCAGGTTGGCGGCATCGGTACTGGCACTGGCCAGGCGACTGCCCTGCCAGGTCGCCACGCCGGTGTTGACGCCGAACACGATCATCGACACGGCCAGCAGGCCGAGCCAGAAATTGGTGCCCACCGAACCGAACTTGCCGGCCTTGGCGGATTCCGAAGCAGTACTCATCGTTCAACCTCGATCTTCAATACGGAGAGACAGGCGCCTGCGGTCAGGCCGCGGCCTGCCTGAATTCGGGGGTACGCGACAGCAGCGACAGCGAGAACACGCCCCAGTCATGGCCATCGCCATGGAAGGCGCGATCGATGAAATGTGCGTAGCGGCCGGTGGCCAGATCGCCGGCGACGATGTTCTGGTCCAGCTCGAAGCTGCGCTGGCCGAACAGTTCATCGATGGTCAGCGCCACGTCACCGCCGGCCTGGCGCATGATCAGCACGCGCTGGCCTTCCTGCTGCACGGTGCGCTCGCCTTCCAGGAAGAACTTCAGGTCGACCACCGGGAACAGGTTGCCGCGCAGGTTGCCCACGCCCAGCAGCCACGGCTGCGCGCCGGGCACCGGAGTGACCGGCGGCATCGGCACGATTTCCACCACTTCGCGGAAATCCGACACCAGCCGGCGCTTGCCGACCCGGTAACCGACGCCACGCCACAGGTCCTGCGAGAACTGCCGCTCGGGCAGCTGCACCGCATGGGCCAGGCTGCGCCGCTCATAGCCCTGGAGGATGTCGAAAGGAGAACGCATCAGACCACCAACTGGTTGATCCGCGCGATCAGTTCCTCCTCGCGCGGCGGCTTGACGATGTAGTCGGCCGCCCCCTGGCGCAGCCCCCACGCCTTGTCGGTTTCCATCGCCTTGGTGCTGACGATGACCACCGGGATATGTTTGGTGGCCGCGTCGCGCGCCATCGCACGGGTGGCCTGGAAGCCACTCATGCCCGGCAGGACCACGTCCATCAGCACCAGCTGCGGGGACTGCTCGCGCACGAGCTTGAGCCCGTCCTCGGCGTTGTCCGCTTCCAGGACTTCATGACCGGCCTTGGTCAACCATTGCGTGAACACCGCACGGTCGGTCGGTGAATCCTCGATCAGTACGATTCGAGCCATTGTGCCTTTCCCCCCTGGTCAGGCGTTGACGTATGTGCGGATGGCACCCAGCAGTTCTTCACGCGTGAATGGCTTGGTCAGGTACTGCTCCGAGCCGACGATGCGGCCGCGCGCCTTGTCGAACAGGCCGTCCTTGGAGGACAGCATGATCACCGGCGTGGCCTTGAACAGCTGGTTGCCCTTGATCAGCGCACAGGTCTGATACCCGTCCAGCCGCGGCATCATGATGTCCACGAAGATGATCTGCGGCTGTTGGTCGGCGATCTTGGCCAACGCCTCGAAACCATCGGTCGCGGTCACCACCTCGCAGCCTTCCCGCTTCAACAGGGTTTCCGCGGTCCTGCGGATGGTCTTCGAATCATCGATGACCATCACGCGCAGCCCTGCGAGTTCCCCACCCGCAGCCATGTATTCAGTCATTACCTTTCCCCAAGCTCGCGACGCTTGCGCTGATCCCCGGCGCCGCTGCGAAAGCGTATCTATATCCCAATACCGGCGCGCGCTTCAAGCACACCCACCGCGGCCCCGCCGCGAGCGGCCCCGCCGGTGCGCGGCACGCCCCTTTTGCGCAAACCCGGCCCGTTCCCCGGCCGGGCCGGACACTGCGTTCCGGCCCCCGGGGCAGGCATTGCCGGGCCATTGTCGCTACCATCATCGGCCTGCCCGCCAGGTTGCGACCATGCCGTTGAATGTCATCGTGGTGATGGACCCCATCGCCCATATCAAGATTGCCAAGGACACCACCTTCGCGATGCTGCTGGAAGCCCAGCGCCGCGGCCATGCCCTGCACTACGTCAGCCCCGGTGGGCTGGCCCTGCGCGACGGCCAGGCCATCGCCCGCACCGCCCCGCTGCAGGTGCGGGAGGACAAGAACGACTGGTTCACCCTGGGCGACTTCAGCCAGACCGTGTTCGGCCCCGGCCAGGTCGTGCTGATGCGCAAGGACCCGCCGGTCGATGCCGAATTCATCTACGACACCCACGTGCTCAGCGTCGCCCAGCAGGCCGGTGCGATGGTGGTCAACGACCCGCAGGGACTGCGCGACTACAACGAGAAACTGGCCGCCCTGCTGTTCCCGCAGTGCTGTCCGCCGACCCTGGTCAGCCGCCGCAACGCCGACCTGAAGGCCTTCGTGCTCGAACACGGCCAGGCCGTGCTCAAGCCGCTGGACGGCATGGGCGGCCGCTCGATCTTCCGCAGCGGCACCGGCGACCCCAACCTCAACGTGATCCTGGAAACCCTGACCGACGGCGAGCGCACGCTGGCCCTGGCGCAGAAGTTCATCCCGGACATCACCGCCGGCGACAAGCGCATCCTGCTGGTGGATGGCGAGCCGGTGGATTACTGCCTGGCGCGGATTCCGCAGGGCGACGAATTCCGCGGCAACCTGGCCGCCGGCGGCCGCGGCGAAGGCCGCCCGCTGAGCGAGCGCGACCGCTGGATCGCCGCCCAGGTCGGGCCGGAAATGAAGCGCCGCGGCATGCGCTTCGTCGGCCTGGACGTGATCGGCGACTACCTGACCGAAGTCAACGTCACCAGCCCGACCTGCGTGCGTGAGCTCGACGCCCAGTTCGGGCTGAACATCGCCGGCACCCTGTTCGACGCGATCGAGGCCGGCCTGCCGCGATGAGCGCCAGCGTCGCCCCGGTGCCGACGTGGCAGGCGCGCGAATCCCAGCGGCTGGGCGCGACCCTGACGCTGTCGGTGCTCGTGCACGCCCTGCTGATCCTCGGGGTCGGCTTCGCGGTGAGTGACAGCGCCCCGCTGGTACCGACCCTGGATGTGATCTTCAGCCAGACCCAGACCCCGCTGACGCCCAAGCAGGCCGCCTTCCTCGCCCAGGCCAACCAGCAGGGTGGCGGCGACCACGACAAGGTGCAGCGCCCGCGCGACAACCAGGCCGGGATCGTGCCGCAGGCGCAGGCCGGGCTGTCGCCGGTTCCGCAGCAGCGCCAGGAGGCGGCCAGCGTGCCGCCGCCGCAGACCCGCGTGGTCAACAGCCGCAATGGCACCGACACGGTTGCGGCAGCCCAGCCACAGCCGCTGCCCGAGCAGCCCCGCCCGGATGCGCCGATGACCGCGCGCGAGCAGCGTGACGTGGAGATGGCACGGCTGGCCGCCGAAGTGCACCTGCGCTCGGCGCAGTACGCCAAGCGCCCGAACCGCAAGTTCGTTTCGGCCAGTACCCGCGAATACGCCTATGCCAACTATCTGCGTGCCTGGGTCGACCGCGCCGAGCGTGTCGGCAATCTGAATTACCCCGACGAGGCGCGCGCGCGCCGGCTCGGCGGGCAGGTAGTGATCACCGTCGGGGTGCGCCGCGACGGCACGGTGGAAAGTGCCCGCATCCTGCAGTCCAGCGGCACCCCGCTGCTCGATGAAACCGCGCTGCGCGTGATCACGCTCGCCCAGCCGTTCCCGCCACTGCCCAAGACCGAGGATGCGATCGACATCCTGCAGGTCACCCGCACCTGGGTGTTCCTGCCCGGCGGGGAGCTGCGCGACGACCGCTGAGGGGGCGATAGCCGACCAACGGTCGGCTCTACCGGGCGGCCTTGGCCGCCCGCGCGGCCTGCTGTTCCACCAGGGTCAGCGCCACGTTGTTGCGCAGATACGCCGGCTCCACCAACTCCGGTGCCACGCCTTCGCCGCGCTGGAACGCCGGCACCGCCAGCGCAAGTACGTCCGACGCACGCGGCAATGCCTGCGCGTCCACGCCGGTCAGCTGATCGGCCAGCCGCGTGGCCAGCACGCCCTCGGCCGCACCAAAGCCAGTCCCCACGCCGAACCAGCGCGAGCCCCCGGGCAACACCACCTGCTCGGGCGCGCAGACGATTTCCTCGCCCTGCAACTGCCACTGCCCGTCGATCCGGACATGGCGCGCGGCATAGACCTCGCCCATGCGCGCATCAATGCTGGCCAGCACTTGATCGGCGTCCGCCGGCGCACGCAGCGCCAGCGCCTGCAGGGTGGAGACCGCGATCAGCGGGCGGTCCAGCGCCAGGGCGATGCCCTGGGCGATGGCGATCGCCAGCCGCACCCCCGTGAACGCGCCCGGGCCGCGGCCCAGTGCGATCGCATCCAGCTGCGAACGGGCCACCCCCGCCTCGGCCAGCAGCGCCTCGGCCCAGGGCAGGCTGAGTTCGGCGTGGCGGCGCGGCGCGATCTCGAAGCGCTCAGTGACCTGCCCATCCACATACAGGGCGACGGAGCAGGCTTCGGTGGCGGTTTCAAAGGCGAGCAGTTTCATGGCGGTCAGAACAGGGAAGTAGGAAAGTCATCGGTCGGCGGTACAGCCCGCACGGGCGGCGCAGCGACGGGCGCTGGTGCAGGCGGAGCGCCGAGGACGGGCCATTGTGGCGCAAAGAAGGCCTGCACATCGGCCAGCGAGCGGGTGCGACGGAACGGCGGCAGGGAATCCAGGAAGATCCGGCCATAGCCGCGGCTGAGCAGGCGCGGGTCGCACAGCACCAGCACCCCGCGATCGGTCTCGCTGCGGATCAGGCGACCCACCCCCTGCTTGAGCGCGATCACCGCCTGCGGCAACTGCTCGTCGCGGAAGGGATTGCCGCCATCGCGGCGGATCGCGTCCAGCCGCGCCTCGAACACCGGGTCATCCGGCGCGGCGAACGGCAGTTTGTCGATCACCACCACGCTCAGCGCATCGCCCACCACGTCCACGCCCTCGCGGAAACTGGCCGAGCCCAGCAGTACCCCATTGCCCGACTCGCGGAACCGCTGCAGCAAGGTCGCACGCGGTGCCTCGCCCTGCACGAACAGCGGCCACGGTGCATCGCGCAGCGCCTCGGCGGCTTCGCGCAGCGCGCGGTGCGAGGCGAACAGCAGGAACGCGCGCCCGTGCGAGGCCTCCAGCACCGGGGTCAATGCGCGGATCAAGGCGGTGCCGAAGCCACGCGCGGCTGGATCGGGCAGATCGGTCGGCAGGTAACACAGCGCCTGATGGGCCCAATCAAACGGGCTGGGCTGCAGCAGGCTGACCGGATCATCCAGGCCCAGCCGTTGGGAAATATGCTCGAAACCGCCGTCCACGGTCAGCGTGGCCGAGGTGAACACCCAGGCTGCCATCGAGCGTTGCCGATGCTCGCGCAGCGGGCCGGACACATCCATCGGCGTGCGCTGGCAACGGAAGCCACGCGGGGTCAGCTCGTACCAGAGCACCTCGGCCGGTGGCGGCGCCTGCTCAGGGTCGGTGTCGAAATCCAGCATCGGTGCGTCCTCACCGAGCCAGCGCGACAAGCGGGCGACGGCGTCCATCGCACGCGCATGGCAGGCATCCAGGCCGGGCGATGCTTCACGCACGCCCGCCAGCGCATCGCGCAGCTGCACCAGCGTGCTCATCGCCATGTCGAAGCCATCGCGCACCTGCGGCACGGTCAGCGCACGCCACTGGGTGCCGCGCGGCGGCAGCCCATCCATCGCCACGCGCAGGTCGCGCAGGGTCTGCTCGAGTGCGGCAGCCGGCACCTGCAACGCCGCCTGGGCACCGGCCACGCTGCGGCTCTCGGCCAGGCAGTCGCGCGCCAGTTCCTGCCACGGGCGCATGCCGAAGCCTTCACCGAAGAAGTTGGCGGCCAGTTCCGGCAGCTGGTGCGCCTCGTCGATCACGAACGCCTGCGCACCGGGGAGGATTTCGCCGAAGCCTTCCTGCTTGAGCGCCAGATCGGCCAGCAGCAGATGGTGGTTGACCACCACCACATCGGCGGCCTGCGCCCGCTGCCGTGCCTGCACGACGAAGCAGTCGTCCCAGAACGGGCATTCGGTGCCCAGACAGTTGTCGACGGTGGAGGTCACCATCGGGTACAGCGGCGAGTCTTCCGGCAGCGCGTCCAGCTCGGCCATGTCGCCGAATTTCGTGCGTCCGGACCATGCGAGGATCCGCTGGAACTGTGCGACCTGCTCGGGGGAGCTGAAGCGGGGTTCGCCGCGGGCCTGCTGCAATCGATAGCGGCACAGGTAGTTGGCACGTCCTTTCAGCAGCGCACTGCTGTGCCCCACGCCGAGCGCGGCACGCACCCGCGGCAGATCGCGGTGGTACAGCTGGTCCTGCAGCGCGCGGGTCCCGGTGGAGATGATGGTCTTCAGCCCGGACAGCAGCGCGGGCACCAGATACGCATAGGTCTTGCCGGTGCCGGTGCCTGCCTCGGCCAGCAGCACGTCGCGCTGGTCGAACGCTTCGGCGATCGCCGCGGTCAGGCGCAGCTGGGCCGGGCGCGGCACAAAGGCATCGAGCTGGCTGGCGAGCGCACCGCCCTCACTGAGGGCATCGCGGCTGGCGTGTGCGAGTTGGGACATGACGACAATGATAGAGGCTGCCGGGTTGCGCCCGGCGCTACGCCGTCACGCATCCGCTTTCGCGCTGCATCAGTAACGCATGATGCCCGGCACCGTGCAGCCTTCCAGCTGGGCATGCGCCGAGGCGGCATTCTCTTTTTCACCCCGGGCCAAGCGCGACTGTTCGATCGTCGCCCAATGGCGGCGGCACAGCGGGCCGGTCTTGGAGCCCAGCTCGACCGACTTGCGGGCGAAGGTTTCGGCAGCCGCCCACTCACCCTGCAGCAGCGCGATTTCGGCGCGGTCCTGCAGCACCGATGGATCCGAGGCCATGATCGCCAGCGCCTGGTCGAGCGCGGCCGCGGCGCCGGCCAGATCATTGGCCTGGCGGCGGGCCAGCGCGGCCTGGCGCAGATCTTCCACTTCGCTGTCGCGCAGTGGCTGCACGGCCAGTTCCTTGTCGTCGTTGCCGGCGGCGGCATCCACGGCCGCCAGGCGCTGGGCCGGCGTGGTGGTATCGACGGGCGCCTTCACCACCGGCGGCGGGGTGACGCAGGCGGCCAGGGCCAGGCAGAGCGTGGCCAGCGAAGCGGAACGGATCAGGAATCGGGTGGTCATGCAGGCTGGCCTTGATCAGGGTTGACGGGCGGGGGGGGTGGCCGGTGCATTCTGCGCCGGTTCGGGGGCGGGCTCGGGCTTCTTCTCCAGGCCGAACCAGCTGCGCCAGCCACCGCCTTCGCTCTGCTCGCCGCCCTCGCCTTCGGGCAACGCGCTCGGCGCGGCGCACGGGACGTAGGATGGGGTATACCCCACCACGAACGGGAAACGACGCGCGCCCGGGCAGCCTTCATCGGTGGTGGCGGTACCGCTGGCCTCCACGTACTGCCAGTCCAGGCCCTTGTTGCTCACCTTCAGGGGCGCGCTCGGCAGGCGCTGGAAGATGCCCGACCAGACCCGCATCGAGCCGGTCGCGCCATACAGCCCGGCCTGCTGGTTCTGGTCATTGCCCATCCAGATCACCGCCAGGTGGTCGCCGGTGTAGCCGGCGTACCAGCTGTCGCGACCATCATTGGTGGTGCCGGTCTTGCCCGCCGGCTGCAGGCGGCCCAGCCCATCGGCGTTGAGGCGCTGCGCGGTACCGCTGGCCACGACCTGCTGCAGGCCGATGCTGATCAGGTTCGCGGCGATCGAGTCGCCCTCCTGCGCCGGCGCCGGGGTCTTGTCGTAGCGCTTCATCAGCTTGCCCTGCGGATCGAGCACGCCACGCACCGCATGCAGCGGCTGGATTTCACCGCCGGAGGCCAGGAACTGGTACAGCTGGGCCATCGCATACGGGCTCTGATCGGTGGAGCCCAGGATCACCGCTGGATTGGGGTCGGCCTTGATCCCGGCCAGGACGTGGATCAACTGCGTGACCCGCTCCGGGCCGACCTGCATGCCCACCCGCACCGTGGCCTGGTTGTAGGAACTGGCGAGCGCGTCGATCAGGCGGACCGTGCCGTGGCTGCGGTTGTCCGCATTGCCGGGCGTCCATTGCTTGCCGCGGCTGAGCTGTACCGTCACCGGGGAATCGTCGACCCAGCTGGACAGCGAGTAGCGGTCCGGCTGCGCCAGCGCCAGCAGGTACACGAATGGCTTGAGCAGCGAACCCACCGGACGCTGCGCCTCGATGGCGCGGTTGAAGCCCGGCTCGGACACTTCGCGGCTGCCGACCACGGCAAGCACATCGCCGTTGTGGACGTCGGTCAGGACCAGGCCGGCCTGCAGCTCGGGGCGACGCTTGCTCTCCAGCGATTTGATCGTCTTGGTGACCGCGCCTTCGGCATACGCCTGGGCAGACGGTGCCATGCCGGTCATCACGCTCAGCCCGGCGCCCTGCAACACGGACTCCGGATAGTCGTGGCCGAGCTGGCGCCGGACCAGATCCACATAGGCCGGGAAGCGGTTGGCCGCGATAAGCCCCGGGGTCTTGGGGACACCCAGCGGCGCCTCGACGGCACGCTTGTACTCGGCATCGTCGATCAGATTGGCCTCGCGCAGCTTGCCCAGCACGAAGTTGCGGCGGTCCAGCGCGCGTTCGGGATTGCGGCGCGGGTCGTAATAGGACGGGCCCTTGACCAGGCCGATCAGCAGCGCGACGTGCTCGGTGTTGAGCGAAGCCAGATCACGGCCGAACCAGAATTCCGCACCCGAGGACATGCCATGGATGGCCTGGCTGCCGCGCTGGCCCAGGTAGACCTGGTTGAGGTAGGCCTCCAGGATGGTGCGCTTGTCGTAGCGCGCCTCCATGATCAGCGCGTACAGCACCTCGTTGAATTTGCGGGTGACGGTCTGCTCTTTGCCGATCCCGAGCAGGCCGCTGCGGGCCAGCTGCTGGGTCAGCGTCGAGGCACCCTGGCGGCTCTGGCCGCCGGAGCGCACGGTCACCCACACCGCGCGGGCGATACCGCTCAGATCGATACCGTGGTGGCGGCTGAAATCCTTGTCCTCCACCGCCTGCAGGCCGGTGACCAGCAGCTCGGGGGTTTCCTCGATGCGAACCAGCCGGCGCTCTTCCTGCTTCTGGCCGTACAGCGTGGCGATACGGGCCGGATCCAGGCGCGCGGCCTTGAGGGCCTTGCGGCTGTCGGGATCGCGCAGCGAGGCGATCGACCCACCGGACAGGCTCAGCTCGACGCGGCGCGGGGCGACCCGGCCATCCACATCGTTGTAGCCACGGCTGGAAATGACGAAGCGCCCGCCTTCCTGCGTGTACGTGGCCGGCGACTTGCCGATCCCGTCATCGCGGTAGGCCGACGCCGCCAGCTCGGTCTTGAGCGTGGCCGCATCCATGGCCACACCCGGCGCCAACGCCAGTGGGCGCGCATAGACACGGGTGGGAATCTGCCAGCGCAGCTCGCCGAAGCGCTGGGTGACCTGTTGGTTCAGGTACACGGTATAGGGGATCAGGAAGCCCAGCCCCAGCGCGACAGCCGCCATGCCCCAGGTGATCAACCGGCGCCGCCACAGCGGGCCGCGGCTTTCGGTGTCGTCGTCGAACTCGTCGATGTCGTCGGAATCGTAGCGTCGGGGCACGGGGATGCGAGAATATGAAGTCCGGCGAGTCTAACGCAGCCACCGCGAGCGGCGCGTTCTCCCGGGTTCCCCCGCTTAAGCTGGAGTTGCAACGGGATGTCGATGTCCTTGGCCGATGCTCGCTATTTCCTGAACCGCATGCTCGGCCTGTTCCGTCGCAGTCTGGCCAGCCTGCGCACCCGGGGCTGGCGCGCCACCTGGCAGCGCATCCGGGTCCATACCCAGGCCGTGCCCGCCCCGCGCGGCGCACCGCTGTTCCTGCCGGAGGCCACACCGTTCGCGCCGTTCACGGTCCCGGCCAGCGAGCGCCCGGTGGTCAGCATCATCATTCCGGTCTACAACCATGCCGGCCACACGCTGGCCTGCCTGCGGGCGCTGGCGGCCCACCCGCCGCAGGTCGACTGCGAGATCCTGGTGGTGGACGACGGCAGCAGCGACGAAACCACCGCCTGGATGCCGCAGGTCCGCGGGCTGCGCTATGAGGTGCGGCCAACCAACGGCGGATTCATCGAGGCCTGCAACGATGGCGTGGCCCGCTCGCGTGGCCAGTACGTGGTGCTGCTCAACAACGACACCGTGCCCCAGCCGGGCTGGCTGGATGCCCTGCTCGCCACCTTTGCTCGGGTGCCGCGTGCCGGCCTGGTCGGTGCGCAGCTGCTCTACCCCGATGGCCGCCTGCAGGAATCCGGTGGCGTGATCTTCCAGGACGGCAGCGGCTGGAGCTATGGCCGCTTCGAGTCACCCGAGGATCCGCGCTACAGCGCGCTGCGCGATGCCGACTACTGCTCCGGCGCGGCGTTGATGATCCCCCGCGCCTTGTGGGACCAGCTTGGCGGCTTCGATCTACGTTACAAGCCCGCCTACTACGAAGATACCGACCTGGCCTTCGCCGTCCGCGAAAGTGGCCACCGCGTGCTGGTGCAGCCGGCCAGCCGCGTGGTGCATGACGAGGGCACCAGCAACGGCACCGATACCGGCAGCGGGGTCAAGGCCTACCAGGTCCGCAACCGTGGGGTGTTCGCGGCGAAGTGGGCCAAGGCGCTGCAAGCGCAGCCGAGCGTGGGCAGCGTGCCCTCGCCGGCCCTGCTGCATCGCGCCCAGCGCCAGGTCCTGATCCTGGATGAAGAAGTGCCGCAGCCGGACCGCGACTCGGCCTCGCTGCGCCAGTACAACCTGATCCGGATGCTGCTCGACGAGGGCGTCCATGTGGTGTTCGTGCCGACCCGGCGCGAGCATGCCGGCGCCGCCACCGAGGCGCTGCAGGCACTGGGCGTGGAGGTCTGGTACGCGCCCTACCTCGACGGCGTGGCACCGTGGCTGCGCGCCAACGGCGCCCGCTTCGGGGTGGTGATGATGGTGCGCTACCACGTTGCCCACGAGTGCCTGCCGCTGCTGCGCAGCTTCGCGCCGCAGGCGCGCACCGTGTTCGACACCGTCGACCTGCATTACCTGCGCGAGCGCCGTGGTGCGGAGATCGCCGGCGATGCAGGCCTGCTGCGCAATGCCGAGCGCACCCGCGCACGCGAGCTGGCGGTGATGGATCAGGTCGATGTGACCGTGCTGGTCAGCGCGGCCGAGCGCGAGCAGCTGCGCATCGATGCGCCGGGCGCGACGGTGGAACTGATCTCCAACCTGCATGAAGTTGCAGGCGCGGGCCCCGACTGGGCCGAGCGTCGGGACCTGGTGTTCGTTGGCGGCTTCCGTCATCCGCCGAACCTGGATGCCATGCAGTGGTTCATCGGTGAGGTCTTCGCGCGCATCCGCGCGCAGCTGCCCGATATCCGGTTCCACTGCATCGGCGCAGCCGTGCCCGATGCGCTGCGCGAGCTGGCCGCGACCCAGCCCGGTGTGGACATCCATGGCTTCGTGCCGGACGTGGTGCCGTACATGGACGGCGTGCGCATCGCCGTGGCGCCGCTGCGCTTCGGCGCGGGGGTCAAGGGCAAGGTGAATCTCAGCATGGCGCACGGCCAGCCCGTGGTCGCCACCACCTGCGGCGTGGAAGGCATGCACCTGCGCGATGGCGAGGATGTACTGGTGGCCGATGATGCCGAGGCGTTCGCCCAGGCCGTGGTCCGGCTGTACCAGGATGAGGCCCTGTGGCGCCGGCTCTCCACTGCCGGGCTGCAGAACATCGTGGACCACTTCTCGCTGGATGCCGCCCGCGCCACCGTACAGCGGGTGTTCCTGGCCTAGGCTCCCGCGCCGCCACCGGCACTGCGCAGGCGTTCGGCAAATGCCGGCAGCTCGGGCAGGCCCGGCTGCCAGCGGCGCG
Source organism: Stenotrophomonas sp. HMSC10F06 (assembly GCF_001807865.1). Taxonomy (NCBI): domain Bacteria; kingdom Pseudomonadati; phylum Pseudomonadota; class Gammaproteobacteria; order Lysobacterales; family Lysobacteraceae; genus Stenotrophomonas; species Stenotrophomonas sp. HMSC10F06. The sequence goes on along the minus strand of NZ_KV791261.1, from coordinate 162,182 downwards.
CCTGCACCAGCGCCTGTTGCGCGAAGGTGATATCGCCCGAGCCAAGCCGCTCGCTGCCGATCGCCAACCAACGCTGCGCCAGCCGGCGCCTTGCCGCAGCCTGGCCTGCGTCGCTGGAGGACAGGGTCTGCCAGGCCTCCAGACAGGCTCCGGCCCCTAGTACCCGGTTCTCGCGCAGGCGATCCTCGAAACACTGCCGGCTCGCTGGCAACAACCGCTGCGCCGCCGCGCGAACACGCGGGTCCTGCGGCGCAACCCCCTGGGCCTCACGCAGCGCGTCGTAGGCACTGCGGCCGGGGGGATCCAGGAAATTGCCACGGCCCTCGGCCTCTTCCAGGCGCGTGAGCAGGCCCTGCAGCGTGCGTTCGCGCTGCGCCCGCGGCACCGCCGGGGTCTTCAACGCGGCCTGCGAACGACGCGCCTGCTCGATGGCATGCCGCGCCGTCTCCAGCGCGCGCGTGGAAGCGCCCAGCGTTTCAGCCTGCTGCACCGCCTGGGCCGCTTCGTCGAAACGGAAATTGCCGGCCAGCCGCGTCGCACGCGAGAGCTGCGCATCGGCCACCTGCTGCTGGCCGCGGTGTGCGGCAGGATCGTCGGGCAAGGCGGCAAGCACCGCGGCGAAGGCCTCCGCCGCAGCCTCCAGTTTCTGCCGGCGCAGCGCGGCTTCGCCTTCGCGCTGGCGCCGCTCCAGTGCGTTGTTCAGTGCCTCCTGGGTGGCCGGCAGATCGACATGTCCGGCGTCGAAGCCCCGGGCACTGCGCACGCGTTCGGCCGCGCGTGCGACATCGCCGCGCCCGGCCGCCGTGCGCGCCTGCTGGAGGAGGTCGGACAGCGCATCCTCACGCCCTTCCAGCGCACGCACCTGGTTGGGCGAGAGCGTGAGCACCTGCTGGAACAGCGGCAGCGCGCTGTCCGGGCTGCCATCGAGCCGTTGCGCCTGCAGGGCCGCTTCGGCGCGGCCGAGCAAGGCGCCGATCCCCGCGCGTGCCTGGTCGTGCGCGCGCAGCTGCTGCGCCACCGCGTCGGCTTCGCGCTGCGGCACCTGCAGCTCGCGCGCCAGGGCCAGCGCTGTCGTCGCGGCCGCCGGGTCGCCGCGTTCCAGTGCAGCACGCGCCTGCTGCAGTGCCGCCTGGCCGGTACGGGCCAGGCCGGTGCGTGCCTGCAGCCGGTCGTTGTCCAGCGCCAGCGCTGCTTGATAGGACTCACGTGCGCCGCTGCCGTCGGGCAGGGTCAGGCGGCCTGCGGCCAGCGCGCGATCGCCCTGGTCGAGCAGTTGCTCGATCTGCGGTTCATTCCAGAACCAGTTCGCCAGCGGCCGGCGCAACAGCGCCAGGGCCACGAACAGCAGCACGGCGATCAGCAACGCCCAGCGCCAGATGCGCTTGGCGTGGCGCGCCTGCACCCACCACCAGCGCCCCTCGCGGCGCACCCGCCGCAGCGCCTCGTGCGCGGCATCATGCCTGTCATCGTCCCGGCTCATGCCGCGAGCCTAGCGTGGGGCACGTGAGCTCAGCCTAGACGCCGGGCTTCGCTGACGCCGGGCAGTGCGTCCAGCTTGCCCAGCAGGGTGGAAAGCTGCCCGTAGTCGCTGACCTTCAGCCGCAGCCGCAGGTGCGCCCGGCCGCTGTTGCGGACGTTGTCGCTGTGGATGTCCAGGACGTAGGCATCCTCCTGCGCGATCAGGTTCGTGATGTCCTTGAGCAGCCAGCGCCGGTCGACCGCATCGACCACCACGTCCACTTCATAGCCACCGCCGGCCTGGCCCCACTCCACGGGAAGAATGCGCTGCGGGCTGGCTGCGGCCAGCCGGGCCAGCGCCGCACAGTCGGTGCGGTGCACGGTGACGCCACGCGCCCGCGTGAGGTAGCCGACGATCGGTTCGCCGGCCACCGGCTGGCAGCAGCGGGCCAGCTGCACCAGCAGGTTGCCCACGCCCTGCACGGTGAAGTTGGCACTGCGCACGCTGTCGCGCCGCGCCGTGGGCCGCGGCATCGCCGGCACCGCCGGCTGGCTGGCGGCCCGTTCGGCTTCCAGCAGCGCACGGCTGACCTGGTTCGGCCCGGTGTCGCCCAGCGCGACCTGGATATAGAGATCGTCGACGCTGTCGGCGTGGAACTTCTTCAACGCGATGGCAAGGTCGGCATGCTGCAGGCCGAGCCGCTTCAGCTCGCGCTCGAGCAGTTCGCGTCCGGCCTGCACATTGCGTGCGCGGTCCAGCTTGTGGAACCAGCCGCGCACCTTTTCACGCGAGCGGTTGCTGGCCAGGAAGCCACTGGAGGCCAGCAGCCAGTCTCGCCGGGGGTCGGCCTCCTTGCCGGTCAGGATCTCGACGCGGTCGCCGCTGCGCAGCCGGTAGGTCAACGGCACGATGCGGCCATTCACCTTCGCGCCGCGGCAACGGTGCCCGACCATGGTGTGCACGTGGTAGGCAAAATCCAGCGGCGTGGCGCCCTGCGGCAGGTCCATCACCTCGTCCTTGGGGCTGAGCGCGTAGACCCGGTCCTCGGTCAGCTCGGCATCCAGCGCGCCGGCCAGCTCACCGCCGTGCCCCTCCTGGGATTGCTCCAGCAACTGGCGCATCCAGGTGATCTTGCGGTCGAAGGCCTTCTCCGCACCCTTGCTGCCTTCCTTGTAGCGCCAGTGCGCGGCCACGCCGAGCTCGGCCTGGGCGTGCATGTCGTGGGTCCGGATCTGCACTTCGATGGTGCGACCTTCCGGGCCGACCACGGCGGTATGCAGCGAGCGGTAATCATTGGCCTTCGGGCGCGCGATGTAATCGTCGAACTCGCTCGGCACCGGCGCCCACAGCGCGTGCACCACGCCCAATGCGGCGTAGCAGGCGGCCACGTCCTCCACCATCACGCGTACCGCACGGATGTCGTAGAGCTGCTCGAACGCCAGCCGCTTCTTCTGCATCTTCCGCCAGATGCTGTAGATGTGCTTCGGGCGGCCACTGACCTCGGCACGGATGCCCTGCGCCAGCAACTCGCGCGACAGCGCCTTTTTGACGGCCTCGACATAGCGCTCGCGCGCCAACCGGGTTTCGTCGACCTCGCGGGCGATGCGGCGGTAGGTCTCCGGTTCGAGGTGGCGGAACGCCAGGTCTTCCAGCTCCCACTTCAACTGCCAGATGCCGAGCCGGTTCGCCAGCGGCGCGTGGATGTCGCGGGTGAGCTGGGCCAACGCGCGCCGTTCCTCCTCGGGCAGGCGATCGGCACCGCGCATGCGGGCCAGTTGGCGGGCGAGCAGGATCGGCACCACGCGCAGATCGCGGATGATCGACAGCAGCAGGCGACGCAGCCCCTCGCTGTTGCGACCGGCCTCACGCCCGGCATGCAGCGCCCAGACCTGGTCGGCCGCGTCCAGCCCGTCCAGCAGGCCGACCACCACCGGCTTGAGCGCACCGACCGGCAACGCGTCCAGCCCGGCGCGCAGCCACGGCAGATCGAACAGCAGGGTGGCCAGCAGCGCCGACTCGTCGGCCGACAGCAGCGACAGCGCATCAAGCGTGTCGGCCAGCACCGGCCAGCCCGCGCGCATGTCCAGATCGGCCTCGGGCTGCTGCCAGCGCTGCAGCAACGCCTCGCGCAGTTCGGTCGGCAGCGAAGCCACCGAGGGTCGGTTCAACAAGGCATCCAGGCCGGGGGCAGAAGCGCGGTTCACAGCATCGTACAGACAAGACAGAGGCCATCTACACTAGCGCCGCAGCGCCCCCCCGACAATCGCCGTCGCCTGCATGTGCACATGCCCGGGCGCTGGCACTACACTGCGGCCATCCCTAGGAGAGACCCTGCCATGCGCTTTTCCCGTCTGCGGTTGTTGGCCTGCGCGGCCATTGTGATGAGTGTGTCGCTGCCGGCGCTGGCCCAGCGCGTGGTGGAAGGCGATCTGCAGCAGCAGATGTCGCCGGCCGAGTTCAAGGCGGCCGGGCTGGAGAAACTCACACCGCAGGAACTGGCCGAGCTCAACAACTGGCTGCAGGGCAAAGTGGCTGCCCTGGCGGCCGATGCTCGCGAGCAGGCCCGCGAAGAGGGGCGCCAGGAAGTCATCGTGAAGAACCACGGTTTCTTCGATTTCGGCACCAAGGAGCCGATCAAAAGCACCTTGACCGGTGAGTTCCGCGGCTTCGGCAAGGGCCAGCGTTACGTGCTCGCCAACGCGCAGGAGTGGGAGCAGATCGACGACGCCCAGGTCGGTGGCGTCCGCCGCCAATCGCCCGAGGTCAGCATCGCTCCCGGCCTGGGCGGCGTGTGGTACATGCAGGTGCAGGGCGTCAACACCCGCGCCAAGGTCCGCCGCGTCAAGTAATCCGCACCCGGTTCCCCGTGCCGCACCGGCACGGGGGTTGCCGGATCAGGCCTTCTGCAGCGCGGCTACGCGCTGGGCCAGTTTCTTGGCCGAAATGCCGGTACGCGCCCCAAGCTCCTGGGCGAACAGCGAAACCCGCAGCTCCTCCAGGTCCCAGCGCAGGTCCTGCCACTGCGGCCGCTGGCGCAGGCCACGCGCGTCGGCCTGCGCCAGCGCCTCCACGAACGGACGCAGCTCCAGCATGCGCGCCTGATCGCGCGGTGGATCACGCTTGGCACGTTCGGTGCGCAGGATCATCGCGCGCAGATAGCGCGGGTACTGCGCCAACGCGTCGGCCGGCGTGTCACGCAGGAACCCGGGATGGACCAGGGCGGCAAGCTGCTGCTCCATGTCATCGAGGTTGCCACGCGCCCACCCCATCAGCGGCGCTTCCAGCTGTGGTTTGAGCTCGGCCACGTGGGCGAGGATGTTCTCGGCCAGCTTCAGGCGCGCCATCGCCTCACCGAACAACGCCTTGCCCGCCTCGGCACTGCGTTTGGCGAACGCGGCAGGGTCGCGGATATCACCCAGCCCGTCGGCCAGCACGGCATTCATCGCCGCATCGACCAGATCGCCCCGCAGCCGCTCCTGCGATTCGATCGCGGCGTACAGCAGCCCGGTCTTGGGCGGCACCGGCAATTGCTTGCGCGCCTGCTTGGCCTTGTCGGCCAGCGCGATCTCCATCAATCGACGAACCCCGAGCGGATGCTGTTCCAGCGCTTCGTTGCGGTCGGCGAAGATCTTCAGCGCTGCGGTCTCACCCTGATCGACCAGTGCCGGGTACGCCGGCACGCCGGCTTCGCCGGGCACCTGCAGCGGGATCGGGGTAGCCGGGAAATCGCGTAGCCCTTCCGCGGCAAGCGCACGCCCTGCGCGTGCGGCGAAGGCCTCACCGGCCTTGTCGCCGAAGCGGGCACGCAGCGCCTCCAGATCGCGCGAGGTCGCCAGCACCTTGCCGTCGGCATCGCGCAGGCGCAGGTTCATGCGCAGGTGCGGCTCCAGCGAGGCTTCGTCGAAATCGGTTGCGGCCAGCTTGGCACCCGTCGCGCGCGCGAGGAACCGCGCCAGTTCGCCCCGGATGTCATCGGCGGTCGGTTCGGCGAAGGCCTCGGCAAACGCGCGGCCAAAGTCCGGTGCCGGCACATAGTTGCGGCGCATCGCCTTGGGCAGGCTGCGGATCAATGCGGCGGCCTTGTCAGCGACGAAGCCCGGCGCCAGCCACGACAGCCGCGCCGGATCCAGCGCGTTCAGCAGGTGCAGCGGCACCTCCAGCGTCACACCATCGTCCTCGGCACCGGGTTCGAAGGTGTAATGCAGCGCCAGCCGCGCATCGCCCAGCGGCAGGTACCTGGGATAGCGCTCGGCATCGCTGCCTTCGCCCGGCAGCAGATCGGCCAGCGTCCACGACAGCGCCCGGCGCTTCTCCGGCGCCAGTGCTTTCCACCAGGTATCCAGGCCCATCGCCGAATGGATCTCGGCCGGTATCCGGTCCAGGTACCAGCGCGCCTGCCAGCCTTCATCGGCGACGATACCGGCGCGGCGCAGCTTGGCTTCTTCTTCGCGCGCCTGCTGCAGCACCTTGAGGTTGTCGGCCACGAAGCCGGCCCGGGTGTTGATCTCGCCGGTCACCAGGCCCTGGCGCACGAAGATGTCATGCGCCTCGGCCGGCGCGATGCGGCCGTAATGCACCGGTTTTTTCGGGGCCAGCACCAGCCCGAACAGGCTGATCTGCTCCGAGGCCAGCACCTGGCCCTGCGCACGCGACCAGTGCGGATCGAAGTGCTTGCGCAGCAGCAGATGCGGCAGTTCGTTGATGACCCAGTCCGGCTCGATCGCCGCGTTGGTCAGACCCCAGATCTTCTGGGTGTCCAGCAGGGTTGCAGTGAGCAGCCACGGCGGCGGCCGCTTGGCCAGGGCCGAGCCCGGGAACGGCAGGAAGCGACGCTGGCGCGGCGCCAGGAAATCGCCCTTGTCGCTGCGATGGCCGATCTGCGTGGGCAGGCCGGCGATCAGCGCGCAGTGCAGGGTCTGGTACGCCGCGGCGCGCACCTTGTCGCTGAACGCGCTGCGTGCCTCGGGATCGGCACCGTTGCCGGGCGCGGCCTTGTCCTCGGCAGGCGCCGGTTCGGATTTCCCTTCGCGGGCCAGGCGCGCGGCACGGTGCTGCTGGCCACGCGTCGCCTTGATCCTGGCCTCGTCATCGCGCGCCGGCGCCGGTGCAGAGGAACCGGCCAGCAGCGGCGCCAACGAGGTCTCTGCCGGCTCTTCATTCCAGCCCAGTTCTTCGCACAGCACGCGCAGTTGGCGATGCAGTTCCCGCCATTCGCGCATGCGCAGGAAACCAAGGAAATGCCGCCCACACCAGTCGCGCAGCTTGGACTGGGTGAGATCTTCGTGGGCCTGGCGGTAGCCGTCCCACAGGCGCAGCACGCCGACGAATTCCGAGCGCCCATCGGCGAACAGCGCATGTGCGTTGTCCGCGGCGGCGCGCGCTTCCGGTGGCCGCTCACGCGGGTCCTGGATGCCCAGGAACGAGGCGATCACCAGCATCGGCCGCAGGCAGCCCTGTGCCTGCGCGGCGACCAGCATGCGAGCCAGTTTGACGTCCACCGGCAGGCGCGCCATCTGGCGCCCGATCGGGGTCAGGCGGCGCTCGGCATCGACCGCACCCAGCTCACCCAGCTGCTGCCAGCCATCGGCGATGGCGCGTTCATCCGGTGCTTCCAGGAACGGGAAATCCTCGATCCTGCCCAGGCCCAGCTGCAGCATCCGCAGGATCACCCCGGACAGGCTGGAGCGACGGATTTCCGGATCGGTGAACTCAGGGCGCGACTGGAAATCCGCTTCGGAATACAGCCGGTAGCAAATGCCTTCGGAGACACGACCGCACCGGCCCTTGCGCTGGTTGGCGCTGGCCTGCGAGACCGCTTCGATATGCAGCCGGTCCAGTTTCTGGCGCGGGCTGTAACGCTTGATGCGGGCGAAACCGGGGTCGATCACATAGCGGATGCGCGGCACCGTCAGGGAGGTTTCCGCGACGTTGGTGGCCAGCACGATGCGCCGGTTGCTGCCCGGGTTGAACACCAGGTCCTGATCCTTCACCGACAGCCGCGCATACAGCGGCAGCACGTCGGTGCCGCGGTACTTGCGCCGCTCCAGTGCCTGGTGCGCATCGCGGATTTCGCGCTCGCCCGGGAAGAACAGCAGGATGTCGCCGCGCGGATCGATGCGGGTGATTTCATCCACCGCCGCGACCACTGCATCATTCACGGTGCGCTCGCCATCGCGGCCACCGTCGGCATCGCCGCCGCCCTCGCCTTCCAGCGGGCGGTAGCGCACGTCCACCGGGAAGGTGCGGCCTTCCACGCTGATCACCGGCGCATCATCGAAGTGCTGGGCGAAGCGCGAGGTATCGATGGTCGCCGAGGTGACGATCAGTTTGAGATCCGGCCGCTTCTTCAGCAGCTGCTTCAGATAGCCCAGCAGGAAATCGATGTTGAGGCTGCGTTCGTGCGCCTCGTCGACGATGATCGTGTCGTAGTTGGACAGCCAGCGGTCACTGCTGATCTCGGCCAGCAGGATGCCGTCTGTCATGAACTTGATGCGGGTATCGTCACCGACACGGTCGGTGAAGCGCACCTGGTAACCCACGGTGGTGCCCAGTTCGGACTGCAGCTCCTGCGCGACACGCGTGGCCACCGCTCGTGCGGCAATCCGCCGCGGCTGCGTGCAGCCGATCATGCCGGCGGTGCCACGGCCGGCGGCCAGGCACAGCTTGGGCAGCTGCGTGGTCTTGCCCGAGCCGGTCTCACCGGCGATCACCACGACCTGATGGTCGCGGATCAGCGCGGTGATGGCCTCGGCTTCACGCGCAATCGGCAGCTGCTCGTCCAGAGTGATGGCCGGCTGATTCAGCGCACGCGCTTCACGGCGCTGCACGGACGCCTGCAAGGCCTGCTCGAACGCCGCCGCCAGCCCCGCATCCGCCGGTTTGGCCCGCCAACGCGAGAGCATCCCCAGCAAACGACCGCGGTCGCGGCTCATGGCCCCGTTGATCGCGGCCTGCTGCTGGGCCAGGCGTGCTGCATGTGGTTTTTCGATAGCGCTCATCAATCGATTCGTTTAGAACTTTTGTTTACTACTGAAAGGGTAGTCTGATCTATTGTGAAGGCCATCCGATTCATCCCATCCATAAGGAGTTCTCCCATGGCGAAGACGACCAAGACCCCGGCAAAGCCCAAGACGGCCAAGCAGAAACTCGGCGCGGCGGCCCCGTCGGCCCCGAACATTGATATCGGGATCAAGGAGGGCGATCGCAAGAAGATCGCCGATGGACTGTCGGCCTTCCAGGCAGATGCGTTCACGCTCTACCTGAAGACCCACAACTTCCATTGGAACGTGACCGGGTCGATGTTCAACTCGCTGCACACCATGTTCGAGACCCAGTACACCGAACAGTGGGCCGCCCTGGACGACGTCGCTGAACGCATCCGTGCACTGGGCTTCAACGCCCCGGGCTCCTACCGCGAGTTCGCGGCCCTGACCTCGATCGCCGAGGAGCCGGGCCTGACCGACAGCGCGGACTGGCGTGAAATGGTACGCCAGTTGGTCACCGCCAACGAGGCCGTGTGCCGCACTGCCCGGAAAGTGCTGGATGTGGCCGACGATGCCGATGACGCACCGACCGAAGATCTGATGACCCAGCGCCTGCAGACCCACGAAAAGTACGCCTGGATGCTGCGTTCGCTGCTGCAGTAATCCCTCCGGGGGCCTTGCCCCTGCGGGATTTCCAAGGTTGCGCTGCGGCGCGCCCCCCTTGACTCCAAGGGGGGCTGCCTGGTCGAAGGGTGTCCCGCTTACGTTCACATCCGGAATGGGATGACCCGCCCCGGGGCGCCCAGCCCTGTAAACTACGGCGATGTCTTCCCGCCCCGCGCACGACCTGCTCAGCCGCATCTTTGGTTACGACGAATTCCGCGGTCCGCAGCAGGCGATCGTCGAGCATGTCGCCGCCGGCAATGACGCGCTCGTCCTCATGCCCACCGGCGGCGGCAAATCGCTCTGCTACCAGGTCCCCTCCCTGCTCCGCGATGGCACCGGCATCGTCATCTCGCCGCTGATCGCGCTCATGCAGGACCAGGTCGAAGCCCTGCGCCAGCTCGGCGTCCGCGCCGAATACCTCAACTCCACCCTCGACGGCGAAACCAGTGCCCGCGTCGAACGCGAACTGCTCGCCGGCGAACTGGACATGCTCTACGTCGCGCCCGAGCGGCTGCTCACCGGTCGCTTCCTGTCGCTGCTCTCGCGCAGCCGGATCGCCCTGTTCGCCATCGACGAAGCCCACTGCGTCTCCCAGTGGGGCCACGACTTCCGCCCCGAATACCGCCAGCTCACCGTCCTGCACGAACGCTGGCCCGACGTGCCGCGCATCGCGCTGACCGCCACCGCCGATCCGCCCACCCAGCGCGAGATCGCCGAACGCCTGGACCTCACCAACGCCCAGCACTTCGTCAGCTCCTTCGACCGGCCCAACATCCGCTACACGGTCGTCCAGAAGGACAACGCCAAAAGGCAGCTGCTGGACTTCCTCAAGGTCCACCGCGGGGCCGCCGGCATCGTCTACTGCATGTCGCGGCGCAAGGTCGAGGAAACCGCCGAGTTCCTGTGCAAGGAGGGCATGAACGCCCTGCCCTACCACGCCGGCCTGCCGCCCGAGGTCCGCGCCGCCAACCAGCGTCGCTTCCTGCGCGAGGATGGCATCGTCATGTGCGCCACCATCGCCTTCGGCATGGGCATCGACAAACCGGACGTGCGCTTCGTCGCGCATACCGACCTGCCCAAATCGATGGAAGGCTATTACCAGGAAACCGGCCGCGCCGGTCGCGATGGCGAGCCCGCCGAGGCCTGGCTCTGCTACGGCCTGGGCGACGTGGTGCTGCTCAAACAGATGATCGAGCAGTCCGAGGCGGGCGAAGAACGCAAAGCGCTGGAACGCTCCAAACTGGACCACCTGCTCGGCTACTGCGAATCCATGCAGTGCCGCCGCCAGGTCCTGCTGGCCGGGTTCGGCGAGACCTACCCGCAGCCCTGCGGCAACTGCGACAACTGCCTGCTGCCACCCGATGCCTGGGATGCCAGCGTCGCCGCCCAGAAGGCATTGAGCTGCGTCTACCGCAGTGGCCAGCGCTTCGGCGTCGGCCACCTGATCGACATCCTGCGCGGCGGCGACAACGAGAAGGTGCGCCAGTTCGGGCATACCGAACTGAGCACCTACGGCATCGGCAAGGATCTCGACGCCCGCACCTGGCGCAGCGTGTTCCGCCAGCTGGTCGCCTCCAGCCTGCTCGAGGTGGACAGCAGCGCCTACGGCGGGCTGCGCCTGACCGATGGCAGCCGCGAGGTGCTCAAGGGCCAGCGCAAGGTCATGATGCGCCGCGAGACCCCCAAGGCGGCCCGCGAGCGCGATCGCAGCGGCCAGCGCACGGGCCTGTCGGTGCTGCCGCAGGACCTGGCGCTGTTCAATGCGCTGCGGGGCCTGCGCGCCGAACTCGCGCGCGAGCAGAACGTGCCGGCCTTCGTGATCTTCCACGACAGCACCCTGCGCAACATTGCCGAACAGCGCCCCACCAGCGTCGATGCGCTGGGCCGGGTCGGGGGCATCGGTGGCACCAAGCTGGCCCGTTACGGCGACCGCCTGGTCGAGATCGTGCGCGAGGAAGGCTGATGCGCCGGGGCGGCCAGACAGACCTTGCTCCAGAGTTGAACCGCGTGTTCAGCCATAGGTGCGACCGTGCGGATTTGGCAGTAAGGTGAGCCCCATGTCCGCCAGTGGCCTGCTCCTGCGAGTCGTCCTGATGCTCAGCCTGTTGCTCAACGGGCTGAACGTGGCCATGGCCGGCCCGATGGCGCTCGCCCTGGCCGAGCCGGCCACCGCAAGCCGTGCCGCACCGCCCTGCCATGGTGATGCACCGGCGGCCGCCCTCCCGCATGACCACCACGCCATGCCCGGTGCCGCCAGCGGAGTGCAGGCGCCTCACGATGGCGACCACTGCAAGATCAAGGACTGCCTGCGCAGCTGCGCGCAGCAACCCAGCCTGACCGCCCAGGTCGCCTGGCTGGCCACGCCCCCCCCGCTGTCACTCGCCCCGCTGCCGGCCGCGCATCCGTCGCAACCGACACCGCCGCTGGACCGCATCACCCGCCCTCCGATCGCCTGATCCGCAGCGCTCTGCGAGCGCCTGCCTGATGCCCTGCCCGCATGGCCCCGCCTGCGGGCGTTGCCGGCACCCCGCGTGCCATTCGAATCGGATCCGGAGTTGCAATGTCTTTCCTTAAAACACCCGGCACGGGCACCCCGCCCATGCCGTCACGCCGCCTCTTCGTGCAGGGCGTGGCTGCCGGCGGCGTGGTCGCCGGTCTGGCCGCCACCGGCCTGAGCCCACGCGCCTTCGCGGCCGCCGGCCCCGGCCTGGCCGGTGCCCCGCAGGTGCTGAGCAGCCATGACGTGCAGCTGAGCATCGGCGAATCGCTGGCCAACTTCACCGGGCGCACCCGCCCGGCGATCACCGTCAACGGCAGCCTGCCGGCGCCGATCCTTCGCTGGCGCGAAGGCCAGACGGTCAACATCCGGGTGGCCAACACGCTGCAGGGGCACCCCACCTCCATCCACTGGCACGGCCTGCTGCTGCCGGCCAACATGGACGGCGTGCCCGGCCTGAGCTTCAACGGCATCGCCCCCGGCGAGGCCTACCAGTACCGGTTCACCCTCAAGCAGTCGGGCACGTACTGGTACCACAGCCATTCGATGTTCCAGGAACAGGCCGGCCTGTACGGCGCGCTGATCATCGACCCGCTCGAGCCGGCGCCGTACCGCTTCGACCGCGAGCACGTGATCGTGCTCTCGGACTGGACCGACATGGACCCCGGCGCGCTGTTCCGCCGCATGAAGAAGCTGGCCGAGTACGACAACTACTACAAGCGCACCCTGCCCGACTTCCTCCGTGATGTGCGCCGGGATGGCTGGGCCGCAGCCACCGCCGACCGCGGCATGTGGGGCCGGATGCGAATGACGCCGACCGACATCTCCGACATCAACGCCCACACCTATACCTACCTGCTCAACGGCACCGCACCGGCGGGCAACTGGACCGGGCTGTTCCGCAGTGGCGAGAAGGTGCTGCTGCGCTTCATCAACGGTGGCTCGATGACCTACTTCGATGTGCGCATCCCCGGCCTGAAAATGACCGTGGTCGCCGCCGATGGCCAGTACATCCACCCGGTCAGCATCGATGAGTTCCGCATCGCACCGGCCGAGACCTTCGATGTGATCGTCGAACCCAGTGGACAGGATGCCTACACGATCTTCTGCCAGGACATGGGCCGCACCGGCCATGCCGCCGGCACGCTGGCGGTCCGCCACGGCCTGCAGGCGCCGGTTCCCGAGCGCGACCCGCGCCCATTGCTGACCATGAGCGACATGGGCCATGACATGGGCCATGCCGGAAACGGTATGGCGGGTCACGACATGAAGGGCATGGAAGGTGGCTGCGGCGCGAGCATGGGCCACGGCGCGCACGGCGCTGATTCCAAGGCGCCGCGCCACCCGGCCAGCGAAAAAGGCAATCCGCTGGTCGACATGCAGAGCATGGCCACCGACCCAAAGCTCGATGATCCCGGCATCGGCCTGCGCGACAACGGTCGTCACGTGCTGACCTACGGTGCGATGCGCAGCCTGTTCGACGATCCCGATGGCCGCGATCCCGGCCGCGAGGTCGAGCTGCACCTGACCGGCCACATGGAGAAATTCAGCTGGTCCTTCGACGGCATTCCGTTCGCCAGCGCCGAACCGCTGCGCCTGAACTACGGTGAACGCATGCGCATCGTGCTGGTCAACGACACGATGATGCAGCACCCGATCCATCTGCATGGCGTGTGGAGCGACCTGGAAAACGCCGATGGCCAGTTCCACCTGCGCAAGCACACCATCGACATGCCCCCCGGCACCCGCCGCACCTATCGCGTGCGCGCCGACGCGCTCGGCCGCTGGGCCTACCACTGCCATCTGCTGTACCACATGGAAGCGGGCATGATGCGCGAAGTGAGGATCGAAGAATGAGCCGCGCTCCGCTTACCGCGATGCCCACCCTCAGCGCTGCGCTGCTGCTGGCCTTGTCCGCCCCGACGTGGGCGCAGTCGCATGCCGGCCATGCCACGGCACCGATCACGGCCGATGCGCCACCGGCAGATGGCGGCAGCGCCGATCACAGCCAGATGGACCACTCGACGATGGACCACGACAGCGCCGATCACAGCCAGATGGACCACTCGACGATGGACCACGGCAGCACCGATCACAGCCAGATGGACCATTCGACGATGGACCATGGCAGCGCAGATCACAGCCAGATGGACCATTCGACGAAGGACCACGGCATGCCGAAGCCACCCGCGCTCACTGAGCCACGCGAACCGATTCCGGTCGTCACGCCCGCCGACCGCCTCGCCGCGTTCCCTCCGATCGACCACGGTGCGATGGAGCATGCACCGGAGATCCACAGCATGCTGCTGGTCAACCGCCTGGAACACTGGGACGGCCAGCACGGTACCGGCCAGGCGTGGGAGGCCAGCGGCTGGGTCGGTGGCAACATCAACCGGCTATGGCTGCGCAGCGAAGGCGAGCGCGGTGACGGCCGCACCGAGTCGGCCAATCTCGAGGTGATGTACGGCCGCAGCGTCTCGCCGTGGTGGGACGTGCTGGTTGGCGTGAAGCAGGATTTCCGCCCGGCGGATTCGCGCACGTGGGCGGCGTTCGGCATCCAGGGCCTGGCGCCGTACAAGTTCGAGACCTCGGCCACGGCCTACATCGGCGAAGGCGGACAGTTTGCTGCGACAGTGGAAGTGGAGTACGAGCTGCTGCTGACCAACCGCCTGATCCTGCAGCCGCTGGTGGAAGCCACGTTCTCGGCCAAGGACGAGCCGGCGTACGGCAACGGTTCGGGACTCAACAAGGTCGAGGCCGGGCTGCGCCTGCGCTACGAGTTCAGCCGCCGCTTCGCGCCTTACATCGGCATCAGCCACGAGCGGCTGTTCGGCGATACCGCTGATTACCACGAGGTGGCCGGTGAGCGCGCGCGCGATACCCGCTGGGTGGCGGGCGTGCGCGTCTGGTTCTGATCCAGCGGCCGTGACAGGTTCCGGGTACCAAGGTGCCCGGAACCCCTGCCGCCTGCGCCGATGCCGTAAGCTGCCGACCCGCTCTGCCTGCCCTGCGCCATGACGTTGACCCTCCGCCGCGCCACCCTTGCCGATGCCGATGCGCTCTCGGCGATCGCCATCGCCACCTACACCGAGACCTTTGGCGATTCGTACCCGCCGCAGGATCTGCGTGATTTTCTGGACAGCCACTACGCGGTCGAGCCACAACGCCGCGAGCTCGCCGACCCACGCAATGCGGCGTGGCTGCTGGAAGACGGCGCACGTGTGGTGGGCTATCTCGCCGCAGGGCCGAACTGCCTGCCGCATGCCGATGCCGCCGAGGGCGATATCGAACTCAAACGTCTCTACCTGCTCGCCAGCCACCAGGGCGGTGGTCACGGCGCGCGCCTGATGGACGCGTTCCTGGCGTGGCTCGATCAACCGCAGCGGCGCACGCTGTGGGTCGGCGTATGGTCGGAAAATCTAGGTGCGCAGCGCTTCTATGCGCGCTATGGCTGCAGCAAGGTCGGCGAATACGATTTTCCGGTCGGCGACAGTGTCGACCGGGAATTCATCCTGCGCCGCGCCTGAGCACGGCACAGGCGCCTGTCAGAAGTCGAACAGGTCCGACAGGAAGCTTTCTTTTTTCTTCTTGCGGTAGCCGTGCTGGTCGCCGTACGGCTGCTGGCCCAGATGGCGGGTGTCACGGTGCTGCACGGCGGCCGGCGGCGGCGGAGCAGCCGCGCGTACCGGGGCCGGTGCTGCGGCACCGGCCGAGCGCTCGATGATCTTGTCCAGCTCGCCACGGTCCAGCCACACGCCACGGCACTGCGGGCAGTAATCGATCTCGATGCCCTGGCGCTCGGACATCTGCAGCGCTTGGGTCTTGCATACGGGGCATTGCATGGGCAGTTATCCAAGGGGCAAAGCCGCACTCTAGCCGGTCCCACCTGACCGTGGTGCAACGCGGCCATGACCGATGGCCCCCCGACCAATGCCCCATGCTGCCCGGCCTGTCCTCGCCAACAATCCACGCATCCCTGGATATGGAGCGTCCCATGCCGTCCTTCCGCCTGCCCACCTGGCTGGCCGCCTGCGTGGTCGTGCTGACCCTGGCCATCTCGATCAACCTGCGCGACCTTGCCGCGTGGCTGGGCGCACCGATCCCGAAACTGCCGATTCCCTATGGCGGCGCCATCCTCGACAACGGCCTGGGCGTGCTGCTGGTGCTGCTCGTGGCCGCGCTGCTGGTGCGGCCGGGGCAGCGCCTGAGTGCGCTGCTCGGGTTGCGCTGGAATGGCTGGCAGGGGCCGGCCCTGGCGCTGCTGGCGACGCTGCCGTGCTGGCTGGGTCTGTGGTGGCTGGGGGGATTCAATCCGACCCAGGATGTGCTCGCCCTGCTGATGCTCGGCGTGCTGTTTCCACTCGCCGAAGAGATCATCTTCCGCGGTTTCGGTTTCATCTTCGCGCACCGCCAGCAGCGTTGGCCGTGGCTGGCTGCTGCGCTGGTCCAGGCTGTCATCTTCGGCGCCATCCACTGGTGGTCGTTCGGCGGTGGCGGCAGCATGGCCCTGCAGGTGTTCGCCATCACCGGCATCGGTGGGCTGGTGTTCGCCTGGCTCAATACTCTGGACGATTACACCCTGTGGAGCGGGCTGGCCCTGCATGTCTCGCTCAACCTGGCCTGGAACGTGTTCGTGATCACCGAGGCCACGGCCGTCGGTTGGCCGGCTACCGTGCTGCGCCTGTCAGCAGCAGGACTGGCGGTGGCGCTGGTCTGGGCCTGGCACCGCCGCAGGCCCCGGTCCCTCACATCGGCATGAGCCACCCGAAGGCAGGTCACGCGGGGGGGGTTTACCTGGCATTTCGGTGCCGTCCACGGCCTCCTCACCGGCGGCCCGCGATACTTGCGCGCCCCTGTCCGGGGGTAAGCAGGAACCACGCTCCATGTTGTTGTCCAAGCACCATCCCGAACCCCGCGTGCTGTTGATCGAAGACACCGAAGACACCCGCGAACTGAGCCGCATGGCACTGGAAAGCCAGGCCTGCGAAGTCGTTGCGGTCAGTTCGGCGGAAGCCGCGCTGGGGCTGCTCCAGGCCGGCGAGCGCTTCGATCTGGTGTTCACCGATGTCTGCCTGGGCGCGGTCAGCGGCATCGAGGCCGCCCATCGGGTCAAGCAGGAACGGCCCGGGCTGCCGGTGCTGGTCACCTCGGGCCTGGAGCCTTCCGTCGTGGTGCCGCAGCTCGGCCCTGGCATGCATTTCCTGCCCAAGCCGTACAGCATGAGCGAACTGCTCGACGCGATCCGGGCCTGTTTCCAGCAACCGCTGGCGGCCTGCGCCTGAGGCGGCTGATCGGTTTGAACGGCGGGTGATCTTCATCCGGATTTCATGCCCGCGTGCCCATCGTCGGCGTCAGTGAAACGCGCTTCTTTTCCCTGCCGGAATCGACGTCATGCTTTTTCGTACGCTGCTGGCCACGCCCCTGCTGTTGCTGCTTCCGTTCGAGAACGCGCGTGCGGATGATTTCGTCACCTGCGAGAGCCGCGACAACCGCTATCAATCCTGCACCCTGCCCCGCGCCGGCTACGTCACCCTGGACCGCAAGCTGTCCGGTGCGGACTGCCGGCAAGGCCGCACCTGGGACTACGACCGCCGCGAGGTCTGGGTGGATGATGGCTGCCGGGCCTCGTTCCGGGTCCACGGCGGCAGCGACCGTGATGATCGCCACGATGATGACAACCACGACGCCAAGGTCGCCGCCGGCGTGCTGATCGGCGCGGCCATCCTCGGCGCGCTGGCGCACAACGCCAACAAGGATGACGCGCGCTACGACGACGACACCTACCAGGGCGCCCGGCATACCTCCTACGTACCCGGCTGGATGATCGGAGAATTCGAGGGCTACAACCCGACCTTCAATGCCGACATCCGCATGCGCATCGACAGCGATGGCCGGATGAGCGCGCAGACCGGCGGCCAGACGTTGAATGGCTGGGTCAACGGCGGCCAGCTCAACGTCGGCAGCAGCGTGTTCGATATTAGCCAGAGCCGCGACGGGTTCGTCACCACCGAGGTCGGCGACCGGCAGAACGAGGTGCGCTACCGCCGCGTGCGCTGAGCGACGCGGCGGTGGCCGGCATCACCGGGCGATCTGGCACTGCAGCGTGGTGCCGTAGAAGTCCAGGGTGGTCTGGTCGTCGTGGATACGCAGGTCGACGCCCTCCCGGCCCCAGCGGCCGCCATTGTTCTCGTCCTTGCTCACGGGCATCGGGAAGACGATCGCCTGATCGTTGCCCCAGCTGACCACGGCCGCGGTCGGGTCGATGTCGTTGTAGAACACCGCCGTCACCGGCTTGCTGTTGTCGTCGCAGCGGTACTCGACCTTCGCCGGCATCTGGATGCCGCCGCCGTTGATGGTCAGCTCGACCAGACGGGTCTGATAGGACTCGACCAGGCAGCGCTTGGGATCCACCGCGCGCGAACAGGCATCGCGCCCTTTGATCCAGCCACGCTGTTCGGCCGCGATGTCCAGCTCGTCCGGGCTGGTCTGCACGCGCTTGTAGAGCGCGGCCAGCTGACGGTCCAGCGCGGCCAGCCGTGGGTCGACGCACACCAGTTTCTCGGCCTCGGACTGTGCCTTGGCACAATCGAACGACGGGGACTGGGTCGCGGCAGCGGCAGGGTCGGCAGGCTTGGCCGCGGTGGGGGCCTCGGCGGTGGCCGACGGGCCCGCCTGATCGGCGGATTCAGGCTTGGAGCACGCCGCGAGCGCAAGCGCCCCCAGGCTCAGCAGGACGACACGTTTCATGGCACCTCCAACAGCAATCAGCTCAAAGACGGCCTATTGTGCGCGATCGCGTGCGTAGCGGGTGTATGCGGCGCCTCCTCCAGCCGACACGGTCCGCCAGGCGCAAGGATCGGCCCGTGGCGTCCTTCCCTGCGATGCTCATGGCGCTTCTCCGCCTCGACGTGCAGGTGTGCGCAGGGCACCGCTGCCACTACCTGCGAGGCGTCCCCTTGACTAAGATCGAGGGTGGACAGTCACGTGGAAGCCGGATGTGCCGGCCCGACTCAGGGAGGATGTGATGGCAACCATGCGATGGATGGCGGGCCTGTTGGCGGCGGTGGGCACGCTCTCGGCCAGTGGCGTGAGCGCGGCCGCGGCAGTGGATCGGGATGCCTGGCGGGCAGATTACGCGGTGCTCAAAGCAGCATTGCAGAGCGACTACGCGCACCTGGCCTGGATGGCCTCGCCCGAGAGCGGCGTCGATCTGCCGACCCTTGATGCCCGGGCACAGCGCGACCTCGCCGAGGCACGCAATGACGCCCAGGCCACCCAGGCGCTGCGCAGTTTTCTGGCCGGCTTCCATGATGGCCACCTAGCGCTGCTCGACCGGCTGGATGCAGGCGGCACGTCCCAGCCACCACGGGCTGTCGATCCGCGCACGCTGGGCCCGAGTGCCGGTTGCGCCGCGCTCGGGGTCGCCGATGAAGGCCGGCAGGACTTCAGCCTTCCGCTGGAAACACTGCCCGGCTACACCCCCTTGGACGGCCAGGCCGACCCTGCGCTGCGCGCCGGCATCCTCGCGTTGCCCGAGGGACGCAAGGTGGGCGTGCTTCGGCTGCACGAGTTCGATGCGCTGCGCTATCCCGGTCTATGCCACGCGCTGTGGCCACAGCTGCGCCATGCCGATTCCATCGGCGACATGCGCAGCGTGCTGGTGAACGGCTGGGTGGCCATGATCGCCGGCAGCCTGCGCCGGTTCCAGCACGATGGCGTCGATGCCGTGCTGGTCGATGTCGGCGACAACCCGGGCGGGGATGACAGTGGCGACACGCTTGCGCGGTTGTTCACCCCGCGGCCGGTCACGTCGGCCACGCTGCTGGTCAGTCAGTCCGCCGCAGGCAGGCCCTATCTCGACGAACAGTTCGAGCGACTCGACGATGCCCTGCGCCGCCATCATCCGGCCGCCACCGCCCGCCGCCTGCTGACGGCGGAGCGCGCCAGCTTCGATGCTTCGCGGCGTGCACTGAGCCTTCCAGCCTGTGACCTGTCCTGGGTGTGGCAGACCCAGCAGCCATGGAACGGCGGCCAGTGCCGCCGCCTGGTCGCGGCAGGCACCTCCGGTGGCCCGCTGCCAAGCCAGGCGGTGGATACGCTGGACGATTTCCTGATCGCCCACCGTCTCGACTGGGCACAGGACCTGCGCGCCCACTGGGGTGCGTGGGACGGGCCGGTCTACGTCATCACCAATGGCAAGACCGTGTCCTCGGCGGAGATGTTTGCCGCGCGCATGCAGGACAACCGCATCGCGCGCATCGTCGGCACCGGTAGTGGTGGCTACGGCTGCGGTTTCATGAGCGGCGCCCCATCGCGCGAGCTGCCCCACTCACACCTGCGCATGCGTATTCCGGACTGTGTCCGGTTGCGCGCCGACGGCACCGATGAAGTGGCGGGCATCGCGCCCGATCTACCGATCACGCCCCGCGCTGGCGAAGGGGCACGCGCACGCGCGCAACGACTGCTGGAGACCGTTGCCGAGGACATCACGCGGCACTGAGCCGCTCACTGCAGTGCCTCCTGCGCGCTAGAGACGCGCGCCCTGCGTGGCACCATGCTCGGTGATTTCGTCGTACTGTTTGTCGCGCGCGGCGTATTCATCGAGAACCGCTTTCCCGATGCGGTTGAGTTCCTCACCGAGCTGCGGGCAGCGCATCCCGCCGCCAACGGCGGCGAATCGTCGCTGGATGTCCTCGGCAGCCTGATCGGCATGCGCTGCATGGCCGTCTTCATGCACCCGCAGCGCCTGGCTGTAGCGCGCCCATTCCTGTTGCAGCGAGGCGGGCGCCGTGTCCGCGCCGGTCCAGCGCGGCAGCACCATGGTGGCCCTCACCTCCATGCGCACCTTGCCGAGTCTGCAACCTGCACCTCGTGGGGCATAGTCGAAGTTCCACCCCACGTACCAGTCCACGTGGCCGTGATGGCGCACGCCGTCCTTGCCGACGGGACCGTGCGCGTTCAGTGACGTGCGCAGTTCCTGCAGGGTGTCACCCTGCACGTCGTAGTAGGTGATCGTCAGATCCTGCGCGGCGCCCGCATCCAGGGCAATCAGCGCAAGGACCAGTGCAGTGCCACGCAGCAGCGCGTGGGGACGGAAGGTAGACCGGGGATGTGGGAGCTGGTTGTTCACGACGCGTTCCATGCAGAAGGACGGGGCTTGATGCGATCCGGGCCGAACGGGAGGCATGAAAAAGGCGACCTCGCGGTCGCCTTGATCATGGATGCAATGGTGGGCCGTGATGGATTCGAACCATCGACCAAAAGATTAAAAGTCTTCTGCTCTACCAACTGAGCTAACGGCCCATTGCATCCCCGACATGACGCCGGGGGTGCGCATTCTAACGCATCTTCGCGCTCATGCGTACCCGTCCGGCATCACACGTAGTGGGTGGGATCCGGTACGCCGGCATCCGTGAAACCCTGCGCACGCAGGCGGCAGGCGTCGCAGTGCCCGCAGGCGCGGCCCTGGTCGTCGGCGTTGTAGCAGGACACGGTCAGGCCGAAGTCCACACCGAGGCGAACGCCTTCACGCACGATGTCGGCCTTGCTCAGGAACTGCAGCGGCGCGTGGACCTGGATGCCCGCCCCTTCCACACCCGCCTTGGTCGCCAGGTTGGCCAGCGCCTGGAAGGCCTGGATGAACTCAGGGCGGCAATCGGGGTAGCCGGAGTAATCCACGGCGTTGACGCCACAGAAGATGTCGTTGGCGCCCAGCACTTCGGCCCAGCCCAGCGCGACGGACAGCATGATGGTGTTGCGGGCCGGCACGTAGGTGACCGGGATGCCCTCACCGCCCGCTTCGGGGACGTCGATATCATCGGTCAGGGCCGAGCCGCCGATGCTGCGCAGGTCGACGTTGACGGTTTTGTGGGCCACCGCGCCCAGCGCGCTGGCGACCGCCGCGGCGGCATCGAGTTCGGAGGTGTGGCGCTGCCCGTAGCGCACGCTCAGGGCGTGGACGGCGAAACCCTGCTCGCGGGCGATGGCGACGACGGCGGCGGAGTCCATGCCGCCGGACAGGAGGACGACTGCTTTCTTCATGGGGCTGTTTCCGGTGGTTTGCGGGGAACCAGCACGCTGTCCCGCGCCGGGTACATCAGGGAATGCCAAGGCGGCTTATCGGCCCGGCTCGTCATTCCACAGAAGCTTGTGCAGCTGCATCTGGAAGCGCACCGGCAGGCGGTCGGCGACGATCCAGTCGGCCAGCTCGCGCGGGCTGACCTCGCTCTTGCTCGGCGAGAACAACACCATGCTGCGCTCGTTGAGGCGATGCTCACGGACCATGCCACGGGCCCATTCGTAATCTTCGCGGCTGCACAGGACGAACTTGATCTGGTCGCGCTTGGTCAGCAGCGGCAGGTTCTCCAGGCGGTTGCGGGCCATTTCGCCGGAGCCGGGGGTTTTCAGATCGACCACCCGCGATACGCGCGGATCGACGGCGCTGACATCCAGCGCACCGGAGGTTTCCAGCGAGACGTCCAGGCCGGCATCGCAGAGCTTCTCCAGCAGCACCAGGCAGCGCTTCTGCGCCAGCGGCTCGCCACCGGTCACGCAGACGTGGTGCACGCCCTGGGCCAGCACCTCTTCCACGATCGCGTCGATGTCCCACCAGGTGCCGCCATGGAAGGCGTAGGCGGTATCGCAGTACGTGCAGCGCAGCGGGCAGCCGGTCAGGCGCACGAACACGGTCGGCCAGCCGGCGGTATCGGCTTCGCCCTGCAGGGACAGGAAGATCTCGGTGATCTTCAGTCGCGGCAGCGGGGACTGCACGATCTCACTGGGGAGTGCGGCGGCAGCGGACAGGGTCGTGGTCATGGCGGTGATTCTTGGGGGACGGCTTCGGAAACGACAACAGCCGGGCATGGCCCGGCACGGAAGACCGGGCAACGCCCGGTTGGCGATCAATCATTATACCGGGCCCGGCCGCCTCAGCGGCCCGGGGCGGGTTCAGCGGATCTGCTGGCCCAGCCGGATCGACTGCAGACGGTCCTGCGCGGTGCGCGCGGCGTCGGAGCCGGGGTACGTGGACACGACCTGTTCCAGGGTCGCCTGGGCCTGGTCGACCTTGCCTTCGCCATACTGCGACAGGCCGATCTTGAGCAGGCCACCGGACGCCTTGTCATGGGTCGGGTAGCGCGAGATGAGGTCGCGGAACTGCGCCTCAGCCAGCGGGAAATTGCGGGTGGCGTAATAGCTTTCGCCCAACCAGTACAGCGCGTTGGGGGTATAGACACCGTTGGGGTACAGCTCGAGGAAGCTCATGAACAGCTGCGCCGAGTCGTCGTACTTGCCGGCCTTGAGCGAATCGAAGGCGACATTGTAGGCCGTGCGCTCGTCGCCACTGGCAGCCAGGCTGCCGGCATCGCCGTGCACGGAGGGCGGCCGCTCGGAAGCGGCCGTTGCCGGTTTCGGGAGTGCAGCGGGGGCAGTCGCGGCTGCGGCCGGGGCGGCGGGAAGCACGGGGGCTCCACCTTCCAGGCGGTTCAGGCGGCTGTCCAGGTCCAGGTACTGGTCCTTGCCGGTCTGCTTGAGCTGCTCATTGTCGTGCTGCAGCTGCTCGACCTGCGACTGCAGGGCCTGCAACTGGGTACGCAGCTGGTTCAGCTGGTTGAGCATGTCCATGTTGGACTGGTTGTTGTTCGCCTGCTGCTCAAGCGCGCCGACGCGGTCGGCCAGACTCTGGCGCTGCGCATTGGCCGGTGCGGCAGCCACGAGGGCTGCCGCAACGATCATCGATAGAAATCGAAAGCGCATCTATTACTGAGCCGTGTACACGATCTCGACGCGACGGTTCTGCGACCAGCAGGACTCGCCCGACTCGGTGCAGACCGGACGCTCTTCACCGTAGGACACGACGGTCAGCTGCGAAGCCGAACCACCGTTGGCCTGCAGTGCCGAGGACACGCCGTTGCCACGACGCTCGCCCAGGGCCTGGTTGTACGCGCGCGAACCGCGCTCGTCGGTGTGGCCCTGCAGGGTCATGCGCGAGGACGGACGGTCACGCAGGTACTTGGCGTGGCAAGCCATGATGGCCTGGAATTCCGGCTTCACGTCTTCCTTGTCCAGGTCGAAGTACACCACGCGCTGGCGCAGGCAGGAGTCGGTATCCAGATCGCCCGGGCCGTACAGGCCGGAGGTGGACGGGCCGGTCGGAGCGGTGGTGCTGCCGGTATCAACCGGGGCAACAGGCGCTTCCTTGACCTTCTTGGAACAACCGGCCAGGGCGGCCACGGACAACAGGGAGACAAGCAGAACGCGGGTGGTCTTGTTCATGGCGATACCTTTGAGGCTCCTAAAGCCGGATGAGGGATGAATACGGCGAAATCTTAACACTCTGTTAGCGCTTTGTACGGTATGGCGACCAAGAAGGCTCACGAACATCACCGTCGGCCAGAACCAGCCGCTGGCGCACGCGCGCATCGGCCGAAACGGCATACAACACGCCACGACCACCCTCGCGGGCGGCGTACAACACCATGCTCGCGTTGGGCGCAAAGCTCGGCGATTCATCCAGCGACCCTGGCGACAGCGTGTTCCAGCGGGCCGAGCCCGTGCTGCTGTCCATCATCGCGATCTTGTAGGTGTTGCCACTGCCCTGGGCGACCACCAGCTTCTTGCCGTCGTAGGACAAGCTCGGGGTGGCGTTGTAGTTGCCCTGGAAGGTCACGCGCGAAGCGCTGCCGCCGCTGGAGGCCACCTGGTAGATCTGCGGGCGGCCACCACGGTCGGAGGTGAAGTAGACGCTGCTGCCGTCCGGGCTCCAGGTCGGCTCGGTATCGATGGCGAAGTGGTTGGTCAGCTGGGTCAGCTGCTTGCTGCCCAGGTCCATCACGTAGATCTCCGGGTTGCCGCTGCGCGACAGCGACAGGGCCAGGCGACGGCCGTCCGGGGAGAACGAGGGGGCGCTGTTGATGCCGCGGAAGCTGGTGACCAGCTCACGGGCGCCACTGGAGATGTTCTGGATGTAGATCGCCGAGTTGCCGCGTTCGAAGCTGACGTAGGCCAGCTTGTTGCCGTCCGGGCTCCAGCTGGGCGAGAGCAGCGGCTCGGCCGAGCGCACGATGGTCTGCGGGTTGAAGCCGTCCGAATCGGCCACCATCAGCGCATAGCGCATGGCATCGCCCTTGCCGCTGGCGGTGACATAGGCGATGCGGGTCCAGAAGGCGCCGCGGACACCGGTGATCTTTTCGTAGATGGCATCGGCCATCTGGTGGGCGACATCGCGCATGGCGTTGCCACGGGCGGTCATCGCCAGCCCGAGCAGGCGCTCACCCTTGGGCACGTCGTAGAGCTCGTACTCCACGCGGTAGGCACCGGCGCCGGCGTCCATGACCCGGCCGACGACGATGTAGTTCTGCTTCAGCGCGCGCCAGGTAGCGAACTGGATCTCGCTGCCACGGGTCGGTTTTTCGACGATCTGGGCTTCCGGCAGGTTGCGGAACTGGCCGGAACGGTCCAGATCGGCGCGTACCACGGCGGCCACGTCGGTCTGCGGGGCACCGGCCGAACCCTGGTAGGGCATCGGGACGACGGTGATCGGCGTGGCGGAGGCATTGCCGCCAATGATGTCGATATCCAGCCCCTTCTGCTGCGCCATGGCAGCAAAGGGCAACAACAGGGCCGCAACAACGGCAAGCCAGCGAGGCATTTTTTTCATGGAGCGCTCAATAGGGGAGAAACCAGAACGAGGGATAACAGGACCGCGGTGAACAGTTTCGCAATCATGAACCAAGGCAGTGTGAATTCCGAGTCACCGAGCGCACAAATCTCACGGCCCGTTAACCAACCGGCCGGATTCGGCGCGCTCCGCCCCCCAACTTGGCCATGAGCCCCTGTACAGCGTGCCGGCGGAACTTCACCGGACCGCCCGGGATCAATCCTGGGCGGTGAAGGTGAAGTTGATCGTGCGCGCGAACACCGATTCGAAACCGCGGTACGGCAACGGCTGGGCATTCAATACGGCGGCCTCGATCGAGCGGCGGCCGGCTTCGTCGAACGGGCAGCTGCCGCTGACCTTGGCCTGGATGACCTGCCCGCCCGGAATCTGGGTGATCGAGACCTGGCAGCGCTGGCCCAATGGCACCGAATCCGGACGCGTCCACTGCGCGGAGACCTTCTGCTGGATCGCGGCGGCGTACTTGGCGCTCAGATCGTCGCTGGTCCCGCCCGCACCGGCCGCCGGCTTGGCGGCACCGGTGGCACCGGCGGTGGAGGCCGAGGCATTGGCGGCACGCGCGGCGGTGACCTGGCGCAGCTTCTGCTCGGCCAGCTTGGCTTCGTTCTCGGCCTGGGCGCGCTTGCGGCGGATCTCGGCCAGCTTCTTGTCGCGCTCGGCCTCGGCCTTGGCGTCGTTGGCCTTCTGTTCCTGCTCGGCCAGCTTCTTCTTCAGCTCGGCCTCTTCCTGCTGCTTGGCCAGGCGCAGCTTCTGCTCGGCCTGTTCCTGGCGCTTGCGCTCGGTCAGGTCGATCTGTTCCTGGCGGCGCTTGGCTTCCTGCTCCTGTTTGGCCTTTTCAGCCGAGATCGCCAGCGCGTTGACCGCTTCCTGGTCGACCGTGTCGGGCTGGGCGATGCGCTCCTGCGCCTGCGACTGCTGCGGCGTCGGCGCGTCCTGCGGGCGCGGCTCGGGCAACGGCTGCGGCGGCGGCACGGTGTCTTCGGGAATGGGCTCGGGCTCGGCGACCGGTTCGGGCAGGTCCGGCAGCGTCTCGGAGGCGCGCAGGGCCTGGCGCGCGGCCGAGGCTTCGGAGGCGGACAGCTGCAGGCTGGCCTCGATGGCCGGATCGCCGGCGGCCGCTTCGGTGGTGCGTTGCGGCGACCACAACCAGGCGGCAATGAAGATCAGGGCCAGCAGCAGGTGCACGCCGAGCGCCAGCGCGATCGGCAGACCCCACTTCTCTTCAGGCTGACGCTGCGGTGGCAGGGCTTCAGCGTGCATCGGTCGCCAGGCCCACCTTTTCCACGTTGGCGCGCTTGATCACGTCCATGGCCGCGACCACCTTCTCATAGGCCACGGCCTTGTCGGCGGCAACGATCACGCGCAGGTTCTTGTCCTGCGAGGAAAGCGCGGACAGCTGGGCCTGCAGGCGGGCGGCATCCATCGGTTCCGGATCCTTGGCCTCGGGCAGCTTCAGGCTGAGCTGGCCATCCAGGCGGACGGAGACGATCACCGGATCCTGCTTGCTCTCCAGCGCCTTGGCCTGGGAGGTCGGCAGATCCACTTCAAAGCTCAGCGTGAGCAGCGGCGCGGTCACCATGAAGATGATGAGCAGCACCAGCATGACGTCGATGTAGGGCACGACGTTGATTTCGGATTTGAGCTTTCGGCGCTTGCGGCGGCCAATGGCTGCGGTCATGGCAGGACTCCTGTGCTGGGCGCTTACTCGTCGCCCGCGGTCTGACGCTGCAGGATCGAGCTGAACTCTTCTGCGAAGGTTTCAAAGCGCACCGACATGCGCTCCACGCGGGTGGTGAAGCGGTTGTAGGCCCACACCGCCGGGATCGCCACGAACAGGCCGATGGCGGTGGCGAACAGGGCTTCGGAGATACCCGGGGCGACCGAGGCGATACCGGCCTGCTCGCCGCTGTTGATCATGTCGTGCATGGTCACCATGATGCCGAACACGGTGCCGACCAGACCCACGTACGGGGCGGTCGAGCCGATGTTGGCCAGCAGCTCCAGGCTGCGCTCCATCTGGTCCACTTCGCGGGTATAGGTGGTGCGCATGGCGCGCTGGGCACCTTCCAGCTGGGCGCGGCCATCCAGGCGGCGCTTGTCGCGCAGGCGGGTGAACTCGCGGAAGCCCGATTCGAAGATCGCTTCCAGGCCACCGACCTGGCGGTTGCGGTCGGTCGCCGAGCTGTACAGCTTGCCCAGGTCCGCACCGGACCAGAAGCGGCTTTCGAACTCGTCGGCAGCGCGGTTGGCGGCGTTGAACACGCGCGCCTTGCGGAAGATGATCACCCAGCTGATGAACGAGCCGGCCAGCAGCAGCAGCACGATGATCTTCACCGGGATGCTGGCCTTGACCATCAGGTCCAGGTAGTTGATGCCACCGCCATGCGCGGCTTGGGCGACAGTCTGCGCCGCGGCGCTGGTGACTTCCTGCGGCAGCGCTTCGGTCACCGTGGCCTGCAGGGCCAGGAGCATTGC
The DNA here is from genome assembly GCF_001807865.1 of Stenotrophomonas sp. HMSC10F06. Classification (NCBI taxonomy): domain Bacteria; kingdom Pseudomonadati; phylum Pseudomonadota; class Gammaproteobacteria; order Lysobacterales; family Lysobacteraceae; genus Stenotrophomonas; species Stenotrophomonas sp. HMSC10F06. Next base: position 134,427 of record NZ_KV791261.1, on the reverse strand, counting down.
GATCATCCGTTGTTCCTCAGTATGCGGATTCTGGAAATTCGAGGTGTTTCAGCGCGGCATGCAGTGCATCGTCCATGCCACGCGGTTTGAAGGTGGCTGCATCGAGCGCGGCGATCTTCACCTGCGCGGTCAGCAGTGTTTCCTCGCCCCGGCACACGGCCTGGGCGAACACCATGCTGGCACGCTTGCACTGCACCAGCGTGGCGGTGACCGCCAGCGCATCGTCCAGCCGCGCCGGCTTGAGGAAATCCATGGTCATGCTGCGCACCGCGAACACCAGGCCATGGTCGCAGCGCATGCGCTCCTGACCATACCCCAATGCGCGCATCCATTCGGTCCGCGCCCGTTCCATGAAGGCCACGTAGCGGGCGTGGTACACGACCCCGCCAGCGTCGGTATCTTCCCAGTAAATGCGTGTCGGCCAACTGAATCGGGGCTCAACCCGGGGATCAACCGACATCCGGGACCTCCGCGAACAGGTCGGCCGGCGGATTCTTCGGCTTCAGGCCCATGTGCCGGTAAGCCTTGTGCGTGCACATGCGGCCCCGGGCGGTGCGGATCAGGAAGCCCTGCTGGATCAGATAGGGTTCGACCACGTCTTCCAGCGTGCCACGCTCTTCGGAGAGCGCGGCGGCCAGCGATTCGATCCCGACCGGACCGCCGTCGAAGTAATCGACCATGGTCCGCAGCAGGCGCCGATCGAGCTCGTCGAAGCCCTCCGGGTCGACCCTGAGCATCTGCATGGCGGCCTGGGCCACGTCCTGGTCGATGTGGCCGGCCGCCTTCACCTGCGCGAAGTCGCGTACCCGGCGCAGCAGCCGGTTGGCGATACGCGGCGTGCCACGCGAGCGCCGGGCGATCTCGGCCGCCCCTTCGGCGGTGCAGTCGATGTTGAGGATGCTGGCCGAGCGCCGGACGATCTTCGTCAGCTCTTCGGGCGTATAGAACTCCAGCCGATGCACGATGCCGAAGCGGTCGCGCAGCGGCGCGGTCAGCAGGCCGGCACGGGTGGTCGCACCGATCAGCGTGAACGGCGGCAGATCGATCTTGATCGAGCGGGCCGCAGGGCCCTCGCCGATCATGATGTCGATCTGAAAATCTTCCATCGCCGGGTACAGCACTTCTTCGACGACCGGCGAGAGGCGGTGGATTTCATCGATGAACAGCACATCGTGCGGCTGCAGGTTGGTCAGCAGCGCGGCCAGGTCACCGGCCTTCTCGATCACCGGCCCGGAGGTGACGCGCAGCGCGACCCCCAGCTCGTTGGCGATCACGTGGCTCAAGGTGGTCTTGCCCAGGCCTGGCGGCCCGAAGATCAGCACGTGGTCGAGCGCGTCGCCACGCGCCTTGGTCGCTTCGATGTAGATCGACAGCTGCTCGCGCACCGGCGCCTGGCCCAGGTAATCGGCCATGCGCTTGGGGCGGATGCTGGCGTCGGTGCCCTCGTCTTCGCGGGTGGCACCGGCACCGATGATGCGGTCGTCTGTCATGCGGCAATTATGCGGCAAAAGGAGCGCGATCCGCGTTCCAGGTAATGCCGGCCGCTGGCCGGCTCCGCACGATGCACGCTCCAGGTAGTGCCGGCCGCTGGCCGGCTCCACGCGATGCAGGGGTCACCGGGAGCCGGCCAGCGGCCGGCACTACCGGTTACGCATCGGAGGGGCACACCGAAGGTGCGGGGTTTTAAGTGGAAGGCGCCCGGGTCCCAAGGTCTGCGCAGCAAACCTTGGGCCGCAAGGGGCGATCCGGCGCAGTCAGATCTCCACCTGCGCGCCCAGTTCCACCAGCCGATTCCCCGGAATCCGGAAGAACCCGGTCGCCGGCGCCGCGTTGCGGTGCATCAGCGCGAACAGCTTGTCGCGCCAGATCGGCATGCCGCGGTTGGCCGTTGCCACGATGGTCTCGCGGCTGGCGAAGAAGGTGGTGTCCATCGGGTCGAAGTAGATCCCGCCGTGGTCGCACGAGCGCATCAGCGCCAGCGGTACGTCCGGGGTCTCCATGAAGCCGAAGCGCACGTAGATCCGATAGAACTCATCGCCCACCGACTCGATCTTCAGGCGCTGGCCCGAAGGCGCGTACGGCACCGGCAGGGTCACCACGTGCAGGAACACGTTGCGCTCGTGCAGCACCTTGTTGTGCTTGAGGTTGTGCATCAGCGCGTGCGGGGCCACCGAGGGGTCGGCGGTCAGGAACACGGCGGTACCCGGCACCCGCACCGGCGGGGCCAGCATCAGGCCCGGCAGGAAGGTGTCGATCCGGATGCCGTCCTTGCGGATCTCATCGCGCAGCAGCTCGCGGCCCCGGCGCCAGGTGCGCATCATGGTGAACAGCACGATGCCCAGCACCACCGGGAACCACGCGCCCTGCAGCAGCTTGGCGCCGTTGGCGATCACGAAGCCCAGGTCGATCACGAAGAAGATCACGCACAGCGGCAGGATCCAGTTGCGCGCCTTCGGCCACAGCGCGCGGGCGACCAGTGCCAGCAGCAGGGTGTCGATGAGCATGGTGGCCGACACCGAAATGCCGTAGGCCACGGCCAGGTTGGAGGAGCTGCGGAAGGCCAGCACCAGCCCGATCACCATCACCGCGATGCCCCAGTTGATGCCCGGGATGTAGATCTGGCCGATGGTGTCGTGCGAGGTGTGGGTGATGCGCATGCGCGGGATGTAGCCCAGCTGCATGGCCTGGCGCGAAACCGAGAACGCCCCGGTGATCACCGACTGCGAAGCGATCACCGCCGCCATCGTGGCCAGCACGATCATCGGGTACAGGCCCCACTCCGGCACCGCCTCGAAGAACGGATTCTTCACCGCTTCGGGGTGCTTGAGCACCAACGCGCCCTGCCCCAGGTAGTTCAGCACCAGGCACGGCAGCACGAAGTAATACCAGGCGTGGCGGATCGGCCTGGCGCCGAAGTGGCCCATGTCGGCATACAGCGCCTCGCCACCGGTCACCGCCAGCACCACCGCGCCGAGGATGAAGATGCCGTGCCAGCCGTGCTCCATGAAGAAGCGCAGCGCCCACATCGGGTTGAAGGCCTTGAGCACTTCCGGCGCATCGACGATGTTCCAGATGCCGATCGCCGCCAGGGAGATGAACCAGATCGAGGTGATCGGGCCGAACAGCTTGCCGATCTTGGCCGTGCCGAAGCGCTGTACGGCAAACACCGCCAGCAGCACCACCACGGTGATCGGCACGATGAAGTTGTGCAGCCCCGGGGCCGCGACCTCCAGGCCTTCGACCGCACCCAGCACGGAGATGGCCGGGGTGATCACGCCGTCGCCGAAGAACAGCGAGGCGCCGAAGATGCCCAGGATGCCCACCACGTAGGCCGAGCGCGAGCCGTTCCGCAGCGTGCGCTGGGTCAGTGCCATCAGCGCCATGATGCCGCCCTCGCCGTCGTTGTCGGCGCGCATGATGATGGTGACGTACTTGAGCGTCACCACGATGTTCAGTGCCCAGAACGCCAGGGACAGCACGCCCAGCACGGTGTCATGGTCGCTGTTGAGGCCGTAGTGCGGGGAGAACGCTTCTTTCAGCGTATACAGCGGGCTGGTGCCGATGTCGCCGAACACCACGCCGATGGCGCCGATCATCAGCGCCATGCCGCCGGCCGCCGGCGCGTGGCCGTGCGGGGCCTGGCCGTCGCTGTGCTGGGGGGAAGTGGTGGACATGAGGCTCCGGGCGGACGCGGTCGGTATCGGATCAGGAACAGGCGGGCGCGCGGCTCAGCGCAGCGCAGCCTGCAGGGCTTTGCGGATGACCGTGGCGACATCGTCGCCTTCGGCGTTGGCGTCGCGCGCCATGCGTGCAGCCTCGACCGGCTTGTAACCCAGCTGCTGCAGGGCCACGGTCGCCTCGGAGACCGGATCGGTGGCCGGTGCCGCGCCGGCGATGGGTGCCCCGCCGCCGCCGAAGTTGGCCGCGCGGTCGCGCAGCTCCAGCACCATGCGCTCGGCGGTCTTCTTGCCGATGCCCGGGATGCGGGTCAGCGCGGTGATGTCGCCGGCCTGCAGCATGCGCGCGAACTCGTCCACGCTGACGCCGGAGAGCACCGCCAGCGCGATCTTGGCGCCGATCCCGCTGACCTTCTGCACATCGCGGAACAGGCGGCGCTCACCCTCGCGCAGGAAACCGTACAGCGAGACGCTGTCTTCCTTCTGCGCGTAATGGGTGAACAGCGTGACCTCGCGGCCCAGCTCGGGCAGGTCGTAGAAGGTGCTCATCGGCGCCTCCAGTTCGTAACCGACGCCATTGACGTCGACCATGAGCCACGGCGGCGCCTTGTAGGCCACGATCCCGCGCAGACGACCAATCATGCAGTTTTCCTCATTTCCGGCTCCAGGCCTGGCGCGCATTGACGCCCAGGCGCAGCGCCGTGGCCCGGACATGGGCGTGGGTGATCGCCACGGCCAACGCGTCGGCGGCGTCGGCCTGCAGCTTGGTTTTCAGGTTGAGCATGAGCCCGACCATGTGTTGGACCTGTTGTTTTTCCGCGCCACCGCGGCCGACCACGGCCAGCTTGATCTCGGTGGCCGCGTATTCGCTGACCGGCAGGTCGCGCATCACCACGGCCGAGATGGCCGCGCCGCGGGCCTGGCCCAGCTTCAGTGCCGAATCCGGGTTGCGTGCCATGAACACCTTTTCGATGGCCACTTCGTCGGGGCGGTACTCCTCGACCAGGGCGGTCAGGCCCACCACCAGCAGCTTCATCCGCTGCGGGAAGTCGTCCGCGCCCAGCAGCACCAGCGGCAGGTGGTGGACATGCACCACCCTGCCGGCGGCGTCCACATCAATGATGCCCACCCCGGTGCGCTGCGAACCGGGGTCGATGCCGAGGATGCGTGTCATGCGGCACGCACACGGCCGCCCGCGGCCCGGAAGGGACACATGCGGCGGGGATAACAGGGAACGGCTGGAGTCATCATGGTCCGCATTGTCCGCTCACCGGTCGCGCAAAGCGACCGGTGAAGGGCCCGCTCAGGCGTAGGCGTCCGCGCCGAGATCGGCGTTGGAGAACACGTCCTGCACGTCGTCCAGGTCTTCGAGCATGTCCAGCAGCTTCTTGACCTGCAGAGCGGTGTCGCCCTCGACCTTGATGTCGTTGTCGGCACGGAAGGTGATTTCGGCATGGTCCGGCTTGAAACCGGCTGCTTCCATCGCGTCCTTGACGGCGTGATAGCTGTCGGCCGCGGTGAGCACATCGATCGCCCCATCTTCCGAGTAGACCACGATGTCGTCCGCACCGGCCTCGATCGCCGCTTCGGTGACGGCTTCTTCGTCCGCACCGGCGGCGAAGTGCAGCACGCCCAGGCGCTTGAACATGAAGGCCACCGAGCCTTCGGTGCCCATGTTGCCGCCGCACTTGCTGAACGCATGGCGGACATCGGCCACGGTGCGCACGCGGTTGTCGGTCAGGCAGTCCACGATCACGGCCACGCCACCGGGGGCATAGCCCTCGTAGCGGATCTCTTCGTACTCCACGCCTTCCAGCTCACCGGTCGCCTTCTTGATGGCGCGCTCGATCACGTCCTTGGACATGTTCGAGGACAGGCCCTTGTCCATGGCAACGCGCAGGCGCGGGTTGTTGTTGGGGTCGCCTCCACCGCCGCGCGCGGCAACGCCGATCTCGCGGATGATCTTGGTGAAAATCTTGCCGCGCTTCGCGTCAGACGCGTTTTTGCGGTTCTCGATGGAGGGGCCTCTACCCATGGGGTGACTCTCGTGCTTCTGTCAGGAACAGGGCGCGAATTCTACCTGATCCGCCGCCCCGCCCGTGTCACCACCCCGCCCGCTCAGGCGGCGTGGGCCGCATCATCGCGCCGGAACCGGCCATCGCGCAGGAAGGCGGCGGTCTGCCGCGCGGCATCGGGCGAGAACACCAGCCCGCTGTGGCTGGCCGGGATCACACAGTGGTCGGCCAGGCCCGGCAGCTGGGTCTCATCCAGCGCCACGGTGCCATCGGAGGCCTCGCCACAGGCGCCCAGCAGGCTGCCCAACCCATGCGGGACCGAGCCGGCGATCAGGCCGACCTGGGCCCTGCCCTCCCAGGCCGGCAGCCCATCGAGCAGCAGTTCCGAGCTGCGCCCCAGCGCCAGCGACCAGCCGTGATCGCTCAGGGAGCGGGCGGTCACGCTGCCGCGCAGTGGCGAGCCCAGGCAGACCACGCGCGACACCGGCAGCTCCGGGGCGCGCCGCAGGGCCTCAAGGGCGACCAGCCCGCCCAGGCTGTGGCCGACCAGCGAGACCGGACCACTGTCCTTGAGCCGCTCCAGCAGCTGCGGCACTGCCACCTCGGGACCACCGAACACGCTCGAATACCCGAAGGTATCCACGGTGAAGCCACGGGCGCGCAGGCGCCAGGCCAACGGGCCGACCCAGGCGCGTGCGTTCCAGATGCCATGCAGCAGTAAAACGGGGGGATTCATGATGTCAGCCTCGCCCATTGGGCGGGGCGCCTGCAGAAGGAAACAGCGTCATTAGACAAATGGGCCAGCCAACGGCAGGTGAAGCCGCTGCGGCCATGACGATGTCGTGCTCAGCCCGCCGTGGGCGGGCGGCGCAGGATGAACTCCAGGTCGCGCACGCTGCCGACCGGGAACTCGTAGGTGCCGACCTTGCTGAAGCCATAGCGGGCATAGAACCGCTGCGCGCCGAAGTTCTCCGACCAGACGCCCAGCCACAGCGTGCGCGGGCCTTCCCGTTCCAGCCAGGCCAGCGCGGTTTCGAACAGGCGGCTGCCCCAGCCGCAGCTCTGCTGGTCCTTGATCAGGTACAGCCGCTTGAGTTCGCCATCGCCGGGCTGCACCTCGGCATGCGGCAGGCCACAGGGGCCGGCGGCGGCATGGCCCACGGCGACGCCATCGAGCTCCAGCAGCCAGACCGCGTAATCGGGGTGTTCGAGGATGATGCGCTGGCGCTGCGCCGGGTACGCCTCATCCAGGAAGGCCTGCAGGTCTTCGGGCGGGTACAGGGAGCCGAAGGTTTCCACGAACGTGCGCGTGGCCAGCACCGACAGGGTCTGGGCGTCGTCCGGGGTGGCGCGGCGGATGGTATAGCGGCCTGGAGTCACGGCGGGAGCATCGGCATCGGCAAGAACCGCCAATTTACCTGAACGTGGCGGCGATGGCGCCCCCACCACCCACGAACCTGTCGATCCTGGTGGGCAGGATCCGCAGCAGGTACCGACCACCGGTCGGTACCTGCCACGTGTCGACGCCGACCGGGGGCCGGCGCGTCCCGGCTTATTCCTTGACGGCGCGCGGGCGGACCTGCACGTGCACTTCGGCCAGCTGCTCGTCCGGGATCGGCGACGGGGCGCCGGTCATCAGGCACTGCGCGCCGGTGGTCTTCGGGAACGGGATGACGTCGCGGATCGACTCGGTACCGGCCATCAGCGCGGCGATACGGTCGATGCCGAAGGCGATGCCACCGTGCGGCGGCGCGCCGAAACGCAGCGCATCGAGCAGGAAGCCGAACTTGCCCTCGGCCTCTTCGGCACCGATGCCCAGCAGTTCGAACACCGCGCTCTGCATGTCCGAGCGGTGGATACGGATCGAGCCACCGCCGATCTCGTTGCCGTTGAGCACCATGTCATAGCCACGCGACACGGCGGTCTTCGCATTTGCGCGCAGGTCGGCGATGTCGTCCACCGCCGGGGCGGTGAAGGGGTGATGCAGGGCGACGTAGCGCTGGGCTTCGTCGTCGTACTCGAACATCGGGAAATCGGTGACCCACAGCGGTGCCCAGCCGTCGGCGACCAGGTTGAAGTCCTTGCCGGCCTTCAGGCGCAGGGCGCCCATGAAGTCGGAGACCTTGTTGTAGCCACCGGCGCCGAAGAACACGATGTCCCCGTTACCGGCGCCGACATGGGCGACCAGCGCGGCGAAGGCTTCTTCGCTGAAGAACTTGGCGATCGGCGAGCTGACTTCGCCGCTCTCGCTGATCTTGATGTAGGCCAGGCCCTTGGCACCGTACTTGGCGGCATGCGCGGCGTACTCGTCGATCTGCTTGCGCGACAGGCTGGCACCGCCCGGGATGCGCAGCGCAGCCACGCGGCCGTCGACATCGTTGGCGGCCGCGGTGAACACCGGGAACTCGCTGGTCCTGACCAGTTCGGCCACGTCCACCAGCTCCAGCGCGATGCGCAGGTCCGGCTTGTCCGAGCCATAGCGACGCATCGCCTCGGCCCAGGTCATGCGCGGGAAGCTGGCGGCCAGCTCCACGTCCACCACTTCCTTGAAGATGGCGCGGATCATGGTTTCCACGAAGTCCTGCACATCGCGCTCGCGCACGAAGGCGAATTCCATGTCCAGCTGGGTGAATTCCAGCTGGCGGTCGGCACGCAGGGCCTCATCGCGGAAGCAGCGCGCGATCTGGTAGTAGCGGTCGAAGCCGGCCACCATCAGGATCTGCTTGAACAGCTGCGGGCTCTGCGGCAGGGCGTAGAACTCGCCCGGGTGCATGCGCGCCGGCACCAGGAAGTCGCGGGCGCCTTCCGGGGTGGCCTTGGTCAGGATCGGGGTTTCAATGTCCTGGAAACCGGTGGCGTCCAGGTGACGGCGCAGGGCCTGCACCAGCTTGATGCGGGTGCGCTGCATGCGCTGCATTTCCGGGCGGCGCAGGTCCAGGTAACGGTACTTCAGGCGGGTTTCCTCGCCCGGGTTCTCGTGCGCGTGGAACGGCAGCGGCTCGGCCTTGTTGAGGATGGTGATCGACGTGGCGATCACTTCCACGCTGCCGGTGCGGAGTTTGTCGTTGGCCGCATGCCGCGCACGCACCACGCCTTCGACCTGCAGCACGTCCTCGTAGCCCAGGCTGGCGGCCACGGCGAACACGGCTGCGTTGTCGACTTCCACCGTCACCTGCACGATGCCTTCATGATCGCGCAGATCGATGAAGACCACGCCGCCCTGGTTGCGGGCAACGTCGGTCCAGCCGGCGAGGGTAACGGTTTGGCCAATCAGGGTCTCGTCGACCAGGCCACAGAAGTGGGTACGCATGGGGGTAAAGCTCCGCAGGAGAGTGCCGGCGCCAAGCTGCGCCGGAAAGCCCGTTATTCTGCGGCCGCCAGCCCGGCGGGGCAAATCCGGGCGCCGCGGCCCGGCATCACGCGCTCTGAACCGGGGGCGTTCCTATAGTCCGCGCACCAACGACCGCACGGGGATGTCGCCATGCAACGCCGTCTGAGCACCGTTTGCCTCACCCTTGCCCTGGCCTGTATGGCCCCGGCCCTGCACGCCCAGATCAGCACCCGGGCCTATGCCCCGGAGAATCTGTCGCAGTTGTCCTCCTCCGACCGCAGCCGGGTCATCACCCAGGAATACGCCGACCAGTCCAATGGCCGCCGGATCCCGGATGACCAGCTGCGCTTCTACCTGGCCCAGGTCAACTCGGGCTGGAGCTTCTCACGCATCAAGCAGGACATCGCCACCTCGCTGCGCGGCAACGGCAACGGCGGCGGCTGGAATGGCGGCGGCAACGGATCCGGCAACAACGGCACGGTCCGCTGCGAAAGCCAGGACAACCGCGAGCGGGTCTGCAACACCGGCTGGCGCAGCGCCCGGCTGTCCCGGCAGATTTCAGGCACGACCTGTACCGAGGGCCGCAACTGGGGCTCGCGCAATGGCACCGTCTGGGTCAGCGGCGGCTGCCGGGCCGAATTCGTCGAGGGACGCGGCAATGGCGGCAACTGGGGCGGCGGTAGCGGCACCGGGGCGACCATCCGCTGCGAGAGCCAGGACAACCGCGAGCGGACCTGCAACACCGGTTGGCGCAACGCGACCCTGGTCCGCCAGATCTCCGGCACGGCCTGTGTCGAAGGCCAGACCTGGGGCGTGCGCAATGGCGCGGTGTGGGTCAACCGCGGCTGCCGCGGCGAGTTCGCCGAGGCGCGTGGCAACAGCGGCGGCAACTGGGGCGGCGGTGGCAACAGCAACTACAGCGTGACCTGCAGCAGCAACGACAAACGCCAGCAGACCTGCGCGTGGGATGACCGCCAGGGGCGCCCGGCACTGGTCCAGCAGCTGTCCGGCACGGCCTGCGTGGAGGGCCGCAGCTGGGGCTACAGCAATGGCAGCCTGTGGGTCAGCGGCGGCTGCCGCGCCCGCTTCGGAGCGCGCTGAGCGGCCCGGCCCTGCACCCGGTGCCGACCGTGGGTCGGCACCTTGCGGCGCCGGCCACCTGCGGCCGGCGTCGGGAGACCGGGTTACGGTGCCGGCGTCTCACTGCCCCACGGCGCCGGCGGCAACGCCACCGGCTTGGTCAGGTCGAACACCACCTGGAAGTGGCGCCCGCCCGGCCGGGTGAGCTCGTAGACGAAGCGCTGGTCGGGGTCTACTTCCATCGCCCAGGTGTTCTGCACGGAGGCCAGCATGTCGGCCTTGCGGAACATCGCCACCGAATCCGAATCCACCGGGAACGACTGGCGCTGCGCGGTCCCCGGCGGCTTGCTGTCACCACCGTACATCGTGACCGCATCCGGGCTGCCATCCTCGTGGCGGTGATCATGCTTCAGGCGCAGGCCGTTCTCGGTGCGGCTCAGCACCCAGGTGCGCGAGTGGTCGTCGCCGACATGGAACGGGATCCGCAGCTCGTGTGCCGGATCCTCGCAGCCACGTACATGCATCACCAGGCGCTTGCCCTCGAAGGGATCGGGCGCATCGGTGCGCGGTTCGTTGACCGCGATGCGGCCTTCGAACGCCTTGCCGCAGTGCGCGGCTACGGCGGACATGAAGGCATCGGACGGTGCCATCGACACCTCGTGCCCGACGGTGTCATTGGTGCCGCTGCAGGCGGTGATCGCCAGCGCAGTGACCAAAGGAAGAAGTTTGACTGCGTTCATGCCCCCACCCTAACGGGCGCGAGCGGGCAGCGCAAACCGCGCGCTTGATGCGACAGACAGGGTTGCCAACGCATCCGCGCCGCTGCAACCAGCGCTTCATTGCCCCTGTGTTATGGTCGGTCACGTGATTCGTTCGCCTTCTTCCCCACGAAGGACGCACGCGTGTTGCGGCTGACCGCCCTGCTCACCGGTGTGGCGCTGTTGCTGACCGGCAGCGGCCTGCTCGGGACATTGCTGGCGGTGCGCGGTGGTGAAGCCGGCTTCGGTGCCGGCACGTTGGGGTTGGTGATGTCCGGCTATTTCGCCGGGTTTTTCATCGGCACCTTCTTCGCCCCCTCGCTGATCGGCCGCATCGGCCATATCCGTGCGTTTGCCTTCTTTGCCGCCCTCGCCGCCATCGCGGTGCTGCTGCACCCGCTGTGGATCAATCCGGTGGGCTGGGGCGTACTGCGCATCCTCACCGGCATCGCCCTGGTCGGCCTGTACACGGTGATCGAGAGCTGGCTCAACGCCGAGCCCGACCCCCGGCTGCGCAGCCGCGCCTTCTCGCTCTACATGGTGGTCAATCTCTCGGCACTGGCCCTGGGCCAGGTGCTGCTGATGCTCGGCGACGCCGGCGCGACCTCGATGTTCATGCTCACCGCCATCCTGGTCTGCGCGGCGGTGTTGCCGGTCACCGCCACGCGGCTGCGCCCGCCGGAGATTCCCTCGGTGCCGCGCCTGAAACTGGCGCGCCTGTACGCGATGGCGCCGGTGGCGACCGTTGCCGCCGGCCTGTCCGGGCTGGCGATGGGCGCGTTCTGGGGCCTGCTGCCGGTGTACGCCGGCGAGGTCGGCCTGGATGGCAATGGCGTGGCCCTGTTCATGCTGACCGCCATCGCCGGTGGCGCGTTGCTGCAGTGGCCGCTGGGCCATATCAGCGACGGGCATGACCGCCGCACCGGGCTGGTCGCCCTCAGCCTGGCTGCGGCCGGCATCGCCGTCGTGGCGTCGCTGCCGATGATCCAGCTGCAGACCCATCTGCTGTTCGGCCTGTTCTTCTTCTACGGCGGGCTGGCCTTCGCCCTGTATCCCTTCGCCGTGGCGCACATGCTCGATTACCTGCCACGCGAAGACCTGCTGTCCGGGTGCTCCAGCCTGCTGCTGGTGCATGGCGTGGGCGCTGCGCTTGGCCCGGCACTGGCCGGTGCGGCCATGCAACGCTTTGGCGCGCCTGCGCTGCCGTTGTACTTCGCGGTGGTGCTGATGCTGCTGGCGTTGTTCACCACCGCGCGCCTGCTCAGTTTCCAGCGCCTGCGCACGCATCCGGTCGGGTTCCGGCTGATGCTGCGCACTACGCCCTCGGCCCTTGAGCTCATGCCCGAGACCGACACCGCACCGCCGGATCCCGATACCCCCCTCCCCTCTGACTCCGATAAGGAAGTGCATTGACTGTTTCGACACCGACCTCCCTCACTCCAACCCGTACACCGCCGGCGCCGCCGGCACCGCAACTGATCCTTGCCACCGATCTGGATGGCACCTTCCTCGCCGGCGATGCCGCCGCGCGCCATCGGCTCTACCGGCTGGTCGACCAGCACCCCGGCATCCGCCTGATCTTCATCACCGGCCGCGGCCTGGAAGCGGTGATGCCCCTGCTCTCCGATCCGGCCATTCCGCGCCCGGACTACGTAGTCTGCGATGTCGGCGCCACCGTCGTCGATGGCCACACCCTGCAGCCGCTGCAGCCCCTGCAATCGATGATCGACGCGCACTGGCCGGGTGAGCAGGTGGTCGCCGCGGCGATGCGTCCGTTCACCGCGCTGCAGCGCCAGGACGTGCCGCAGGAACGCCGCTGCTCTTACTTCTGTGATCCGGACACGCTGGCGCCACTGCGCTCGCAGATCCAGGCGGCCGCACAGGCGCTGGGCTGCGATGTGCTGTATTCGGCCGACCGCTATCTGGACATCCTGCCGCCGGATACCGACAAGGGCCGCACCCTGGCCGCGCTTGCGCGCCTGCTGGAACTGCCGCGCGACCGCATCCTGGTCGCCGGTGACACCCTCAACGACCTGTCGATGTATACCTCCGGTTTCCGCGGTGTGTGTGTCGGCGATTCCGAGCCGGCACTGACCGCCGCCACTGCCGATCTGGACCACACCTTCCACGCGCAGGCACCGGGGTGTGGCGGCATTCTCGAAGCGATCGAACATTTCCACCTGCTTGCCGATGACGATCCCTTCCTGCGCCCGCCGGCGCAGGCACGCGCAGACGGGGCGGACCTGGTGATGGTCTACCACCGCCTGCCCTTCGATGAAGTCATGGAAGACGGCGTGCTGGTGCAGCGCCCCCCGCGTTCGCCGAACGGCATCATTCCCTCCCTGCTGAGCTTCTTCGAAGGCGGCCAGAAAGGCTCATGGGTGGCCTGGGGCATCGATGAGCCCAAGCGCGGCCCGTTCCAGACCCACCTGCCGGTGGATGCCGAGCGCTACCCGACCCTGACCGCCGCGCGCGTGCCGCTGAGCAAGCAGGAAGTGGACATCTTCTACAAGCGCTTTTCCAAGGAAGCGTTCTGGCCGATGCTGCATGTGTTCTGGGAGCGCGCCAAGTTCCGCGAGGAAGATTGGCAGGTGTTCCTGAAGGTCAACCGCAAGTTCGCCGAGGCCACTGCCGCCGAAGCCGCGCATGGCGCGACGGTGTGGATCCACGACTACAACCTGTGGATGGTGCCGGCCACGCTGCGCGAGCTGCGCCCGGACCTGAAGATCGCTTTCTTCCACCACACCTACTTCCCCTCGGCCGATGTGTTCAACGTGGTGCCGTGGCGCCGCGAGATCATCGGCAGCCTGCTCAGCTGCGATTACATCGGCTTCCACATTCCGCGCCAGGTGGAAAACTTCGTGGACGTGGTCCGCGGTGCGATGCCGGCCGAGCGCCTGGCGTGGGAAAGCTGCGCCCCGCGCTTCCTCACCTACGGGTGCGCGGTTGGCCTGGACACGATGACCACGCGCCTGCGTGTGGGCGATCGCGAAGTCGCTCTGGGTGCACATCCGGTGGGCACCGACCTGCGCCGCATCCACAACGTGCTCGCACGCAGTGACGTGCGCAACGACATCTTCAAGCTGCGCCGCGAGATCGGCGCGCGCAAGCTGGTGCTCTCGGTGGAGCGCCTGGATTACACCAAGGGGACGCTGGCCAAGCTGGAGGCGTTCGAGCGCCTGCTGGAACAGCATCCGGATCGCCAGGGCAAGGTCACCCTGCTGATGATCTGCGTGCCGGCCGCGCGCGAGATGACCATCTACCGCACGCTGCAGAACCAGATCGAACAGGCGGTCGGGCGGATCAACGGCCGCTTCTCGCGGCTGGACTGGACGCCGGTGCGGTTCTTCGCCCAGGCGCTGCCGTTCGAAGAAGTGGTGGCCCATTACGCCGCCGCGCAGGTGATGTGGATCACCCCGCTGCGTGATGGCTTGAACCTGGTGTCCAAGGAGTTCGTCGCTACGCAGGGGATCGAGGGCAGCAACGGCGTGCTGGTGCTCAGCGAATTCGCCGGTGCGGCGGCCGAGTTGAAGGGGGCGGTGCTGACCAACCCGCATGACCCGGCCGACCTCACCGCTGGCCTGCTGCAGGCGTTGTCGATGCCCGACGAGGAAGCCACCGGACGCATGCGCCAGCTGTTCGGCAGCGTGGAGTACTACGACGTGGATCGCTGGGGCCGGGAGTTCCTGGAGGCCGTGCGCACCAGCCAATCCGAAGGCTGACGCGGGAACGGTAGTGCCGGCCGCTGGCCGGCTCCAAGCGGTGCCGGCTGCGGGCGATGCCGGCTTCATGGGTTGCCGGCCAGCGGCCGGCACTACGGCGTGCGCACCGACCAACGGTAGGTGCCTACCCTGTTCGCGCCGACCAACGGTTGGTGCCTCCCGGGCGGTATCGCCTACCCGGCCTGCCGCATGATGCCTTCGGCGATCACGGCCACCTGCCGCAGCACATCGTTGCGGCCGGCATCGTCCACCGTCGCGCCCTGCAGGTAGCTGGTCAGCACCCACGGCGCACCGCCGGCGAGCGGCCACAGGATGGCGATGTCGTTGGTGGTGTCCTCCCCGTTGCTGCCGGTCTTGTCGCCGACCCGCCACGCCTTGGACAAACCGGCACGCAGCCGCGCATCGCCGGTTTCGTTGTCGATCAACCAATCCGCCAGCTGCTGCCGCGAGGCAGGCTTCAGCACATCCCCGAGCACGAAGCGCTGCAGGCTGGCCGCCATCGCGGCCGGGCTGGTGGTATCGCGCGGGTCGCCGGGAGTGAAGCGGTTCATCTCCGGCTCGAGCCGATCATTGCGGGTCACCGCATCGCCATTGGCACGCAGGAACGCGGTCACCCCGGCCGGTCCACCGACCACCCCCAGCAGCAGGTTCGCGGCAGGGTTGTCGCTGGTGATCATCGTTGCCCGGCACAGGTCGCGCACGGTGACATCCTTGCCGATGTGTCGCGTCGTCACCGGCGCATGCGAGAGCATGTCCTGCTGGCGCACGGGGATGCGCTGGTCCAGCGGGAGCCTGCCCTGGTCGGCCAGATGCAGCACCGCAGCGGACAACACGAACTTGAACGTGCTGCACATCGGGAAGCGCTCGTCCTGCCGGTTGCCGGTGCGCCAGCCGGTGCCGGTGTTGAGCAGGGTCACGCCCAGGCGACCGCCGCTGGCCGCTTCCAGCGCCGCGAAATCCTTCGCCGCGACGGCAGGTTGCGGCGAGGGCAGCGGCGTCTTGGCGAAGGCGGTGGCGGCCAATGCAGAGGCGGCAGCCGCGCCGGTCCATTGCAGGAACTGTCGTCGAGCGATCATGGGGTTCTCCTTGGCGAAGGCCCGAGTATTGGCAGGTTGCGCGCCGGCCACCAGCGAGGATTTTCATCGGGAGCCATCAGCTCACCTAATACCACCGACTGAAGCACGCCTCCCAACCCCACGAAATCCGGTGTATCCGTGGTGATTGGCGTGCCGGCACCGCCCCGCGGTGCGATGATGCATCATCCCTGCTCACGGCTCGCCCATGCTCCGCCCCCAGCTGCCGCTCAATGCCCTGCGCGCCTTCGAGGCCGCTGCCCGGCACCAGAACTTCACCCGCGCCGCGCTGGAGCTGTGCGTCAGCCAGGCTGCGCTGAGCCATCAGATCCGGGCACTGGAGGACCGGCTCGGGGTGTCGCTTTTCACCCGCCTGCCGCGTGGCGTCGCACTGACCGACGAAGGCGCGCGCCTGTATCCGGTGCTCAACGAGGCCTTCGACCGTATCGCGGTGAGCCTGGACCGGTTCGTCGGCGGGCATTTCCGCGAGGTGCTGAGCGTGGGGGTGGTCGGCACCTTCGCCACCGGCTGGCTGCTGCCGCGCCTGGGGGATTTCAATGCGCGCCATCCGGATATCGAGCTGCGCCTGCAGACCCACAACAACCGCATCGACCTGGCCGGTGAAGGGCTGGACCTGGCGATCCGGTTCGGTGATGGCGATTGGCAGGGGCAGGTCAGCGAACCCGTACTGGATGCACCGTTCGCGCCACTGTGCGCGCCGGCGCTGGCACGTACGCTGCGGCAGCCGCGCGATCTGGCCAGCGTGCCGCTGTTGCGCTCCTACCGCAGCGATGAGTGGCCACGCTGGTTGCAGGCGGCAGGCGTACCGGAACTGGACGCCCGCGGCCCGGTGTTTGATTCGTCACTGACGCTGGCCAGTGCCGCCGCCGCAGGCGCCGGCGTGGCGCTGTTGCCGTTGAAGATGTTCGAGCAGGATCTGGCCCACGGCCGCCTGATCCAGCCCTTCGCGCAGACGCTGGAGCTGGGGCGGTACTGGCTGACGCGGCTTCGCTCGCGGGCCGAGAGTGATGCGGCGCGGCGGTTCCGGGAATGGCTGGCAGCCCGGTAGATCCACGCCATGCGCGGATGGCCGAACGTCGGAACGCACCTCATCCACGCATGGCGTGGATCTACACGGGATGCGGCACGACCAGCGTGCCGCATCGCCCGCCCCGATCAGGCGTCCAGCAACTCCATCCACGTCTGCTCGGCCTTGCTGAGCAGGGTGGCAGTGGCTTCGCGATCACGCCCAAGCACGGCCATGCGGGTCGCATCGGCGTAGTTCGACGGATCGGCCAGCTGGCGGTCCAGGTCGGCCAACAGCGCCTCCAGCTCGCCCACCTTGGCTTCCGCGGCGGCCAGCTTGTGCGGGTTGGCGGGCTTGCGCGCGGGCAGCGGCGGGGTCGGCGGTGCCGGCTCCGGAGCCGCCGCGGCCATCTTCTGCTTGGTGCCCTGCGCGGCGGGACGCGACCGCAGCCAGGCCGCGTACGCATCCAGGTCGCCATCGAACGGCTCGACCACGCCATCGGCCACGCGCCAGAAGGTATCGCAGACCAGGCCGATCAGATGGCGGTCATGGGAGACCATCACGATCGCGCCTTCGAAGTCGGCCAGCGCTTCAGCCAGCGCTTCGCGCATTTCCAGGTCCAGATGGTTGGTCGGTTCGTCGAGCAGCAGCACGTTGGGCTGCTGGTAGGCGATCAATGCCAACGCCAGGCGCGCGCGTTCGCCACCGGAGAATCCATCCACCGGTTCGAAGGCGCGGTCACCGGCGAAGTTCCACTTGCCGAGGAAATCGCGGAAGGACTGGTTCGGCGCGTCCGGGGCAAGGTCGCGGAAGTGCTCCATCGGCGACTGCCCTTCGTGCAGCGATTCCACCGTGTGCTGGGCGAAGTAACCGATGCGCAGGTCCGGATGCGCGGCACGCTCGCCACTGATCGGGTCCAGCTCACCCACCAGGGTCTTCACCAGCGTGGTCTTGCCGGCGCCGTTCGGGCCGAGCAGACCGATGCGCTGGCCGGCCTCCAGGCCGAAGCCCACGTTGTGCAGGATCACCGAATCGGCGCCGTAACCGGCCTCGACATGGTTCAGGCGGATCAGCGAGAACGGCAGCTTGGCCGGCGGGGCGAATTCGATGCGGAATTCGCGCTCGGCGCGCACGGCCTCGGTGCCGGCCAGCTTGGCCAGGCGCTTCATGCGGCTCTGCGCCTGGGCGGCCTTGCTGGCCTGCGCCTTGAAGCGGTCGATGAAGCTCTGCAGATGCGCGCGCTCGGCCTGTTCCTTCTCGTGGGCGAGCTGCTGCTGGCGCAGCTGTTCGGCGCGCTGGCGCTCGAAATCGGTGTAACCGCCAACGTACAGCTTGGCGCCGCCACCGTGCAGGTGCAGGGTGTGGGTGGCCACGTTGTCCAGGAACTCGCGGTCATGCGAGATCAGCAGCAGGGTGCCCGGGTACTTGAGCAGCCACTGCTCCAGCCAGAACACCGCGTCCAGATCCAGATGGTTGGTCGGCTCGTCCAGCAGCAGCAGGTCGCTGGGCATCATCAGCGCGCGTGCCAGGTTCAGGCGCACGCGCCAGCCGCCGGAGAACGAGGAGACCGCACGCGAGTGCGTCTCGGCCGGGAAGCCCAGGCCATGCAGCAGCTTGCCGGCGCGCGCTTCGGCGTCATAGGCGCCGATCTCGGCCATGCGCTGGTGGGCGGTGGCAACGGCTTCCCAGTCTTCACGTGCCGCGGCCGCAGCCTCTTCACGCATGACGGCGGCCACCTCGGTGTCGCCTTCCAGCACGAACTGCAGCGCCGGGTCGGGCAGCGACGGGGTTTCCTGGGCCACGCTGGCGATGCGGATCTTGCCGGGCAGATCGACGTCGCCCTTGTCCGCCTCCAGCTCACCCTTCACGGCGGCGAACAGGCTGGACTTGCCGGCCCCGTTGCGGCCGACCACGCCCACGCGGTATCCCGCGTGCAGGGTCAGGTCGACATTGGACAACAGCAGCCGCTCGCCACGGCGCAAGGCGAAGTTACGAAGGGAAATCATCTTGGGGGTCCATATAACGGAATGGAATGTGCTGGTGAGCACCTTTCCTGCGACGTAATTCTAGCGTTAACGAATACTTGACGGGCCCCGGGATGCGCGGCAGGCCTCGTTTCTCTCTCCCACGACCCTGCCCGCGCTTCCCCGGGACCCTCCTGTCAAATCCCCCGCCTCACGTAAATGGTTGCTGCTGCAACGTTTTTTGCGAAAACGGCAGACATTTGACAAGTGATGAATATCCCGTTAATCCGTCTATTGCGCACCGCAACAACCGCCTTCGCAGACCCGATCCTCGATGTCGTGATGTCGCTTTGGTGCAGCACCGCCACTACCGGAGCCACATCCTGATGAACCGCAAGACCAGTACGCTCGCCGCCGCCGTAGCTGTCGCGCTCGGTATGTCCAGCTTCGCCGCTACCGCCCAGGATGCGCCCGCCCGCACGGCGGCCAACACCCTGGACACCATCATCGTCACCGGCACCCGCGTGGCCGACCGCACCGTGGCCGAGTCGCAGTCGCCGATCGACATCATCACCCCCGAGGCGCTGCAGTCCACCGGCACCACCGAACTGGCCACGGCCCTGGCCCGCGCCCTGCCCTCGCTGAACTTCCCGCGCCCGGCCCTGACCGACGGCACCAGCGGCATCCGCCCGGCGCAGCTGCGCGGCCTCTCCCCGGACCAGGTGCTGGTGCTGGTCAACGGCAAGCGCCGCCACACCTCGGCCCAGATCAACGTCAACGGCAGCATCGGCCGCGGCTCCTCGGCGGTGGACATCAACGCGATTCCGATCGCCTCGATCGAGCGCGTGGAAGTGCTGCGCGACGGCGCCTCGGCGCAGTACGGCTCGGACGCCATCGCCGGCGTGATCAACATCGTGCTCAAGGGCTCGTCCTCCGGCGGCAGTCTGGCGCTGGATGCCGGCCAGTACTCGGCCGGTGACGGCAACAAGTACCAGCTCTCCGGCGATACCGGCATCGGCTTCGCCGACGGCCGTGGCAGCGTGCACGTGGCCGGCCAGATCATCCAGCAGGACGAAAGCAACCGCGCCGGTCCCTACCAGGGCACCACGCCGAACACGAGCAACTTCCCCAGCATCGGCCAGACCACCTTCGTGGTCGGCGATCCGCAGGTGGATGCGACCGCCGCCTCGGCCAACGCCAGCTTCCAGTTCAGCGACCACGTCTCGGCCTACGCCACGGCGATGGCCAGCAACCGTGACATCACCTCGTTCGCGTTCTACCGCTCGCGCAACCACCTCAGCCAGGGCGCGCTGCTGGCGCAGACCTACCCGGACGGCTTCGTGCCGGAAATCAACCAGTACTCCAAGGACCGCTCGCTGGTCGCCGGCGTCAAGGGCGATACGGACAGCGGCTGGAACTGGGATGTCAGCTACAACTACGGCGCCAACAAGATCGATTTCCACACCCGCAACAGCATCAACTACGCGCTCGGCGTAAACAGCCCGCGCTCGTTCTACGACGGCGCGCTGGAGTACACCCAGAACATCGTCAATGCCGATGTGACCAAGACACTGGACTGGGGCCTGGCCTACCCGGTCACGCTGTCCTTCGGCGGTGAGTACCGCAAGGAGAAGTGGGAGCAATCGGCCGGTGAACTGAATTCCTACACCGGCAGCGGTGCGCAGGGCTTCGGCGGCTTCACCCCGCTCAACGCCGTGGACGCCGACCGCGACAACTACGCCGTCTACGCCGGCCTGGAAGCCGACCTCAGCGACAAGTTTTCCGCCGGTGTCACCGGCCGCTACGAGGACTACTCGGACTTCGGCGACAAGTTCTCCGGCAAGCTCTCCGCACGCTACGCCTTCACCGACAAGGTTGCCCTGCGCGCCACGGCGTCCAGCGGCTTCCGCGCGCCGTCGCTGGCCCAGCAGAGCTACCAGGCAGTGACCAGCACGATCGTCAACGGCGTGTTCGTCGAACGCGGCACCTTCCCGACCACCAGCCCGGCCGCGCAGGCGCTGGGCGCCAGCCCGCTGAAGGCCGAGAGCTCGACCTCCTACAGCCTGGGCCTGGTGCTGCAGCCGGTGGACCGGCTGTACCTGACCGTGGATGCGTACCAGATCGACATCGATGACCGCATCGTGCTGTCCACCAACATCACCACCAATGACGCCGCCAATGCGCTGCTGTCCAACCTGGGGCTGCCGGGCGTCACGGCGTTCTCCTACTTCACCAACGGCGTGGACACCCGCACCCGCGGCGTGGATGCGGTCTCCAGCTACACCATCCCCTTCGCCGCCAGTTCGCTGGAACTGACCGCGGCCTACAGCTACAACGAGACCGAGGTGAAGAAGTTCATCGCCTCGCCGGCGGTGTTCGGCGCGCTGGGCATCACCCAGTCGCTGATCGGCCGCGATGAGATCGGCCGCATCGAAGACAGCTACCCGCGCGACAAGACCATCCTCAGCGGCACGTGGCGTTCGGACCGCTGGGACCTCAACCTGGCCGCCACGCGCTACGGCTCGTTCACCGTGCGCAACTCGGCCACCGCCCTGCGTGACCAGACCTACGACGCCTCGTGGGTGCTCGATGCCTCGGCCAGCTACAAGCCCAGCGAGAACTGGACCCTGACCCTGGGTGCGGACAACATCCTGGACGAGTACCCCGACCGCACCGTGGACCTGCAGAACTCCACCTGGGGCATGCTGCCGTACAGCAACTACTCGCCGTACGGGTTCAATGGTGCCTACGTGTACGGGCGCGTGACCTACAAGTGGTAACAGGGTAGTGCCGGCCGCTGGCCGGCACCACCGAACATCGCGGTCACCGCCTGAAAAACGCACATGCCCCGGTCCCCCGGGGCATGTGCGTTTGGGCCGCCGAAATGCCGGGATCTGCGCATTCATCGCAGCGCGCCTTCGCTGTCCCGGACAGCACATGACCTGACCACGGGGACATAGCAGCATTGCGGGCAAGGATGTTTGCCCGGACCGGCCGCATCGGTGAAAATCGGGGCACCCCCCATCTTTGCGAGCCCCGATGCACCATGACACCGACCTGATCAACATCGTTGCCGTTGGCCTTGGGCTCGCCTTCATCTTCGGCGCGCTGGCCAACAAGCTGCGTTTGTCTCCCCTGGTCGGTTATCTGATTGCAGGCATCTGCGTAGGCCCGTTCACCCCCGGCTTCGTTGCCGACCAGGCCCTGGCCAACCAGCTGGCCGAGATCGGTGTGATGCTGCTGATGTTCGGGGTCGGCCTGCATTTCTCGCTGAAGGACCTGATGGAGGTCAAAGCGATCGCCATCCCGGGTGCGATCGGCCAGATCCTGGTCGCCACGCTGCTCGGCTGGGGCCTGGCCGCGTTGATGGGCTGGCCGGTGATCTACGGCGTGGTGTTCGGTTTCTCGCTGGCCACCGCCAGTACCGTGGTGCTGCTGCGCGCGATGGAAGAACGGCGCCTGCTGGAAACCACGCGCGGCAAGATCGCGATCGGCTGGCTGATCGTGGAAGACCTGGCCTGCGTCCTGGCCCTGGTGATGATGCCGGTGCTGGCCGGCGTGTTCGGCCCCGATGCGGCCAATGAAACCCATACCGTCGGCAGCGTGCTGGCCAGCATCGGCTGGACCTTCGTGCAGCTGGGCCTGTTCGTGGCGGTGATGCTGGTGGTCGGGCGCCGGGTGATCCCATGGATCCTGGAACGCATCGCCGGTACCGGCTCGCGCGAGCTGTTCACCCTGGCCGTGCTGGCGATCGCGCTGGGCGTGGCATTCGGCTCGGCGATGCTGTTCGGCGTCTCCTTCGCGCTGGGCGCGTTCTTCGCCGGCATGCTGCTCAACGAATCGGAGCTGAGCCACAAGGCCGCCAACGATTCCCTGCCGCTGCGCGATGCGTTCGCGGTGCTGTTCTTCGTTTCGGTCGGCATGCTGTTCAACCCGGCCATCCTGATCGAGCACCCGTGGCAGGTGCTGGCCACCGCTGCGATCATCATGTTCGGCAAGTCCGCGGCCGCGTTCGTGATCGTGCGGGCCTTCGGTCATCCCACGGGTACCGCGCTGACCATCTCGGCCAGCCTGGCGCAGATCGGCGAGTTCGCCTTCATCATCGCCGGCCTCGGCGTGACCCTGAAGATCCTGCCGCCGACCGGCCAGGCCCTGGTACTGGCCGGCGCGCTGATCTCGATCATGCTCAACCCGCTGGTGTTCGGCCTGCTCGACCGCTGGCTGCTGAAGAACCAGGAAACCACCCCCACTGCGGTGGAGACCGAGCTGCCGCCCGGCCCCTCGCTGGACCTGCACGACCATGCCATCGTGATCGGCTACGGCCGCGTCGGCAGCGCGCTGGCGCAGGTCCTGCGCGACCGTGGCGTGCCGGTGATGATCATCGACGACAACAAGGAGCACGTCGCCGAGGCGCATGCGGCCGGCCTGCCGGGCATCCGTGGCAGCGCGGCCTCTGATCGCGTGCTGGCCGAAGCACACCCTGAGCGCGCCAAGATCGCCGTGCTGGCGATTCCGCAGCCGCTGGAAGCCGGTGAGACCCTGGCCAAGCTGCGCGCGCTCAATCCGGGCCTGACCCTGCTGGCGCGCGCACACAGCGATGCCGAGGTGAAGCACCTGCTCGCCCACGGCGCCGATGGCACGGTCATGGCCGAGCGCGAGCTGGCCTACTCGCTGGCCGAGATGGTGATGTCCACCCCGCCGTACCGCACGATGGGGCAGCAGCACAGCATTCCGGTGGTCTGACCGCCGCTACCCCACCGGCACGCAGATATCGGCGCGCAGGATGGCGTCGGGCACCTGTTCGGGGTCATCCAGGTAGTGGTAGTACAGCTCTGCATCGCGCAGCGTGTGACCACTGTCGGGCAGCCAGTCGCGTAGCAGGGCATCAGTGGCCGCTTCCAGGCCCGCGTAACTGCCCACATGGCGCAGCACGGCATACGAGCCGCCGCCCAGCGTCAACGCACGCAGCGGGGTCGGTAGCGCCTGCGGCGTGCACCCGAAGCCCATTGCGCAATCGAATACGCATTCCTGCGCCGGCGCATCGCGGTGGTCCGTCCGGGCGATGCCGATCAGCTGCTGCAGCTGTTCGACCCAGCCCTGCTCGGCGGCCCAGGTGAAGATCTCGCCGAACGCCTGATCCAGATCATCGAAGGCCCCTTGCGTGCGCAGCGCCACCACATCGAAGGGATCCAGCGTGGTCACCGTGACCTGCAACGGCACCGTCCCGTCTGCGTGATCGCCCGCCGGCAGCGCCAGCCGCTGCTGCCAGTGGCTGCGCAGCCCGGCATTCTCGCGAAGGCTGCTCGGCGTGGTATCCAGCGCCTGGCGACAGGCGCGGGCCAGCGCCTGTGGGCTTTCATAACCGACGTTCAAGGCCACCTCGGTCACCCGGCTGTCCGCCTGGCCGAGCAGCTGCAGCGCCTGCAGCAAACGCAGGCGCGCCACGGTGCGCCCGGGCGTTTCGCCGGTCAGCGCGCGGTACAGGCGATGGAAATGGAACGGTGACTGGTGCGCGATCGCAGCCAGTGCCTCCAGATCCGGCAAGGGATCGCCAGCACGCAGGCAGGCCTGCAGATGGGCGATGACGCGATCGATACCGTGGCGCTGGCGGACCTGGGCAATGCGGCGCATGGCGGGCTCCCTCTCTAGGTGACGCTCAGCGTGCGTCGTTCCACAGGCGGCCGCGTGGCCGATCTTGCGCAGTTGGGCGATCGTCGGCCGATCCTAACCCTGCCGGGAGAGCCACGCCATGGCAGAGAATCCCATGGCCAACGAAAAACCCCACGGCGGCCGGCCCGCACCGGCCGCCATGGGTCCTGCCACTACGCCTTGGCCAACGCCTGCTCCAGATCGGCGAGCAGGTCGTCGATGTGTTCGATGCCCACCGACAACCGCACGGTGTCTTCGCTGACGCCCGCCTTCTCCAGCTCGGCCGCATCCAGCTGCCGGTGGGTGGTCGAGGCCGGATGCGTGGCCAGTGACTTGGCATCGCCCAGGTTCACCAGGCGGGTGAACAGCTGCAGCGCGTCCAGGAAGCGCGCGCCGGCCGCGCGGCCACCGGGCAGGCCGAAGGTCAGCACGCCGGAACCGTGGCCGCGCAGGTACTTCTGCACCAACGCGTGCTCGGGATGATCGGGCAGCGCGGCGTAGTTGACCCACGCCACCTTGGGATGGCGCTGAAGGTGTTCGGCCACCGCCAGCGTGTTGGCGTTGATCCGGTCCAGGCGCAGCGCCAAGGTCTCGATGCCCTGCAGGATCAGGAAGGAATTGAACGGTGAGATGGCCGCGCCGGTATTGCGCAGCGGGACCACCCGCGCGCGGCCGATGTAGGCGGCCGGCCCGAGGGCGTCGGTGTAGACCACGCCGTGGTAGCTCACGTCCGGCTCGTTCAAGCGGCGGAAGCGCTGCTTGTACTCCGCCCAGGGGAAGCGCCCGGAATCCACGATCGCCCCGCCGAGGCTGGTCCCATGACCACCGAGATACTTGGTCAACGAATGGACCACGATGTCCGCGCCGAAATCGAACGAGCGCTGCAGGTACGGCGTGGCGACCGTGTTGTCCACGATCAGCGGGACGCCGTGCGCATGCGCGATCTTGGCCACCGCCTCGATATCGGTGATGTTGCCGCGCGGGTTGCCGATCGATTCGACGAACACCGCCTTGGTGCGGTCATCGATCAGCGCCCCGAACGCCTGCGGATCGCGGTAGTCGGCAAAGCGCGTTTCGATCCCGAACTGCGGCAGCGTGTGCGCGAACAGGTTGTAGGTGCCGCCGTACAGGGCACTGGCCGAGACGATGTTGTCGCCCGCCTCGGCGATGGTCTGGATCGCGTAGGTGATCGCGGCCTGGCCCGAGGCCAGTGCCAGTGCACCGATCCCGCCCTCCAGCGCGGCGATGCGCTGCTCGAGCACGTCCGTGGTCGGGTTCATGATGCGGGTGTAGATGTTGCCCGGCACCTTCAGGTCGAACAGGTCCGCGCCGTGCTGGGTGTCATCGAAGGCGTAGGCCACGGTCTGGTAGATCGGCACTGCCACCGCGCGCGTGGTGGGGTCGGGCCGGTAACCGCCATGCACGGCGATGGTCTCCGCGCGCCACTGTGATTCGGGACTGCCGTGTTCGGACATAGCGCATCGCCTCCAGGTGAATGCCGACGATACCGAACAAAAAACCCCCGCCGAGGCGGGGGTTCATGCCGAACACGCATGGTGTGAGGCTCAACGGTTATCAGGCCGCCGGTGCGCGCGGGGCTCAGCCCTTCACGAACACCAGCTTGCCCTCGGCCGCATCGACCCGGATCACATCGCCGTTGAGGAACTCGCCGGACAGGATCTTCTGCGCCAGCGGGTTCTCCAGCTGCGACTGGATCGCACGCTTGAGCGGACGCGCACCATAGACCGGATCGAAGCCGACGTTGCCCAGCAGCTGGAAGGCCTCGTCGCTGACCTCGATGCGCAGGCCGCGTTCGGCCAGGCGCTTTTCCAGGCCCTGCATCTGGATGCGGGCGATCTGCTTGATCTGCACCTTGTCCAGCGGGTGGAACACCACGATGTCGTCCAGGCGGTTGATGAATTCCGGGCGGAAGTGCGCCTGCACCACGCCCATCACCGCGGCCTTCATCTGCGTGTAGGCCTCCGGGCTGTCATCGCTGCTCATGTCCTGGATCTGGTGCGAGCCCAGGTTGGAGGTCATCACGATGACGGTATTGCGGAAGTCCACCGTGCGGCCCTGGCCATCGGTCAGGCGGCCATCGTCCAGCACCTGCAGCAGGATGTTGAACACGTCCGGATGCGCCTTCTCCACCTCATCGAGCAGGATCAGCGAATACGGGCGGCGACGCACCGCTTCGGTAAGGTAGCCACCTTCTTCGTAGCCCACGTAGCCCGGGGGTGCACCGATCAGCCGCGCGACGCTGTGCTTCTCCATGAACTCGCTCATGTCGATGCGGATCATCGCGTCGGCGCTGTCGAACAGGAACTCGGCCAACGACTTGCACAGCTCGGTCTTGCCCACGCCGGTCGGCCCCAGGAACAGGAACGAGCCGCTGGGACGGTCCGGATCGGACAGGCCCGCACGCGAACGCCGCACCGCATCGGAGACCACCTTGATCGCCTCCTCCTGGCCGACCACGCGGTTGTGCAGCACCTCTTCCATGCGCAGCAGCTTGTCGCGCTCGCCTTCGAGCATGCGGTTGACCGGGATGCCGGTCCAGCGCGAGACCACTTCGGCGATCTCCTCGGCGGTCACCCGGTCCTGGACCAGCTTGAACTCACTGGTTTCCACTTCCTGCGCGGCGGCCAGCTGCTTTTCCAGCTGCGGCAGCTGCCCGTACTGGATCTCGCTCATGCGGCCGAAATCCTGGCGGCGCTGCGCCGATTCCAGCTCCAGCTTGGCCTGTTCGATCTGCTCCTTGATCCGGGTGGCACCCTGCAGCGTCGCCTTCTCCGACTTCCAGATTTCATTGAGGTCGGAGAATTCGCGCTCCAGTGCATCGATATCGGTTTCCAGATCGGCCAGGCGCTGGCGCGAGGCGTCGTCCTTCTCCTTCTTGAGCATTTCGCGCTGGATCTTGAGCTGGATCACGCGGCGTTCCAGGCGATCCAGTTCCTCCGGCTTGGAGTCGATCTCCATGCGGATGCGCGAGGCGGCCTCGTCCATCAGGTCGATGGCCTTGTCCGGCAGCTGGCGGTCGGCGATGTAGCGGTGCGACAGCGTGGCCGCCGCGACGATCGCAGGGTCGGTGATTTCCACGCCATGGTGCACGGCGTACTTTTCCTTCAGCCCACGCAGGATGGCGATGGTGTCTTCCACGCTCGGCTCGCCCACCAGCACCTTCTGGAAGCGGCGCTCCAGCGCGGCATCCTTCTCGATGTACTTGCGGTACTCGTCCAGCGTGGTCGCACCGACGCAGTGCAGCTCTCCGCGCGCGAGCGCCGGCTTGAGCATGTTGCCCGCGTCCATCGCGCCATCGGCCTTGCCCGCACCAACCATGGTGTGCAGCTCGTCGATGAACAGGATCACCTGCCCCTCGCTCTTGGCCAGGTCGTTGAGCACGCCCTTCAGGCGCTCTTCGAACTCGCCGCGGAACTTGGCGCCGGCGATCAGCGCGCCCATGTCCAGCGAAAGCACGCGCTTGCCGCGCAGCCCTTCGGGTACTTCGTCGTTGATGATGCGCTGGGCCAGGCCTTCCACGATGGCGGTCTTGCCCACGCCGGGTTCGCCGATCAGCACCGGATTGTTCTTGGTGCGGCGCTGCAGGACCTGGATGGTGCGACGGATTTCCTCATCGCGGCCGATCACCGGATCCAGCTTGCCGCTCTCGGCACGCGCGGTCAGGTCGATGGTGTACTTCTCCAGCGCCTGGCGCTGGTCTTCCGCATTTTCCGACTGCACGGTCTCGCCGCCGCGCACCTTGTCGATGGCGGTTTCGATCTTCTTCCTGTCGGCACCGGCGGCGCGCAGCGCCATGCCCAGGGTGCCGCCATCGTCCACCGCGGCCAGCACGAACCACTCGCTGGCGATGAAGGCATCGCCGTGCTGCTGGGCCAGCTTGTCGGTGTTGTTGAGCAGCCGGTTCAGATCGTTGCCGATCGACAGGTTGCCTTCCTGCCCGGAGACCTTGGGCAGGGCCTCCAGGGTTTCATTCAAACGTTCGCGCAATACCGGCACGTTGACGCCGGCCTGGGCCAGCAGCGGGCGCGTGCTGCCACCCTGCTGGTCCAGCAGCGCGCTGAACACATGTACCGGTTCGATGATGTTGTGGTCGCGGCCCACGGCCAACGACTGCGCGTCGGCCAGCGCCTGCTGGAAACGCGAGGTGAGCTTGTCCATCCGCATGTTCTTGTCCTCGATGTAAACGGGGCTGGCCGTGCCAGCACTGTCCCTGAGATGCGGTTACGGGGGCGTGTTTCAAGGGTGGATGAGATGCCGATTCAGGCTTCGTCAGGCCCCTGGCGGGCGGCCCAGCAGGGGCGGTTCGGGCGGCAATGGCACCAGGCAGCCGATGCCGGCCGGCAGGTCCAGCGCCACGTCGTAGCCGCCGGTGACGCCGTAGCCGACCCGCCACGACGAGGGAAACAGATCCGGCGACTGGAAGGCGATATCCACCGGAATGTTCGCCAAGGTATCGGCCACCTGCAATGGCGTGCTGGCAGGCGCGTACTCGATGTCCTCCGCCCCGCGCGTGGTGATGACATTCTTGCGCTGGATTGCGGCGGCCGGCACCGACGAGCGTGGCGCACCACGCATCTGGAATGCCCCATTGAAGCCGGTGTCGACCAGCATGAGCGTGTTTTCGCGACCGCGGATCGGGTAGCGGGCCTGCTGGAACGGCCCCCACAACGAGGAGGTGAACACCATCCGCCGTGTGCAGGCGGCTGGAGTCTGCGTCCCGAGCAGGGTCAGCGTGTCACGGGAAAGGCGGACCCGTCCCAGCGCGCGCAGCACATCCAGGCCGATCAGGTTGAGCTCGCGCGTGGCTTCGCTGTTGAACGAGACATCGCGCACCCGCTGCCCGCCCAGCTCGATATCGATCGGTGCAGCCAGCCCCGCCTGCTGGATGTCGCCGTCGATGATGCGTGAGACCACGAAGTTTTCGGTCACTGTCAGGCCCAGCGATTCGGCCAGCGCGCGCGTGATGTGCGAACGCGGGGCGCCGGTATCGACGATGAAGGCAGCCTCCTGGCTGACGGGATGGCCGTCGCGCTTGCCGTGCAGGGTAAGCGTGACCGAGGGCAGCTCGTTGCTGAACTGGATCGGCACCGCCACCTCCTGCTCGCGCTCGGCAACGGGCGGCGCACTGCGCGGCCAGTCGGTGAACGCCGCGAATGCCGGGCGGGTGACATCGGGCACCTCATCGCCGGGCTTGAGCATCGGCACGATGGTGCGCTGGTAGTCCTCGCGCACGCGCAGCATCAGGCTTGCCCATCCAGCGATATCGCCCTCGATCAGCGCGTTGCCGGCCAAGGTGGATTCGCACAGGAAGGCCAGCCCCTGCAACGCAGGCGGCGCGTCACGGGTTTCGTCCAGGCACTGGCGTGCAGCCCGATTGGAGGCGGCCAGCTCACCACGGACGCGGTGATAGCCTGCCGCACCCAGGTGCCGGCGTGCGCCGGATACCCCGCTCATCTCGCGCAGCGTCGTCAGTTCCGCACGCAGCACTGCATCGCTGTAGCCGAAGCCATCGTGCAGGGCCACCGGGTCGGCCGCTACGGCAGCCGGCAACATCGCCACGCACACGCCCATCGCCCACATCCGCATCGCCTGCTCCCATCGACATCCCCGCCCGACCCTAGCACGGGAACCACGCTGTGCTCACGCCTGCTTTCGGCTGCGCGGGCCATGCTGGCCACCGGTTCCGCACGGAGTGGCTGCATGCATTACGAACTGTATTACTGGACCGGCATCCAGGGCCGCGGCGAGTTCGTGCGGCTGGCGCTGGAGGATGCGGGCGCGGGCTACACGGATATGGCGCGGGTCCACGGCGATGCCGTGATGCAGCCGTATCTGGACGGCAAGGTCGAGGGCCTGCAGCCGTTTGCCCCAACATTCCTGCGCACTGGCCGGCAGGTGATCGCCCAGGTCGGCGCGATCCTGGATCATCTGGGACCGGAACTCGGCCTGGTGCCCGATGCCAGTTCACGGCGGCAGCAGGCCCTGCAGTTGCAGCTGACCATCGCCGATCTGGTGGCCGAGGTGCATGACACCCACCACCCGATCGCGGCCTCGAAGTACTACGACGACCAGAAACACGAAGCCAAGGCGCGCGCGGCGTCGATGCGCGCCGAGCGCATGCCCAAGTTCCTCGGTTACTTCGAGAACGTGCTCAAGCACAACGGTGGGCGTCATCCGCTGCGCGAGCACTCCTATGTCGATCTGTCGCTGTTCCAGCTGCTGAGCGGGCTGGAGTACATGTTCCCGCGCCGCATGCAGGCCCTTTGGCCGACGCTGCCGCAACTGCGCGCCCTGAAGGACCGGGTGGAAGCCCGGCCCAACATCGCCGCCTATCTCGCCTCGGAACGACGCCTGGCGTTCAACACCAACGGCATCTTCCGGCATTACCCGGAGCTGGATGGCGAGCAATGATGCCGGGCCGGCCGCTGGCTGGCTGGCTGGCTCCGCAGCAGACTCGCCCCATTCGGTAACTCACGACCGTTGGTCGTGAGCACAATGAAACGCAGCCGGCCAGCGGCCGGCACTACGAGAGCGCTACGTGCGTTCTGAAGGCTGCTTCTGCAGCGACAACAGCGCCAGCAATCCGGCCAGTGCCACGTACGCGCCAGTGAACTGCCAGCTGATGATCTTCGGCAGGCCCTCCAGCTGCCACGGCAGATAGATGCCACCGCGCGGATCCACCGAGTGGATCAGGCCGAACAGGGTCAGCACCGCCGCCACCAGCAGGAACCCGGAGGCGCGCAGCAGCTTCCCATCGATCATCGCCACCACCGCCGCGATCCACAGCATCGAGGTGATGATGAAGCCGTTGCCCAGGGTGAAGATCACCGCCAGCTCCGGCAGGCCATGCCCGTCCAGCGTAGTGGTCATCGCCGCGAGCTGTTCCGGGGCTATCCAGCCCGGGGCCTTGATCGCCAGCAGGTAGGCCACCGAAGGCAGGAAACCGAGCACCATCGCGCCGGCGTGCTCGCGCGGCGTGGCCTGGAAGGCCTGGGTGGTGATGTCGATCGCCACGTACACGATGATCGGCGCCAGCACGGCCAGCGGCAGCCACTGCACCAGCCCGGAAATCACCCCCAGCATGCCGCCGATGCCGACGAACAGACCGGTCAGCAGCGTGTAACCGCTGCGCGCGCCCATGTGCTTGTAGGCCGGCTGACCGATGTACGGCGTGGTCTGTGCGACGCCGCCGCAGAACCCGGCCACCAGCGTGGCGACGGCCTCCACCAGCAGGATGTCGCGGGTGCGGTAATCATCACCGGCCGCACGCGCGCTTTCGGAAACGTTGATGCCACCGACCACCATCAGCAGGCCGAACGGCAGCAGCAGCGGCAGGTAGGTGATCGCGGTCGGCAGGCCGTCGATGAACCCCAGTGTCGGCCAGGGCAGCACCACCTGCGGCGGTACCCACTCAGGCACCTTGAAGCCCGGCGCACCCAGGCCGGCCAGGCCGAGTCCGTAATACAGGATCGTGCCGAACACGAAGGCGACCAGCACGCCGGGCGCGCGGATCGGCAGTTTGCGCTTGGCGATCAGCACGTACAGCAGCAGGCCCAAGGTGACGAAGCCGACGACCGGCGAGCGCAGCGTTTCCAGCAGCGGCAGGAAGCCCATCAGCACGATCGCGATGCCGGCGATCGAGCCGAGCAGCGAGGCGCGCGGCAGCGCGCGGGTCACCGCCTCGCCGAAGAACGACAGGATCACCTTGAGCACGCCCATGATCACCAGCGAGGCCATGCCCAGCTGCCAGGTGGCGATGGCTGCATCGTGCGGGGCCAGGCCCTGGCCCTTGAAGGCGAGGAAGGCCGGGCCGAGCACCAGCAGCGCCATGCCGATGCTGGTCGGCGCGTCCAGGCCGAGCGGCATCGCGGTGACATCATCGCGACCGGTGCGCGCGGCCAGGCGGCGCGCCATCCAGGTGTAGAGCACGTTGCCGACCAGCACGCCGAAGGCGGTACCCGGGAACATGCGGCCGAACACCACATCCGCGGGGAACTGGAAAATGCCGACCAGGGCCATCGCGATGAAGCCGAGGATGGACAGGTTGTCGACCACCAGGCCGAAGAAACCGTTGAGATCGCCGGCGACGAACCAGCGGGGGCGTCCGGTGGGGACGGGAGCGGAGGCGGACATGCGCGGGGGCGGCCATGGGGAGGGGGTAGCCGATGGTAGGGCCTCGCCGCCCCCAGTAACAGGCACACCGATGGAACGCCGGGATGTATGGCTCATCGCATACGCGATTGCCTCCGGGCAGAGCCGGCCGCGGGCCGGCTCCTTCAGAATGCTTCGGGCAATGGCGGGAGCCGGCCAGCGGCCGGCACTACCGGAGCGTGGGGATCAGGGCTTGTTGAGGAAGTTGTTCGCCAGCAGGTCCCGTACATCCCCGACCCGCCCGCTCAGCAGCGCCTTGGCCGCGTACAGGGCAGTACCGGCCACCTGCTTGGCTTCCACCTGCGGCGGCATCACCAGCTCGGTCGGGCTGGTGTGCACGTCCAGCAGCGCCGGGCCGGGATGGGCCAGGATGTCCTGCACGGCCTGCTCCAGGTCTTCCGAGCGGGTCACGGTGCGGCCGTAGAACCCGATCACCTCGGCCAGGCGGCCGAAGTCAGGGTTCTTCAGGTCGGTGTAGTTGTCCAGCAGGCCTTCGACCTTCTGCTCCAGCTCGACGAAATTCAGCGAGCTGTTGTTGTAGACCACCACCTTGATCGGCAGGTTCTCCTGCACGGCGGTGAGCAGGTCGCCCAGCAGCATCGCCAGGCCACCATCACCGGACAGCGAAATCACCTGGCGGCCCGGGTAGGCCTTCTGCAGGCCCAGCGCCTGCGGCATCGCGTTGGCCATCGTGCCGTGCAGCAGGCTGGTCAGCGTGCGGCGGCGCCCATTGACGCGGATATGGCGCAGGATCCAGACCATCGGCGAGCCGCCATCTGCGGTAAAGAGCGCGTCGTCGGCAGCGTGGCGGTCGATCAGGGCGGTGAGATGCTGCGGGTGGATCAGCTCGCCCTCGCCCGGCTGCTCTTCCTTGGCCCGCGTGGCCAGCGCCTTCTCGCGGTGCTCCATGCACTCATCCAGGAAGCTGCGGTCCTCGCGTTCGGGCAGCAGTGGCAGCAATGCCTCCAGGGTCGGGCCGATATCCCCCACCACGCCCAGATTCACCGGATGCCGGCGGCCCAGATGGCTGCCATCGCGGTCCACCTGGATCAGCGTGGCCTTGTCCGGGTAGTACTGGCCCCACGCGAAGTCCGCGCCGAGCAGCAGCAGCGTGTCGCAGGCCATCAGCGTGTGATACCCGGACTCGATGCCGAAGATGCCGGTCATGCCCATGTTGTACGGGTTGTCGTACTCCACGAAGTCCTTCGCGCGCGAGGTATGCGCGATCGGTGCCTTGAGCCGGGCACCCAGCGCGACCAGGGCATCATGCGCATGTTCGCAGCCCGCACCTGCGTAGATGCCGATGCGCTTGCCCTCGCCGATCAACGCGGCGATGCGCTGCAGTTCATCGTCCGACGGGCGCAGCACCGGCTGGGTGTAATGCACCGAGAACGGCACATCGTGCTTGACCTCCGCTTCGCTGATGTCGGCCGGCAGGATCACCACCGCCACACCGCGGCGGCTGATCGCCGCCTGGCACGCCAACGTCACCACGCGGCGCGCCTGCTCGGCGCTCTGCACCTGCTCGCAGAACACGCTGCAGCTGCCGTACACCGCCTTGAAATCGACTTCCTGCGGGAACTCCATGCCCAGCTCGGCGGTGACCACCTGGCTGGCGATCAGCACCATCGGCGCGCGGTTGCGGTTGGTCTCGAACACGCCATTGATGAAATGCAGCCCGCCCGGGCCGCACGAGCCGGCGCAGGCGGTGAGCTGCCCGCTGATCAGCGACTCGGCACCGGCGGCAAACGCGGCCACTTCCTCATGCCGCATGTGTACCCACTCGATCTCGCTGTGATGGATGGCATCGGTGACGTAGTTGAGGGTATCGCCGACGATGCCGTAACAGTGACGGACACCGGCGGCCTGGAGGGTCTCAACCACGATCTCGGCAACGCGCTTGCTCATGACATGCTTCCACGACGAGGGGGAAGCGTCAGCCTAGTCCCGGGCAAGTGACACTCGTGTGGGCTTACGCGTGCCGGCGCTGGGTCACGGCTGCGTGTTCACCCAGCCCAGCACCGCGCCGCGCGTGGGGTGGTCATAACTTACCTGCACCCAGCCATCGCGCTCATCGAGCAGCTCCACGCGGTCATCGCGCACCAGATACCGCGGGGTCGTGGCATCACCGGGCTGGCGGTACAACGGCAGCCGCGCCACCATCACATGCCCGGAAATGCGCAGCAGCGGCGAGCCGGCGCGCGGTGCCTCCAGACCATCGCCGATCGCGGTCTCCAGCACGTTGCCTTCAGGATCGAAGGTGCTCCAGACCGCCAGGGGACCGCTGTCGGCGGTCTGCTTCACGAACACGTACGGCTCGAGCAGATCGTCGAGCATCAACATGCGCTCGGCGCGGTACAGGTACAGGCGACCGCCGTCGTAGCGGTACTGATCCACGTACCACATCGGCCCGCTGCGGCAGCTGCTGCTCAGGGTGCGGTTGTCTGCCTCCACCGTCAGCCCCATCAGGTCACCGCACTGCGCGCGGTCGTTCGCGATGGGCGCCAGCGCCACCAGTTCCTGTCGCGCCGGAGCGTAGCGGTACACCGCGACCGCTTCGTTGACCATGCCGACCGCGGCGCGCGCGACCAGCTCCGGGTGACCATCGAAATCGACATCCTCGGCGGACAGGCGTGCGTTGCCGTCCGCGTCGGTCACCCCCGGCAGCACCTGACGCTTGCCCGACGGGGCCAGTACGACGGCAATACCGCCGTCGTCCTGCAGCGTCGCCTGCACCTGCACGCCGCCAGCCACCTCGAGCAGAAGCCGGGCCCGGGCGCCGTCCTGCGCGTGCGCGGACGCTGCCGCCGCGCCCATCAACACCGCGGCCAGCATCGCATTGCCGTGTTTCATCATCGCTCCGTGCAGCGCCGCTACGGCGCCCTGGGTCAGAACGATACTTCAACCGCCTGCTGCGCCCACAGCACCGACTGGTGGCCGGTGGCCTGCTTCCATGCCAGCCGGATCGCTTCGATGTCGGCGCGGCGCTGCGGGGTGTTCTCGTGCAACACCACCAGCACCTTGGTGCGCAGGCGGTTCGGTTCGGCGGCGCCACGGAACAGCCACTGGCCGTAGGCATCGAACACGGTCAGGCCGTCCGGGAAGCGCGGGGTGACTTCCTTGTCGAGGAAGGCGCGCCACTGCGCGTCACTGATGCCCTCGGTCTGCGGGCGGTCGGCCACGCCGGTTTCTTCGCCCACGCCGAAATACAGCTCGCTGCGGACCCAGCCGGCCGCAGCGTCCGGGCGCGCGGCGTCGCCCTGCAGGGTCGCCGTGGCGGCGGCTGGCGGAGTGGGTTTGGCGGCCGGGGCAGCGGTGGCACAGCCGCTGGTGGCCAGGACCAGGGCAATCAGGATGGCGCGGAACGACATGGACAACTCTCCGGAAACTCGGGGACAGGCAGGGGGAAGGAGCGTGCCGGACATCCCGGTCCGGCGCAGATCGCCAATCGCTATCTGCTGATAACCACCCCGATGGGACTTGCGTCACACAGGGACATCACGCGAAGATAATATATCGCTTCATCCGGATGGATTGGTAGTGCCGATCGTGGATCGGCAACGCCGGCTCCTCCCCCCTCCCCCCGCCCCTCCCCTCGTCGTCCCGCTGGAGTCCGCATGTCCCGTCCGTCCGCGTCGCGCCTTGGCCTTGCCATCGCGCTCGTCCTTACCTCCCCCCTGCTCGCCCAGGACGTACTTGCGCAGGACGCGCCGAACACCGCCAAAACGCTGGACACCGTGATCGTCACCGGCACCCGTGCCGTTGACCGGACCGTGCTGGAATCCACCTCGCCAGTGGATGTGCTCACCGCCGAGGACATCCGCAAGGCCGGCGTGGTCAATGGCGAGCTGGGCAGCGCCCTGCAGGCGCTGCTGCCCTCGTTCAATTTCCCGCGCCAGTCCAACTCCGGCGGTGCCGACCACATCCGGGCCGCCCAGCTGCGCGGCCTCTCGCCCGATCAGGTGCTGGTGCTGGTCAACGGCAAGCGCCGCCACAGCAGCGCCCTGGTCAACACCGACAGCAAGATCGGCAAGGGCACCACCCCGGTCGATTTCAACGCGATCCCGGTCAGCGCGATCAAGCGCATCGAAGTGCTGCGCGATGGCGCCGGTGCGCTGTACGGCTCCGATGCGGTGGCCGGCGTGATCAACGTGATCCTGGATGACGCGCCGGAAGGCGGTGCATTCGAAGCGAGCTTCGGCGCCAACCACACCGACCTCAAGCCGATCGACCGCACCCTCACCGACGGCCAGACCAGCTACGCCAGTGCCAAGGTCGGCACCCGCCTGGGCGATGAGGGCGGCTTCCTGCGCGTGGGCCTGGAGCTGAAAAATCATGAAGGCACCAATCGCGCCGGCTTCGACCAGATCCCGCCGTGGGACCAGACCCCGACCAACCTTGCGCTGCAGGGCAAGCGCAACTACGTGCTCGGCGATGGCAAGACCAAGGACCTGAACGCCTGGTACAACGCGCAGCTGCCGTTCGGTGAAACCTCCACGTTCTACAGCTTCGCCACCTTCAACCAGCGCGACAGCGAAGGCGCGAACTACTTCCGCTATCCGGACAGCGACGCCAACTGGGCGCAGATCTACCCGAACGGCTACCGCCCGATCTCCGAGGGCGAAAACCGCGACGTACAGGCCGTGGCCGGCGCGAAGGGCCAGTGGGGCGAGTGGAACTACGATGCGAGCCTGGATTACGGCATCAACACGTTCACCTACCGCCTGCGCAACTCGCTCAACGCCTCGCTGGGCCCGACCAGCCCGACCCGGTTCAAGACCGGTGATTACCGCAATGAGCTGACGGTCGCGAACGTCGACCTCGGCCGTGTCTTCTCGCAGGGCGAGAGCATCACCCACAGCCTTGGCCTGGGCCTGGAAGCGCGCCGCGACCACTACCAGACCCGCCCGGGTGATCCGACCAGTTATGCCGCGGGTCCGTTCACCGATCGCCCGACCGGCTCGCAGGCCGGTGGTGGCCTGACCCCGCAGGATGCGACCTCGCTCTCGCGCGATGTCGCCAGCGCCTACGCCAGCCTGTCCAGCCAGTTCGGTGAGCATTTCTCAAGCGATCTGGCCGCACGCTACGAGCACAGCGATGATTTCGGTGGCGAGCTCACCGGCAAGCTGGGCCTGCGCTACGAATTCACGCCGGCCTTCGCGCTGCGCGGTGCGATCTCCAACAACTTCCGTGCCCCGTCGCTGGCACAGATCGGCTACGAATCCACGTCCACCGGCTACAACGCGGCCGGCCAGCTGGTGCAGGGCCGCGTGCTGTCGGTGAACAATCCGATCGCGCGTGGCCTGGGCGCCACCGACCTGAAGCCGGAGAAGTCGCTCAACACCAACCTGGGTTTCACCAGCCGTATCGGCGAGCACTTCGATGTCTCGCTGGACTTCTTCCAGATCGACATCGATGACCGCATCGCACTGTCGGAAAGCATCACCGGTGATGCCCTGACCGACTACGTGCAGCAGCAGTTCGGCGTGGCCGGCCTGCAGAGCGCCAGCTTCTTCGTCAACGCCGCCGATACCCGCACCCGCGGCGCGGAACTGGTGAGCAACTGGCGGCAGTCGCTGGGCGATGGCGAGCTGGTGCTGACCGGCACCTACGCCTACACCAAGACCACGCTGAAGAACGTGCTCGCCACCCCGCCGGGACTGCTCGCGCTGGACCCGGACTACGTGCTGTTCGGCGTGGAAGAGACCAATACGCTGACCGATGCCACCCCGCGCACCCGCGCCGCGCTGGCCGCCAGCTGGGCCGATGATCGCTGGTCGCTGAGCAGCCGCCTGAGCCGCTATGGCAGCGTCACCCGCGTGTTCAACTTCGGTGATGGCTATATTCCGCGCCAGACCTACGGGGCCGAGTGGCAGCTGGATGCCGAGGTGGAATACAAGATCACCCCGCAGTGGAGCGTGGCGCTGGGCGGGCAGAACCTGACCGACAACTACTCGGATCTGTCCAACGACGATATCTACTACTTCGGCAACCTGCCGTATGACGTGCTGTCACCGATCGGTAGCAATGGTGCGTATTACTACGGGCGCGTGCGGTATACGTTCTGACGAGGTGCAGCCGACCAACGGTCGGCTCTACCGGGTTTGTGCAGCCGACCGACGGTCGGCTCTAACGGGTTTGTGCAGCCGACCAACGGTCGGCTCTACCGGGTTGGTGCAGCCGACCGACGGTCGGCTCTACCGGGTTGGTGCAGCCGGCTGACCGTCGGCTCTACCGGTGGTGAACGGGAGGATGCGTGGGTGATGCCATGACCTGGCGATCACATCCACGCTGGCATGTTGGTCACCATGGCCAACGACTTCCCCCAACGTCCGCCGCCGCCGCTGCTGGACGATGCCTGTGCGCTGTTCCTGGACGTGGATGGCACCCTTATCGAATTCGCGGACGACCCCGAGTCGGTCGCGCTGCTGCCGGATGTGCGTGAGGCGATCGGGCGCATCAGCGACCGCCTGGATGGCGCGGTCGCGCTGATCAGCGGCCGACCGCTGGCGCAGCTGGACAAGCTGTTTGCGCCCCTGAGCCTGCCCGCCGCCGGCCTGCATGGCCACGAGCTGCGCAACCACGAGCAGCGCGCGCAGAGCAGTGATCCCTCCGCCGATACCAGTGAGTGGCTGCACGCCCTGCACCAGCAGGCGATGCGGTTCGCGCACGGCTACCCCGGCGTGCTCGTTGAAGACAAGGGCCGCAGCCTGGCCCTGCATTGGCGTGGTGCTCCGCATGCCGCCAATGACGTGCGTGCGTTTGCCGAACGGCATATCCGCGGGCATGGCGGCTATCGGCTGCAGCCGGGCGACCATGTGATCGAATTCCTGCCTGAGGGCAGCGACAAGGGGCGTGCGATGCGGCAGCTGATGCTGCAGCCGCCGTTCCGTGATCGCATGCCGGTGTTCGTCGGCGATGACCTCACCGATGAATTCGGCTTCGGCGCGGCCAATGACCTGCATGGCTGGAGCGTGCTGGTCGGTGCGCGCGAGCCGAGCGATGCGGTGTTTTCGCTGCCGACGATACGCAGCGTCCACGCCTGGCTTCGCGAGAATGCCTACTGATGCCTTGACCCCAAGGCCCCCTGACGCCGCGCGCAGGTCTCCCCCACCGGTGTGCCGCCGCGGCATGACACGAGACTTCCTGCATCATGAGCGAACCCGATCTGAATCTGGGCGTGGTCGGCAATGGCAGCTTCGGCGCGCTGATCGACAAGCACGCGCGCGTCGTCTGGAGCTGCCTGCCGACCTTCGACGGCGACCCCACCTTCTGCGCCCTGCTTGGCCCCAATCAACAAGAGGGCGGTGACTTCGGCATCGAGCTGGAGGACATGGTCGAGAGCGAACAGAGCTACCTGACCAACACCGCCATCCTGCGCACCGTGCTGCGCGACAAGCATGGCGGCGCGCTGGAAATCATCGATTTCGCGCCGCGCTGGCGCCAGAACGACCGCTTCTACCGGCCGGTCAGCCTGATCCGCCAGGTCCGCCCGCTGTCCGGCAACCCGCGCATCATCGTGCGCGCCCGGCCACTGGCCGACTGGGGCGCGCGCGTTCCCGATTCGACCTGGGGCAGCAACCACATCCGCTGGGTGCTGCCCGACCACGTGCTGCGCCTGACCACGGATGTGCCGCTGCGCTTCGTGCGCGACGGCCTGCCGTTCGTGCTCAACCACCCGGTGCACCTGGTGCTGGGGGTGGACGAATCGCTCAACCGTTCGCTCAGTGGTTACGTGCAGGAATCCTTCCAGCGCACGCGCGACTACTGGCGCGAATGGGTGCGCTATCTGTCCATCCCGCTGGAATGGCAGGACGCG
This sequence comes from Stenotrophomonas sp. HMSC10F06, assembly GCF_001807865.1. Taxonomy (NCBI): domain Bacteria; kingdom Pseudomonadati; phylum Pseudomonadota; class Gammaproteobacteria; order Lysobacterales; family Lysobacteraceae; genus Stenotrophomonas; species Stenotrophomonas sp. HMSC10F06. The sequence continues at coordinate 94,140 of NZ_KV791261.1, read as the reverse complement.
GTGATCCGCAGCGCGATCACGCTGAAACTGTGCCAGTACGAAGACAGCGGCGCGATCATCGCCGCGATGACGACCTCCATTCCCGAAGCGCCCGGCAGCATCCGCAACTGGGATTACCGCTATTGCTGGCTGCGCGATGCCGCCTTCGTGGTGCGTACGCTCAACCGCCTCGGCGCCACGCGCACGATGGAGCAGTTCCTGGGCTACATCTTCAACCTGGCCACCGCCGATGGCAGCCTGCAGCCGCTGTACGGCATCAGCTTCGAGGCCAAGCTGGAAGAAAGCGAAGTCCCCTCGCTGTCCGGCTACCGCGGCATGGGGCCGGTGCGCCGCGGCAACCTGGCCTGGGTGCAGCGCCAGCACGATGTCTACGGCAGCGTGGTGCTCGCCTCCACGCAGCTGTTCTTCGATCGCCGCCTGCAGGACCCGGGCGATGCACACACCTTCGCGCGGCTGGAGCCGCTCGGCGAGCAGGCCTTCACCCTGCATGACGTGCCCGATGCCGGGCTGTGGGAGTTCCGCGGCCGCACCGAAGTGCATACCTACACCAGCGCGATGTGCTGGGCCGCCTGCGACCGCCTGTGCAAGATCGCGGTGCGACTGAAGCTGGATGATCGCGCCACCTACTGGCGCGAGCGAGCCGACATCATCCATGCGCGGATCATGCGCGACTCGTGGAGCGAAGCGCTCGGGCACTTCACCGATACCTTCGGTGGCCACCGCCTGGATGCCTCGTTGCTGCTGCTGGCCGACATCGGGTTCATCGACGCCACCGACGCACGCTTTGTCGCCACCGTCGAGGCGATCGGCCGCGATCTCAAACATGGCAACGCGCTGTACCGTTACGTGGCGCCGGATGACTTCGGCGAACCGGAAACCAGCTTCACCATCTGCACCTTCTGGTACATCGATGCGCTTGCCGCGATCGGTCGCCTGGACGAAGCGCGCGAGATGTTCGAGATGCTGCTGGAGCGCCGCAATCACCTGGGCCTGCTCTCCGAAGACCTGGCCTTTGACAATGGCGAGGCCTGGGGCAACTTCCCGCAGACCTATTCGCACGTGGGCCTGATCACCGCCGCCATGCGCCTGTCGCGCAGCTGGCAGGAGGCATCATGAGCCGCCTGGTCGTCGTGTCCAACCGGGTCGCCGTTCCCGGTGAATCCCGCGCCGGCGGCCTGGCGGTCGGCCTGCTCGCCGCGCTCAAGGAACGTGGCGGCCTGTGGTTCGGCTGGAGCGGCAAGTCGGTACGCGACAACAGCGGCACGCTGCACGAGCAGGTGGACGGTGACATCCGCTACGTCACCATGGACCTCAACAAGCGCGACGTGGACGGCTACTACAACGGCTTCGCCAATCGCACGCTGTGGCCATTGCTGCACTTCCGGCTGGACCTGGTCGACTACGACCGCGGGACGCGCGAAACGTACCGCCGGGTCAACGCGCTGTTCGCCGAGAAGCTCGCCCCGCTGCTGCGCGAAGACGACATCGTCTGGATCCACGATTACCACCTGATCCCACTCGCCTCGCTGCTGCGCGAGCGTGGCATCGGCTGCCGGATCGGCTTCTTCCTGCATGTGCCGATGCCCTCGGCGGACCTGCTGCAGGCCATGCCCGACCACCTGCGGTTGTTCTCCAGCCTGTACGCCTATGACCTGGTCGGCTTCCAGACCCAGCGCGATGCGGACCGTTTCCAGTCCTACGTGCGCCTGTTCGGTGGCGGCCGGGTGCTGCCCGATGGCGAGCTGGAAGCGCCCGGTGGCCGACGCTTCCGCGCCGCGGCCTTCCCGATCGGCATCGATACCGAGTTCATTGCGCGGCAGGCCAAGGCCGGGGCGAACAAGCCAGCGGTCAAGGACCTGCGCGGCAGCCTGCGCAATCGCCAGCTGGCGATCGGCGTGGACCGGCTGGACTACTCCAAGGGCCTGCCCGAACGCTTCCAGGGTTTCGAGCGGTATCTGGAACGCCACCCGGACCAGCATGGCTCGCTCACGTATCTGCAGATCGCCCCGGTATCCCGTGGCGATGTCACCGAGTACCGGCAGCTGCGCGGCCAGCTGGAACAGATCGCCGGCCACATCAACGGCGGGCATGCCGCGCCGGACTGGACCCCGCTGCGCTACGTCAACCAGAACTTCACCCATGCCACCCTGACCGGCTTCTACCGGGCGGCGGCGGTGGGCCTGGTGACCCCGTTGCGCGACGGCATGAACCTGGTCGCCAAGGAATACGTCGCCTCGCAGGATCCGGAGAATCCGGGCGTACTGGTGCTGTCACTGCTGGCCGGCGCTGCCGATGAACTCAAGCAGGCACTGCTGGTCAATCCACATGACCTCGATGGCGTGGCCGATGCGATCGCCACGGCCGCGACGATGCCGCTGAAGAAGCGCGTGGAGCGCTGGCAGGCGATGATGGACCACCTGCGCACCTACGACATCAATCATTGGCGGCAGACGTATCTTCACGCCCTGGAAGGGTGATGCCGCCGGGCTACCGGACGCGCGTACGGTAGTGCCGGCCGCTGGCCGGCTCGTCACGATCGTTCAGACGGTCACGGCGCGATCCACCCCAGGGTCGCCATGCGCCCGGTGCGGCGGTCGCGCCGGTGCGAGTAGAACCGCTGCGGATCGGCCAGCGTGCAGTACTGCCCGCCACTGATGCTGGCCGGGTCCAGCCCGGCGGCCTGCAGGCGCCGGCGGGCCAACGCGTACAGGTCGACCTTCCAGTGCCCCGGCCGTGTTGCCACGAATGCCGCCGCAGCGCCCTCGTCGCGCTCCGCGAAGGCCTCGAACACGTCCTCGCCGATCTCGTACAGCGCCGGCCCGGCGGCCGGCCCGAGCCACGCCTGCAGCTGCGCGGGCGGGGTCTGCAGGGCGGCCACGGTGGCCTCCAGCATCCCATCGGCCAGCCCGCGCCACCCGGCATGGGCGGCGCCGATCTCACCGCCATCGCGCGCGGCGAACACCACCGGCAGGCAGTCGGCGGTGAGAATCGCCAGCACCACGCCCGGCACCGAGGTCACGGCGGCATCGGCAGTCGGTTCAGCCTCCACACCCGTGGCGGTCGGCGGCGCGGTGAAGCGGCGCACGCCGGTGCCATGCACCTGGCGCAGCCAATGCGGCGCCGAGGGCAGGCCCAGCCCGGGCACCAGCAGGTCACGGTTGCGCTGCACCTGCGCCGGGTCGTCACCATCGGCCGAGTACCGGTTGCCCATGTTGAACTGGTCGAACGGCGCCACCGAACCGCCCGCGCCGAAACGCAGGGTGGTCAGCGCATGAACCCCGCTCGGGGCCTGCCAGTCGGCGCGCAGCACGGGCACGGTGGCGTCCATCAGCGGCGGTTGCGTTCCTGCTCGGCGAAGCGCTTGCTGTCTTCGCGCAGGGCGTGCAGCAGGGCCTGCATGTCAGCCGGCGGCGGCGCGCTGTTGGTAATCTTCTCACCGGTGATCGGGTGCACGAATTCCAGCGTTTCAGCGTGCAGCGCCTGGCGCTTGAAGCCGCGCAGCTCGGCGACCAGTTCATCGCTGGCGCCCTTGGGCAGCTTCAGCGCACCGCCATACAGCTGATCGCCGATGATCGGGTGACGCAGGTGCGCCATGTGCACGCGGATCTGGTGGGTACGGCCGGTTTCCAGGCGGCACTCCAGCGCGGTGTGCGCACGGAAACGCTCGCGCAGGCGGTAATGCGTGATCGCTTCCTTGCCGTCTTCGCGCACGGCCATGCGGATGCGGTCGCGCGGGTGGCGGTCGATGCCGGCGGTCGCGGTGCCGCCGGAGACCAGCGCACCCACCACCACGGCCAGGTACTGGCGGTGCACTTCACGGGCGGAGAGCTGCTCCACCAGTGCGGTCTGCGCCTGGATCGTGCGGGCGATCACCATCACGCCGCTGGTGTCCTTGTCCAGGCGATGCACGATGCCCGCGCGCGGCAGCACCGACAGCGAGGGGTTGCGGAACAGCAGCGCATTGACCAGGGTACCGGTCGGGTTGCCCGCGCCGGGATGGACCACCAGGCCGACCGGCTTGTTGATCACGAACACGTGCTCGTCCTCGTACAGGACCTCCAGCGGGATGTCCTCCGGCTCGGCATGGGTCTGGGTGTCGAGCACGACATGCAGGCTGGCCACCTCGCCGCCGCGCACCGGGTCGCGCCCGCGCACGGTGTCGCCGTCCAGCAGGACGTCCCCGGACTTGATCCACTCGGTCAGCTTGGACCGGGAGAATTCGGGGAACAGCTCGGCCAGGACCGCGTCGAAACGCCGGCCGGCGGCGGTATCGGGCACGATGGCCTGGCGGGGGGAATCGGAATCAGCAGGGGTATCGGACATGGGGGAACACCGCAATAGGGACAATTTTGGGGTCCGGCCGACCAGTTTCAGTCGCGGGACAGGCCACTAGGCTATCATCGACCCTTCGTATTCCAGCCGCGTCCCGCCCTGACCCCATGATCCGACGCTCCGTTATGCTGTCCGCGCCCGTCCGCCTCGCCGCCCTGATGCTGGTGCTGCTCTTCGTCGCCACCGGCTGTCACCGCGGCACCAAGGGCAAGAATCCGGATGAAGGCCTGCCGGTCGAAACGCTCTATGAGAAGAGCCACAAGCTCATGGAAGGGGGGAACTGGAGCGGTGCCGAAGCCAGCTTCCGCCGCCTGGTAGCCCAGTACCCGTATGGCCCGTACACCGAGCAGGCCATGATCGAGAGCGCCTACGCGCAGTACAAGGCCGGCAAGCACGATGACGCGGTGTCCAGCGTGGACCGCTTCATCCGTACCTACCCGACCCACCGCAACATCGCCTACATGTACTACCTGCGCGGCCTGGCCAATGGCAACCGCGACACGGTCTTCCTGCGCCGCGTCTGGTCGCTGGACCCGAGCCGCCGCGACCTGTCGAGCCCGCGCCAGGCCTATGCCGATTTCACCATCGTCACCGAGCGCTACCCCAACAGCCGCTACGCCGCCGATGCGCGCCAGCGGATGATCGCCCTGCGCGACGTGTTCGCCCAGTACGAGCTGGACAACGCCCTGTACTACCTGCGCCGCGAGGCCTACGTCTCGGCCGCCGGCCGCGCCAACTTCCTGCTGGAAAACTACCCGCAGAGCGCGTTCCAGTACGACGCCGTGGCCGCGCTGGGCGAGGCCTACACCCGCCTGGGCAACAAGACCCTGGCCGACGATGCCCGCCGCGTGCTCGAGCTGAACCAGCCCGACCACCCGTGGCTGCAGGGCAACTGGCCGAAGTACCCGTGGATGGTCCGCAAGCTGAACCCGTTTGCCGGCGAGAAGTCCGCCAGTACCGGCGAACGCAACGCCACGATGAATCGCAAGTAAGACAAAAAAGGCCCCGAAAGGGGCCTTTTCCGTCAAGGGACGTTTCCCAAGCCGCTCCTTCTGGGACTGGCATCTCAGCGCCAACGATCCGCGCTATTCAGACTGACACCTCACGGCCACACCCGCCCGCAAGGAGTCTGCATGATGCTCAAGATCGTCCATCTGCGCGCCGCATCCCTCGTGTTCGTCTCCGCCACCCTCGGCCTCGCCGCCGGTGCAGCCGGTGCAGCCGGTTCCACTGCGCCGTCGCAGGCAGGCGATCTCATCTCGGCCGAGTCCTATCAGGCCAGTTGGGTGCCTTCCCGGGCCGCCCGTGCCTACAAGCTGAGCTATCGCACCCCCGACCACCACGGCCACCTGGCCCAAGGCACGGGTCTTCTGTACCTGCCAGCGGGCACTGCACCCCCCGGTGGCTGGCCGGTCGTCTCCTGGGCGCATGGCACCCAGGGCGTTGCCGATCACTGTGCGCCATCGGTTTCCGGTCCCTTCCAGCCCGAGCGCGATGGCCGCTTCCTCGACCAGTTCCTGGCCCGGGGCTACGCCGTGGCAGCCGCCGACTACCAGGGGCTGGGCAGCCCCGGCGAGCATGCTTATCTCCACGTCGGGACCGCTGCGCGCAACACCATCGACATGATCAAGGCCAGCCGTCAGTACCTCGGCCCGGCGACCCTCGCCCCGCGCTGGGTCTCGGTGGGCCACTCCCAGGGAGGGGCGGCCGCGCTCGCCGCCGGCCATATCGGGCCTGGCTACGGCGGCCCGTCGCTGGAGTACCGGGGCAGTTTCACCACCGGCACCCCCACTGCCGTGGAACTGACCGCACTGGTGATGAAACCTGACAACCTCACAGCCAATCCCGGCGCGCTCAATGCGTACCACGCCTACCTGCTGGACGGTCTGCTGCAGCTTGCGCCACACATCGACCAGGTACTGTCCGAACACGGGCGCGCACGCGTCGCGTTGGCCCGCCAGCACTGCCTGGGTGCCCTGAGCACGCTGCTGGAAGGCGCCAATACCGGCGACATGTTCAGCGCGCCGCTGTACACCGTGCCTGGCATCTGGACGCTGCTGCACGATTATCTGGGCGTGCCACGGCGCGGCTTCAGCCAGCCATTGATGCTCGGCCACGGGCGCCAGGACCGCGATGTGCCCTATGTCACCACGCTTCTGTACGCCGCTGGCCTGGCGCTGCGCGGGGAACCGGTCGCGTTCCGCGCCTACCCGGTCGATCACCGCGGCACGCTGGACGCAGCGGCAGCCGATGGCCTCGCCTTCGTGCGCGCGCGCCTGGAGGCCGGCGCGCCGGCCTACGACGCGTTGGAAGAAATCACCGCACTGGAAGCGTTGCTGGATACGTCACCGTAGCCGGCAATCGCTCCTCGCCAGGCAGCTCAGCCCTTGTACCCGTTACTGATCGGGTACCGCCGCTCACGCCCGAACGCCCGGCGCGAGACCTTCGGCCCCGGGGCTGCCTGGTGGCGCTTCCACTCGCTGGTGCGCACCAGGCGCAGCACACGGTCCACCACCTCGGCGGCGTAGCCGGCGGCCACGATCTCCTCGCGTGACTGCTCCTGGTCCACGTAGCGGTACAGGATGCCGTCCAGCACGTCATAGGCCGGCAGCGAATCCTGGTCGGTCTGGTTGGCGCGCAGCTCGGCCGAGGGCGGGCGGGAAATCACCGCCGGTGGGATCACCGGCGCACCGCCTACGGTGTTGCGCCACTTGGACAGGCCGAACACCTCGGTCTTGTACAGGTCCTTGAGCGGCGCATAGCCACCGCACATGTCGCCGTAGATGGTGGCGTAGCCGACCGCATACTCGCTCTTGTTGCCGGTGGTCAGCAGCAGCCCGCCGAACTTGTTGGACAGCGCCATCAGGATCACGCCGCGGCTGCGCGACTGCAGGTTCTCTTCGGTCACATCCGCCGCCTGCCCCTCGAACATCGGGCCCAGCGCGGCCATCAGGCCTTCGAACACCGGCTCGATCGAGACCGCTTCCAGCGTCACGCCCAGCGCGCGGCACTGTTCGGCCGCCAGGTCGTTGGACATATCCGCCGTGTAGCGCGACGGCAGCCGCACCGCGGTGACGTTGGCCGCGCCCAGCGCGTCCACCGCCATCGCCAGCACCAGCGCCGAATCGATGCCGCCGGACAGGCCCAGCCAGACCTTCTTGAAGCCGTTCTTGCGGCAGTAATCCTGGATACCGCGGGTCACCGCACGCCAGGCCAGCGCGTCCATGCTCTCGTCGCCATCGTCGATCCACTCGCGCGGCAGGAAGCGGCGCGCACCCGCGTCGTAATCCACGACCAGCCACTGGTCGGTGAAGGCCGCGGCGGCCGGGTGCACCGTGCCATCCCCATCGGCGACCACCGAGGCGCCATCGAACACCAGCGCGTCCTGGCCGCCCACCACGTTGAGGTAGGCGATCGCGGCCCCGCTCTCACGGGTACGCTCGGCCAGCAGCGCGTCGCGCTGGGCGTGCTTGCCGCGCTCATACGGGGAGGCATTGGGCACGACCACCAGCTGTGCGCCGGCGCGGACGGTATCGGCCAGTGGTTCGGCGAACCACAGGTCCTCGCAGACCAGTACACCGACCGGCACGCCCTTCAGTTCGAACACGCAGCTGCCGCCGTCCGGATCGACATCGAAATAGCGGCGCTCATCGAACACCGCGTAGTTGGGCAGCTCGCGCTTGCGGTAAGTGTGCTCGACCTTGCCGTCGCGCAGCACGCTGGCCGCGTTGTAGACCACCGCGCCGGCTGCCTGGGGCCAACCGACCACGGCCGCGATCCCCGTGGTGGCCGCCGCGATGCGCTCCAGCGCCTGCTGGCAGTCGTACAGGAAGCCCGGGCGCAGCAGCAGATCCTCCGGCGGGTAGCCACTGATCGCCAGCTCGGGGAACACCACCAGCTCGGCACCGTACTCATCGCGCGCCTCGGCGATCATCGCGATGATGTTGTCGGTGTTCTGCGCCACCGCGCCAACCGGGAAATCGAACTGCGCCAGGGCAATGCGGAGCGACGTCATGGGGTTCCAGCCTGTAGGTGTACTGCGCTCATTGTAGTGCCGGCCGCTGGCCGGCAACCACGCATTCGGCGGCAGCACGATGCGGCGCCGGCCAGCGGCCGGGACTACGTGGTGTGCGTACCGAACAACCGTGGGGACCTATCGTCACGGTGTCGCCTTGAACGCAGAAAGGCCGCCCGGAGGCGGCCTTTCTGGTTGGTGCAGCCGACCAACGGTCGGCTCTACCGGTAGCTGACCAACGGTCAGCTCTACGGGCAGCTGACCAACGGTCAGCTCTACCGGCGGCTGACCAACGGTCAGCTCTACCCACGAGTCGGCCGCGGTGCGGCCGGCGTTTTATTTCACCAGCTTGGCGATGGCAGCGCCCAGGTCGCCCGGCGAACGGACGGTCACGACGCCAGCAGCTTCCATGGCAGCAAACTTGCCTTCGGCAGTGCCCTTGCCGCCCGATGCGATCGCACCGGCGTGGCCCATGCGCTTGCCGGCCGGAGCCGAGGCGCCCGCGATGAAACCGACGACCGGCTTCTTCACGTGGTTCTTGATGTACTCGGCACCGGCTTCTTCAGCGTCACCGCCGATTTCGCCGACCATGATGATGCCTTCGGTCTGCGGATCTTCGTTGAACAGCTTCAGGCAGTCGACGAAGTTCAGGCCGTTGATCGGGTCACCACCGATGCCGATGCAGGTGGACTGGCCCAGGCCGACTTCGGTGGTCTGCTTGACCGCTTCATAGGTCAGGGTGCCCGAACGCGACACGATGCCGATCTTGCCCGGCTGGTGGATGTGGCCCGGCATGATGCCGATCTTGCACTCACCCGGGGTGATGACGCCCGGGCAGTTCGGCCCGATCAGCACGGTGTCCGGATGCGAACGGGTCAGCACGTTCTTGACGCGCAGCATGTCCAGCACCGGGATGCCTTCGGTGATGCACACGATGACCTGGATGCCGGCAGCCGCCGCTTCCAGGATCGCATCAGCCGCGTACGGCGGCGGCACGTAGATGACCGAGGCATTGGCGCCGGTGCTCTGCACGGCGTCGGCAACGGTGTTGAAGACCGGCAGGTCGATGTGGGTGGTGCCGCCCTTGCCGGGGGTCACGCCGCCAACAACCTGGGTGCCGTACTCGATCATCTGAGTGGCGTGGAAGGTGCCCTGCTGGCCGGTGAAGCCCTGCACGATCACCTTGGTGTTCTTGTTAATCAAAACAGACATGGGAATTCCTTGGTGTCGGGATCAGGCGGCGTTCTTGACAGCTTCAACGATCTTCTTGGCGCCATCGTTGATGTTGTCAGCCGGGATGATGGCCATGCCGCTGTCGCGCAGCAGCTGCTTGCCTTCTTCCACGTTGGTGCCTTCCAGGCGCACCACGACCGGAACCTTGACGCCCACTTCCTTCACGGCCGCGATGATGCCTTCGGCAATCATGTCGCAGCGGACGATGCCGCCGAAAATGTTGACGAAGATGCCTTCGACCTTGTCCGAGGACAGGATCAGCTTGAAGGCTTCAATGACACGCTGCTTGTTCGCACCGCCGCCCACGTCCAGGAAGTTCGCCGGCTCGCCGCCGTTGAGCTTGATGACGTCCATGGTGGCCATGGCCAGGCCGGCGCCGTTGACCATGCAGCCGATGTTGCCGTCCATGGTGACGTAGTTGATGTCCAGCTCCGAAGCGATCACTTCGGTCGGATCTTCCTGGGTCTTGTCGCGCATGGCGACCAGGGCCTTCTGGCGGAACGCGGCGTTGTCGTCGCTGTCGAACTTGCCGTCCAGCGCGTACAGGTTGCCGTCGTCCAGGATGGCCAGCGGGTTGATTTCAACCAGGGCCAGGTCCTTTTCGTTGAACAGGCGGTACAGGTTCACCATGATGTTGGCGAACTGGCCGGCCTGCTTGGCGGTCAGGCCCAGCTTGAAGCCGAAATCACGGCCGTGGTAACCCTGCACGCCTTCAACGAAATCAACGTTGAGCGAGTGGATCAGCTCGGGGGTTTCAGCGGCGACCTGCTCGATCTCCACGCCGCCTTCCGAAGAAGCGATGTAGGTGATGGTCTTGGTGCCACGGTCAACCAGCACCGACAGGTACAGTTCCTTGACGATCTCGCCAGCGGTGGTCACCAGCACCAGGTTGACCGGCAGTTCAACGCCGGCGGTCTGGTAGGTGGCCATCTTGGTGCCGAGCATCTTGGCCGCAGCGGCCTTCACGTCGTCGGTGGTCTTGCAGAACTTGACGCCGCCAGCCTTGCCGCGGCCGCCAGCGTGGATCTGCGCCTTGACCATCCAGGGGCCCTGGCCCAGGGCGTTGGCAGCGTCAACCGCTTCGTCCGGGGTAGCCGCGACCTTGCCGGCCGGAACGGGAATGCCGTACTCGGCAAGCAGCTGTTTTGACTGGTATTCGTGGAAATTCATGCGTCACCGTGGGAATAGGAACGACCGCACGCATCTCCAAGGCTCCCTCACGGGGGCGCCGGTAAGGACCGCGGCGGGCCCACTATTGTGGACGACCCGGCGCGCAGGCGCAAAGAAGCCAGTGGCAAGACACCGGCCAGGCACCGTTTTCAGCGCAATTTCAGACAGTTGCGGCAGGTGCCGGAAACAGCCACCCGGGTCGCCCGCGGCACGCCCGCGCAGCCTGCAGGCACCCGCACGCGGTCCGGCCTTCACACACCCCACCCCGGCCACTGGCCCCCAAACCCGGCCGGACCCCCTACACTGCCCCCATGCCAGAAGGGGAGTTCCGGCGTGTCACCCAGTGCTTCATTGATCGACCGCATCGAATCGATACCGCGGCGCGAGCTGTATTTCTTCGCGCTGTACCGCCTGCTGATGGCCACCGTCATCGGCGCGCTGCTGTTCAGCCCGCTGAGCGGCCTGGTGGGAACCGCCGACCACCCCCGGCTGGCCACGTTCGTGGCCAGCGGCTATCTGGCGGTGGCGGTGCTGGTGCTGCTGTTCGGCCGCAACGAGCGCTGGCTGCGCACCATCGTGGTGTGGAGCGTGGCCGCCGACATCATCGCCGCCACCCTGCTCGCCCATGCCCTGCCCGGGGCCAGCGCGGGCATCTCGATGTCGTTGCTGTTCAATATCGCCGCCGCCGCGACGCTGCTCCCATTGAGCATGGGGCTGGGCCTGGCCGCGGCCGCCAGTGCCGCCACCGCCGGCGAGTATCTCTGGAAACAGATCGAAGGCGGCGACCCGACCCGCACGCTGGCCGAACTGGCCATGTTCGTCACCAGCTACCTGGCCATCGCCTTCATCAGTTACCAGGTCGGCAACCGCGCCCGCATGAACCAGCAACTGGCCAACCAGCGCGGCGATGAAGTGGCCAACCTGTTCCAGATCAACGAACTGATCATCCGCCGCATGCGCACCGGCGTGATCGTGGTGGACGGGGCCAACCGCATCACGCTGGCCAACGAAGCGGCCTCCACCCTGCTTGGCGATGCCGACGGCAACAGTGGCAGCGGCCGGCTGGAACTGGGCAGTGCCGCGCCCGAGCTGAGCCGCCGGCTGCTGCGCTGGCGCAATGGCTGGACCAATGAAGAGATGCCCCTGCAGCTCTCGCCGGACCAACCCGAAGTGCAGCCACGCTTCGCCCGCCTGCTGGCCGGCAGCGACCTCACCCTGGTGTTCCTGGATGACTCGACCGTGGTCTCGCGGCGTGCCGAGTCCTTGACGCTCTCGGCGATGGGACGCTTCTCGGCCAGCCTGGCCCATGAGATCCGCAACCCGCTGGCAGCGATCAACTACGCCGCGCAGCTGCTGGAAGAATCCACCGATATCGGCGACACCGACCGCCGCCTGCTGCAGATCATCAACCAGCAATGCCAGCGCACCAACGGCATCGTCGAAAGCGTGCTCGGACTGGCGCGGCGCGAACGCGCCAACCCGGAGAACGTGGACCTGGCCGCGTTCGTGCGCCGCTTCGTACTGGAGTACAAGCAGGGCCTGTCGCTGGAAACCGACAGCGTGGAACCGATCATCAGCGAGACCTCGGTGCACGCGCTGGTCGACCCGCGCCACCTGCACCAGATCCTCACCGTGCTGGTCCACAACGCGCTCAAATACGGCCGCGTGGCCGATGAGCCGGCCCGCGTGCGGCTGCGCGTGGCGCGCCAGGAGCGCACCGCCATCATCGATGTGATGGACCGTGGCCCGGGCATTCCCGAGACGGTCGCCAGCCAGTTGTTCCGTCCCTTCTTCACCACCTCCGAGCACGGCACCGGGCTGGGCCTGTATATCGCCCGCGAGCTGTGCCGCGCCAACCAGGCACGGCTGGAGTACGTCTCGGTGCCTGCCGGTGGCGCCTGTTTCCGGCTCGTGCTGGCCGGCCCGCACACGATGATGGCCGGATGAGCGGCGCATACCCGGTCGCCTCCGTCAAACATTTGTCGCCAATGACCGCCCTCGGCTATCTTCCTTCCTTATGAATGACACCCGCAGCGCCCTCGTCGTCGATGACGAGCGTGACATCCGCGAACTGCTGGTACTGACCCTGGGCCGCATGGGCCTGCGCATCAGCACCGCGGCCAACCTCGCCGAAGCCCGTGAACTGCTGGCCAGCAACCCGTACGACCTGTGCATCACCGACATGCGCCTGCCCGACGGCAACGGCATCGAGCTGGTCACCGAGATCGCGCAGCACTACCCGCGCACGCCGGTGGCGATGATCACCGCCTTCGGCAGCATGGACCTGGCGGTGGAAGCCCTGAAGGCCGGCGCCTTCGATTTCGTCAGCAAGCCGGTCGACATCTCGGTGCTGCGCGGCCTGGTCAAGCACGCGCTGGAACTCAACAACACCGAGCGCCCCGCCCCCGCACCGCTCGCGCCGGAACAGGCCGCACGCCTGCTCGGCGACTCACCCTCAATGGATGTGCTGCGCGCCACCATCGGCAAGGTCGCGCGCAGCCAGGCGCCGGTCTACATCCTTGGCGAATCCGGCGTCGGCAAGGAACTGGTCGCGCGCACGATCCACGCGCAGAGCGCCCGTGCGCCCGGCGCCTTCGTGCCGGTCAACTGCGGCGCCATTCCGTCGGAACTGATGGAGAGCGAATTCTTCGGCCACAAGAAAGGCAGCTTCAGCGGCGCGCATGCCGACAAACCCGGCCTGTTCCAGGCGGCGCATGGCGGCACCCTGTTCCTGGATGAAGTGGCCGAACTGCCGCTGCAGATGCAGGTCAAGCTGCTGCGCGCGATCCAGGAGAAATCGATCCGTCCGGTCGGCGCCGCCACCGAGGTGCCGGTCGACGTGCGCATCCTCTCGGCCACGCACAAGGACCTGGGCGAACTGGTCGAAGATGGGCGCTTCCGCCACGACCTGTATTACCGCATCAACGTGATCGAACTGCGCGTGCCGCCACTGCGCGAACGCCGCAGCGACCTGCCCGCACTCGCCGCCTCGATCCTGGCCCGGCTGGCCCGGACCCACGGCCGCCCGACCCCGCTGCTGGCGCCCTCGGCGCTGGACGCCCTGGCCCAGTACCACTTCCCCGGCAACGTGCGCGAGCTGGAGAACATCCTCGAGCGTGCCCTGGCGCTTGCCGAGGAAGACCGCATCGGTGCCAGCGACCTGCGCCTGCCCCAGCACGCGCCGCGCTTCGGGGCCGGCAGCGCGCCCGCCACCCAGGAAGAAGCCGTGGTCGACCTGCCGGCCGGCAACGGCGCCCTGCCCTCCTATATCGAACAGATGGAGCGCACCGCGATCCAGAAGGCGCTGGAAGAAAACCGCTGGAACAAGACGCGTACCGCAGCCCAGCTGGGCATCACCTTCCGCGCGCTGCGCTACAAACTGAAAAAGCTCGGCATGGAGTAGCGCCACCCCATGGGTGGCGACCCAGCATCCGCCAGCCCAGAACCAGAAAGGCCCGCTTGCGCGGGCCTTTCCGTATCAGCCAACCGCGCTGATCAATCCTTGGTGACCCGGTTGATCTCCGCCAGACCCGTCACCCCGGCGGCGGCCTTGGCCAACGCGGACTGGCGCAGATCGTTCACCCCGGCCTGCTGCGCGGCCTCGGCGATCTGCAGCGCATTGCCACCGGCCAGCACGATCGTGGAGATCTCGTCGGTCATCGGCATCACCTGGTAGATACCGGTACGGCCCTTGTAGCCTTCGGTGCACTCATCGCAGCCGACCGGCTCGAACAGCTTGATGCCCGCGTCCAGCTGGGCCTGGGTGAAGCCCTCGGCCAGCAGCGCGTTGGCCGGCAGCTCCACCGGGCGCTTGCAGTGGTTGCACAGCCGGCGCGCCAGGCGCTGGGCGATCACCAGGGTCACCGAGCTGGTGATGTTGTACGGCGCGATGCCCATGTTCATCAGGCGCGCGATGGTCTGCGGGGCATCGTTGGTATGCAGCGTGGATAGCACCATGTGGCCCGTCTGCGCCGCCTTGATCGCAATCTCGGCCGTTTCCAGGTCGCGGATTTCGCCGACCATGATGATGTCCGGATCCTGGCGCAGGAACGAGCGCAGCGCCGCGGCGAACGTCATGCCGCGCTTGACGTTCTGCTGCACCTGGTTGACGCCGGGCAGGCGGATTTCCACCGGATCTTCGGCGGTGGAAATGTTGCGCGTCTCATCGTTGAGGATGCCCAGCGCGGTATACAGCGAAACGGTCTTGCCCGAGCCGGTCGGGCCGGTGACCAGCACCATGCCGTACGGCTTGTGGATCGCATCCAGGAACAGCTTCTGCTGCGCCGGCTCATACCCGAGCTTGTCGATGCCCAGTTTGGCAGCGCTGCCATCGAGGATACGCAGCACCACCTTCTCGCCGAACAGGGTCGGCAACGTACTGACGCGAAAGTCGATCTGGCGGGTCTTGGAGAGGTTGAGCTTGATGCGCCCATCCTGCGGCACGCGCTTCTCGGCGATATCCAGCTGCGCCATCACCTTCAGGCGCGCGGCGATGCGCTGGTTGAGCTTGACCGGGGCCTTGGCCACGTTCTTGAGCAGACCATCGATGCGCAGGCGCACGCGATAGTCGTCTTCGTAGGGTTCGAAATGGATATCCGAGGCGCCCTTGCGGATGGCGTCGATCAGGACCTTGTTGATGAATTTGACGACCGGGGTGTCATCGCCCTTGGCGTCGATCCCCGCATCGGTGGTACCGCCTTCTTCGTCGCCGGCCGAGACATCCAGGTCGCCCATGTCATCGTCGCCGCCGCCCAGCGCCGAGCCCAGGGTGTCCTGGGTGGTCTGCCACTGCTCCAGCGTGCGGCGGATCTGTTCCTCGTCCACCAGGATCGGCTCGACCACCAGGTTGGTGTGGAACTTGATCTCATCCAGCGAATGGGTCGGGTTGCTGGTGCCCACGAACAACCTGCCACCGCGCTTGAACAGCGGCAGCACGTGGTGCTTGCGCAGCAACTCCTCGCTCACCAGCTTCATGGCGTTGTGGCTGCTGTCGAACGCGGACACGTCCAGCAGCGGCATGCCGAACTCCAGCGCATTGGCGGCCGCCAGCTGTGCGGCGGTGACGAGCTTCTTCTCCGCGAACCACTGCGGCAGCGGCTGCCGGGCGGCAGTGGCGTCGGCCATGGCGGTGCGGGCGGCGGCTTCGTCCAGCGCGCCGTCCTGGACCAGGCGGCGGGCGATGCCGGTGATGCCGACGAGGTTGGCGGTGGCGGCGACAGTGTTCATGGGATGGGCTCGATCAGGTCGGATCTAGAGTAGCAACACAGCAACCTCGATGGTCGCAAATAAAAATGCCCGCGATTGCTCGCGGGCATTTCATAAAACGTAGGCACGGACAGTCGACAACTCAGCCCAAAGGGTCAGTCCTTCTTGGCCTCGCCTTCCAGGTCCGCGCAGTTCTTACCGTTGTAGACAGCAGATGCAGTGACCTTGCATTCCCAAGTGATGGGATCAACACCGGTGGCATCGAACTTAGGTGTCAGAGTTACGGTCGTCTTCGTGTCACTCGAAACGCCGGTCAGGACGCCTTCCTTGCAGATCGTTGCATTGACGTTAGTGCAAAGATCGCGCTCAGAGCTGTGGTTCTCGGCAACCTTGATCTTCTCACCAGCAACATTGCCGATGGCCTGGGTGACCTTCGACTTGGCAGTGTAGTTGCGGTACTGCGGCAGCGCGATGGCGGCCAGGATCGCGATGATCGCCACGACGATCATCAGTTCGATCAGGGTAAAGCCCTTCTGCTTCTTCATGTGTACATCCCCTAGAGATAGATAAGGTGTAGGGCACTGGGCCGTCGCCATGCCGGCAAGCCGGTTGAGCGGGGCGGGCGCCCTGTGCGGGTGGATCGAAGCAGGTTGCATGCCAACTGGACCAGCAATGCTCCCCAGCATTCCCCGGCGCAATGATGGCAGCAATCCTCCGGATTGGAACCCCCCGCGCAACAAATTGCGACGGACCCGGCAATGTGACCGGCTGCGTCACCTTCTGACCCACCCGGTCCGGCCCGCCCATCGCTTCGGGGCACCCCGAAGGACTGCCCAGCGCCAACGGAACCGGCTACCATGCCGCGAGATAGCCCGCCTGGGGATGGCGTGGCTGGGGAGCCAGAAAATGTCTGTCAGCCGTAGTGCGATCAAGAAAGAGCCCGTGGTCCGCAACACCATGGAGCTGCAACCGTTTGTCTGGGTGGGGACCGACAAACGCGGCGTCAAGATGAAAGGCGAGACGCCGGCCAAGAATGCGAACCTGCTGCGCGCCGAACTGCGCCGCCAGGGCATCACGCCCAACGTGGTCAAGCCCAAGCCCAAGCCCCTGTTCGGGGCGGCCGGCAGTGCGATCAGCACCAAGGATATCGCCTTCTTCAGCCGCCAGATGGCGATCATGATGAAGTCCGGCGTGCCGATCGTCAGCTCGCTGGAGATCATCGGCACGGGACATAAGAACCCACGCATGCGCAAGATGGTGGAGAGCATCCGCACCGATATCGAGGGCGGCTCCTCGCTGCACGAGGCGATCAGCAAGCACCCGGTGCAGTTCGACGAGCTCTATCGCAACCTGGTCCGGGCCGGCGAAGGCGCCGGTGTGCTGGAAACGGTGCTCGACACGGTGGCCAACTACAAAGAGAACATCGAGGCCCTGAAGGGCAAGATCAAGAAGGCGCTGTTCTACCCGACCATGGTCATCGCGGTGGCGCTGATCGTCAGCGCGGTCCTGCTGATCTTCGTGGTGCCGCAGTTCGAAGACGTGTTCAAGAGCTTCGGTGCGGACCTGCCCGCCTTCACCCAGCTGATCGTGGCTGCCTCGCGCTTCATGGTGGCGTGGTGGTGGTTGATCCTCTTCATCGTCATCGGCGCGGTCGTGGGGTTCTTCTTCGCCTACAAACGCTCGCCCTCCATGCAGCACGGCATGGACCGCTTCATCCTGAAGGTGCCGGTGATCGGCCAGATCATGCACAACAGCTCGATCGCCCGGTTCGCCCGGACCACGGCGGTGACCTTCAAGGCCGGCGTGCCGCTGGTGGAGGCGCTGGGCATCGTGGCCGGCGCCACCGGCAACAAGATCTACGAGGAGGCCGTGCTGCGCATGCGCGACGACGTGTCCGTCGGCTACCCGGTCAACATGGCCATGAAGCAGGTCAACATCTTCCCGCACATGGTGGTGCAGATGACCGCCATCGGCGAAGAGGCCGGCGCCCTGGACACGATGCTGTTCAAGGTGGCCGAGTACTTCGAGCAGGAGGTCAACAATGCGGTCGATGCCTTGAGCAGTCTGCTCGAACCGATGATCATGGTCTTCATCGGTGTGGTCGTCGGCGGTATGGTGGTCGGCATGTACCTGCCCATCTTCAAACTCGCCTCCGTGGTTGGATAATCAATAAATGGCATTTCTCGACCAGCATCCCGGCCTCGGCTACCCCGCCGCGGTCGGGCTGGGGCTGCTCCTTGGCAGCTTCCTCAACGTCGTCATCCTGCGCCTGCCCAAGCGGCTGGAGTGGGAGTGGAAGCGCGATGCGCGCGAAGTGCTGGAAGAGCCGGACATCTACGAGCCACCACCACCGGGCATCGTGGTGGAGCCCTCGCACTGCCCGCACTGCAAGCACAAGCTGTCCTGGTACGAGAACATCCCGCTGTTCAGCTGGCTGGTCCTGCGCGGCAAGTGTCGCCATTGCCATGCCCCGATCTCGATCCAGTACCCGCTGGTGGAGCTGCTGACCGCCGTGCTGGTGGCCGCCAGCGTCTGGCAGTTCGGGTTCGGCTGGCAGGGCTTCGGCGCGATCGTGCTGAGCTGCTTCCTGGTGGCGCTGTCGGGTATCGACCTGCGCACCCAGCTGTTACCGGACCAATTGACCCTGCCCCTGATGTGGCTGGGCCTGATCGCAGCCAGCGACAACCTGTACATGCCCGCCAAACCGGCCCTGCTGGGTGCCTTGGCGGGGTATCTGTCGCTGTGGTCGGTGTGGTGGCTGTTCAAGCAGCTCACCGGCAAGGAAGGCATGGGCCACGGCGATTTCAAGCTGCTGGCCGCGCTGGGCGCCTGGTGCGGGCTCAAGGGCATCCTGCCGATCATCCTGCTGTCGTCCATCGTGGGCGCGATCGTCGGCTCGATCTGGCTGTACTCGCGGGGCCGCGACCGGGCCACGCCGATCCCGTTCGGCCCCTACCTGGCCATTGCCGGCTGGATCGTCTTCATGTGGGGCGAGCCGTTGATCAACGGCTACCTGAGCTACGCCGGCCTGCGTTGAGGGCCGCGATGAGCCGCTTCGTGATCGGGCTGACCGGCGGCATTGCCGCCGGCAAGAGCGAGGTCAGCGGCCGCTTCGAGGCGCTGGGCATCACCGTGGCCGACGCCGACCTGGCCGCACGCGCGGTGGTGGCGCCGGGCAGCGAGGGGTTGGCGCGGATCGCCGCCCACTTCGGAGACACCATCCTGCAGGCCGATGGCCAGCTGGACCGTGCCGCGCTGCGAGCCCGCATCTTCGATTCCGCGCAGGCGCGCCAGGCGCTGGAGGCGATCACCCACCCGGCGATCCGCCAGCTGCTGCGCGAGAGCTGCGAGCAGGCCGAGGGACCGTACGCGATTGCCGCCATTCCCCTGCTCACCGAGGCCGGCGGCCGCCAGCAGTACCCCTGGCTGGACCGCATCCTGGTGGTGGACGTGCCGGTAGCCGTGCAGCACGCGCGGCTGATGCAGCGCGATGGCATCGATGCCGCGCTGGCCGATCGGATGATTGCCGCCCAGGCCAGCCGCGAGGCGCGCCTGGCGTTGGCCGACGACGTGGTGGTCAATGATGGGCACCCGGACCACCTGCAGGCGCATGTGGAGCGGCTGGATCGGGCTTATCGGGAGTTGGCGGCGCGGTAGAACTACAGGAGCCGGCCAACGTCGGTGGGGGAGCCGACCAACGGTCGGCTCTACCGTTTCAGGCGGGGGAGAAGGTCAGTGTGGCGATGACGCCGCGCCCGGCGCCCGGCCGCACGTTGACCTGCCAGCCGTAGAGATCGCACAGGCGGCTGACGATGGACAGGCCGATCCCCCCACCCTGCGAATGACCCGCATGCGTGCCGCGGTAGCCGCGCTGGAACAGCTTGGCGGCGTCTTCCTCGCTCAGGCCGGGGCCGCTGTCGATCACCTCGACCGCGTTGTTGCCCACCCGCACGCGCACCGCCCCTTCCTTCGAATACTTCACGGCATTGCCGATCAGGTTGCCCAACGCGACCGAGAGCGCCGATTCCGGTGCATCGATCACCAGGTCGTGGTTGCCTTCCAGGATCAGTTCGAGCGGCTTGCCGCCGAGCTGGGCGCGGTGAGAATCCAGCAGCTGCTCGGAGACCCGCGCGACATTGCTGCTGCCCTGCCCGCGCTCGTTGCGCGAGAGCAGCAGCAGCGCGCCAATCAGATCGGTACATTGCTGCTCGGCGCGCTGGATGCGCTGCAGGCGCTGCAGCACCTTGGGATCGAGATCCGGGCGGGTCAGCAGCAGCTCCGTAGCACCGCGGATCACGGCCAGCGGCGTGCGCAGCTCATGGCTGACGTCGGCGTTGAACTCGCGGTCGCGCTGCACTACTTCGGTCAGCCGCGCGGAGTAGTCATCCAGCGCTTGGGCCAGCTGGCCTACCTCATCGTCCGGGAAGCGCGGTGCCAGCGGTTCGGGCTCACTGGTGCCACCGCGATACGCACGCAGGCGGGCGGCCAGATCGGAGACCGGCTTCATCACCTTGGAGGCGGACCACCAGCCCAGCACCAGGGACAGGGCGCTGAACACCAGCACGGAGAAGAACAGCGCGCGCTTGAGCTGCTCCTCGCCGCGGATGCTCTCGGTCATGTCATAGGCGAGGAAGAACCATGCATCCGGCGCTTTGCGGACGGCCAGCTTGTAGGAGAACGGATCGTTGTGCTCGTCCACGCCGCTGAGCTTGTAGTTGCCTGTGGCAAACGCCGCCCACTCCGGCCGCTCTTCGCGCACGCGGTCGAACTTGTCGCTGGGATAGGCGAAAGCACGGATCTGCTGCACGGGGACGGCGGGATTGCGCCCCGGGCTCTCGTAGAACCGGCGCGCGAACTCATCGATGTTGCGGTTCATCACGTCTTCGACGAGCTGGTTCTCCACCCGGGCCCGCGCCCAGTTGGTGGCAAACGCAAACAGCGTGGTCAGGCAGAAGCCCAACAGCACGAACGAGACGATGATGCGGCTGCGCAGCCGCCGCCGATATGGCGCGCGGCGACGCTCCCCCTTCCCCGTCACCGGATCAGGCTTCCGGCGCGGCGATGCGGTATCCGATGCCATGGCGGGTCTGGATCATCGGGACTTCGAAGGGCTTGTCGACCACGGCGCGCAGGCCGTGGATATGCACGCGCAGGGAATCCGAATCCGGCAGCTCTTCGCCCCAGACGCGGGTTTCCAGTTCCTGGCGGGTGACGACGGCCGGGGAGGCCTCCATCAGCGCCTGCAGGATCTTCAGCGCGGTCGGGTTGAGCTGCAGCAGCTTGCCCTGGCGGCGCACTTCCAGCGTGTCCAGGTTGTATTCCAGATCGCCGGTTTCCAGCACGCGGGTCTGCACGCCCTTGCCGCGACGCGACAGGGCGTTCAGACGCACCTCGACTTCCTGCAGCGCGAACGGCTTGATCAGGTAGTCATCGGCGCCGGAGTCGAAGCCGGCCAGCTTGTTGTCCAGCGAATCGCGGGCCGTCAGCATCAGCACCGGGGTCTGCTTGCGCGCCTCGTTGCGGAGCTTGCGACAGACCTCGATCCCGTCCATGCCGGGCAGGTTGAGGTCCAGCACGATCGCGTCGAACTCATGGACGACCGCCAGGTGCAGGCCGGTGACGCCATCGGCGGCGAAGTCGACGGTGTGACCGCGGTCTTCGAGGTAATCGCCGAGGTTGGCGGCAATGTCGCTGTTGTCTTCGATGACGAGAATTCGCACTGGGACCTCTGATTCGTGGGGGTTCAACGGAAAGAACGGAGCCGCAGGGCAGCGATGGGAACGGGACTGCGCGACCTCACGCTGACCATACAGCGTCGATTCTTAACATTAGACACCGTCGAATGCTGGCGCAGCGTCAAAACACAGCGGTGATCACCTGTCATCTTTGGGTTCGGAAATCCGAAGCTCACGCTTCATCTGCCGGGCGTCTTCCGTCGCCTGGCGGCGCTGGGCCACCGTCATGCAGGTGCGCTGGGGGCGGTTGCTGCCGATCGGACGTTCGCTGCGGCAGACCATGCGACTGTCTTCCTTGGCGTTGGTCATCAAGGTATTGACCACTTCCTGGTCGTTGAAGACCTCTACTTTCTGCGGCGGGGTGAGCTGATCGAATCGCTCACGGCCCGCCATCCTGGTGCGGATACGGTCCAGAGCGGCCTGGACGCGGCTCTTGTCGGCCACGCTCAGCTCACTGTAATCCTCACTGTGCAGCGCGCGCTCGACCTTGGCCAGCTGCTCGGCAACCGGCGCATCGTCGGCAAGCGCCATCGCGGCCTCATCGGGGTTCGCCGGCGGCTTGGCATGGGCACCCAGCGAAAGACAGCCGAGCAGCGCGACAGCGATGATTCGATGCATCTGTGACATCTGCGACTTCCTTATCCACATGAATGAACACCAACTCTACGAGGATGCACTGGGCCCGACAAGTTACTCATGGCAGGGGCCGCAGGCCCTGCGCGGGCAGAAAAAGGCCCGGACAGACGAAGCTGGCCGGGCCTGAAGGTGTTTCCCGATTACCGATCCTGCTGAGGAGGGCAGAGCTGCGGTTCGACAGAGCCTACGCCGGGGTCGATTAAACCGATGTTAAGACCTCAAGCGGCATTGAAATACCCGGTCAACCCTTTGTATTTGAAGGCTTTTTCAACGAAGCGACGTGGTCGATGATGCGCCCGGCCAGGTCGGCCTGGCAGATCGCCTCGATCCCCTCCAGGCCGGGGGTGGAGTTGACCTCCAGCACCAGCGGGCCGCGGCTGGAGCGGATCAGATCCACGCCGGCCACGCCCAGCCCGAGCGCCTTGGCCGAGCGCACCGCCACCAGCTGCTCGGCCCGGCTGGCCTTGGCGGCGCGGGCGCTGCCGCCGGCATGCAGGTTGGAGCGGAAGTCTCCCTCCGGCGCCTGCCGTTGCATCGCCCCGACCACCTGGTCACCCACCACCAGGCAGCGCAGGTCGGCGCCCTGCGCCTCGCCGATGAACTCCTGCATCAGGAAGTTGGCGTAGAGCCCGCGCAGCGCCTCCACGATGCCGCGTGAGGCGCTGGCCTTCTCGGTCAGGATCACGCCGCGGCCCTGGGTGCCCTCGTTGAGCTTCACCACGTGCGGCGGCGGGCCGAGCATCGAGAGCAGATCGACGGTGTCGTCCGGGTTGTCGCCGAACACCGTGACCGGCATGTCGATGCCCTTGGAGGCCAGGATCTGGTGTGCGCGCAGCTTGTCGCGGGCACGCAGGATCGCGTCGGAGGGGTTGGGCGTACGGGCGCCCATCATCTCGAACTGGCGCAGCACGGCCGTCCCGTAGCGGGTGACCGAAGCTCCGATGCGCGGGATCACCGCGTCCACCCCGGTGATCGGCCGGCCCTTGTAATGCATGGTGAAACCATCCGCGGCGATGCGCATGTAACAGCGCAACGGATCGAGGATGCGCACGGTATGGCCCCGCGCACGGGCGGCCTCCACCAGGCGACGCGTGGAGTACAGCTTGCTGTTGCGGGACAGGATGGCGAGTTTCATCGCGGCGCAGGGGCTGGAAAGCGCGAAGCATAGCGCGTGGCGTGTAGGCCGCGATGACGGACCGCGCTCGCGATCCAGCTGCCCGCATCCGGCACTTTCCCGCTGTTAATGGGCTGAGTGCACGCCGCGAGACCGGGGCGCCGTCTTCAACTATCAAGCAGAGCAGTGCCGTACGAGTTGTCTACAGCGCAAAGCCAGTTGCCGTCCGGTTCCCGACGAAACACGTAGGTGGCCCGGCGAACCGTCGAGATCGGAGCGCCCTCTTCATCGGTGGTATCCAGCCAGGTTTCCATGACAACCAGCGCCGTTTCTCCGCCCTCAATCACTTCCATCTTGCCTTGGCGGACCTTCAGTGTGCCGTCGAAGTAAGAAGAGATTGCCTCGAATGCGCTTTTGATCTGGTCCTTGCCCCTGGCGTACATGCCCGGCTTCACCACCAGGGTGGCGTCATCTGTGTAGAACCGCATCAGGCCATCGAAGTCCTTCGCCGATATGGATCGGTCTGCGGCTTCGATAAGGGTCTTCAGGGGATGATCGGACATTCTTGACTCCAAAAATGGCCGCGGCGGAAAAACAAAACCCGCCTCGCGGCGGGTTGCGTTGTCTGAAACAAGACGCGCTCTACCCACCCTTATGGAGGGTGGCAATAATCAACGTGCGGGCGCGTACAAGTGGCATGCAGTGACCGTATCACTGGCGTCGAAAACTGGCAAACCCGCCAGCAAGCTCCAGCTGAAGGCCGGATCGAGACACAGGCCTGACCTGAGCACGAAAATTGCGGAGGGGATCGGAGGGTGCGGAGCGGCCTGAAACCCCATAAGCACTGGAGGATATGGAGCGGGTGAAGGGAATCGAACCCTCGTCAGTAGCTTGGGAAGCTACAGCTCTACCATTGAGCTACACCCGCACGGCGCGGCGTAAGTCTATTCGGGCGGGGCCCTCAAACGCAACGGGCGGCACTGGGCCGCCCGTTGTTTCACGCTTTCCGGCGCCGTGCGCGGCGCCCGCGAATGGGCACTGCGCACGTTGGATCAGAAGCTGCCGCCGAAGCTGGCGAACAGCGACACGTCACGTGCACGCTTCTGCATCGTGGTGGTGCTCATGCCGATGTTGCTGCTCAGGCCCCACAGGTTCAGGCGCGCGCCCAGCACGGCGGTGGCGTAGTTCTTGTCGAACTCCAGGCCCGGCACCTTGTACATGCCCACGTCCGGCATGGACTGCAGCCAGGCGCTGGCCTGCTTGGTGTCCTCGAACTCATGATCGTAGGTGACCTGCACATACGGCTTGACGTTGCCGCCGTCGAAGCGGGCCTGCCAGCCGACGCGGCCGACGGTGGAATCCGTGTCCTGGTCGCCATAGCCCAGCGCCGAGGCGCTCGGGTTGGACTCGGTGTAGCCGTCCAGCTTGACCTTCTGCCAGATCACCGCGGCGACCGGACCGTGGCGGAAGCCGCCCTCGGTGCCGAACTCGTAGCCGGCGTTCAACGCGGCGGTCAGGTTGCTGCCTTCCGGCGAGCCCTTGTGGATACGCGTGGCCGGGCCGAGCTGCAGCTTGCGGGTCACGTCGTAATCCAGCCAGCTGTAGCTGAGCTGGCCGTTGACCCAGGCGCGGTCGCCGTACCAGCCGGCGAACAGGCCCAGTGTGGTGTCGGACTGGGTGAAGTCACCCTTGTTGTTGCCGAAATCGGCGTCCATGCGGCCATAGCCGGCGAAGCCGCCGACAACCATGCCGTCACGCGCCCAATCCACACCGAACAGGCCGGCCGGGGCCATGCCGTCGTACAGATCGGCGTGGGCGTAGCGCTGCATGTCACCGCGCAGGTTGCCCCACCAGCTCAGGCCGTCGGCCGGACGGCCATCGACGTGCCAGCTGACCTGGTCGGCGCGCGAGCGGCCGATGGTCTGCGCCGAGTGGGTCAGGACCTGCTGGTTGCGCGGGGCCTCCAGGATCGACAGGGTGTACTGGCCCAGCATCTCGTGGGTGGCGGTGGTCGGGTGCACGCCGTCGGCGAACACGTAGCTGTTGGCAGCGTTCGGGGTGGCGTAGCTGGTCGGGTTGCAGGTCAGCGACGACGCCGTGGTGCAGGCCGGGCTGGTCACGTTGACGAAGCCGTACTGGCCCGGGTTGGCGACGATTTCCTGCAGGATGTGGAAGGTGTCGACCGGGATCACCTGCAGGCCGGCGGCTTTCAGGCCACCGAACAGGGCGTCGTTGTACGCCTTGGCCAGCGCGGTGCCGGCAGCCATGCCGGCCGGGCCACCGGCACGGGCGCCCGGGGTCAGGCCGACGTCCGGAATGGTCGGCACCACGATGTATTCGGCGCCAGCGCCCTTCAGGGTGCCGACGATGCCGACCTGGTCGCGCACCGCATTGGTCAGCGTGGAGACCAGCGGCGCGCCGGCCTGGATCGCGAACAGATCATTCGCGCCGCCCCACACGGTGTACAGCGCGTTCGGATCGGCCTTGCCGCCGTTGGCCGCCAGGTACTGCGCGGTCTGGGTCTTGAGCGAGTACACCGGGATGGCCGGGGTACCGGCAGCCAGCACCTGGCTGGTGTCCACGCCGACGCGGGCGCCGCCGATGGCGTAGTTGTCACCGTTCTGGCCGTTGCCGTGGGCCGCACCGTTGGTGCCGTAGTAGTTGGCCACGTGCTGGGCCCAGGTCCAGCCCGGGTTGGTGGTGAACTGGCCGGTCACCGGCTGCACCGAGGCGGGCAGCAGCGGACGGAAGTAGCCGGCATCGGTCAGGCTGTCGCCGATGAAGACGGTCTTGGTATACGGCGACTGCGCCATGGCCGGCGCTGCCGCCAGGGCAATGGCCACGGCCATGAGGGAACGGATCGGGCGTTTGCTGAGCAACATGGAAACTCCTTGCAGGTGGGGAAGACGGCGGGACGTACGCCGGCGCACGGTGCCATGTTTCCACTGCACCCGGCCCGCATCACGCTGCGCTGCGGCATGAACGCCCCAGCCCCGCCGCCCGGCCATCGTTGGCCTGGCGCTCGCGGCACTGTTGACGCGCGGCGCACAGGGTACGCACTGACGGGTGATTGAAGGACAATAGCGTCATGAACATCCAGCTCAACGGCGAGAACCGCCAGCTTCCGCACACCGCCACTGTCCACGACCTGCTGCGCAGCGAGGACCTGCTGGAGCGCCGCGTCGCGGTCGAAGTCAATGGCGAGATCGTCACCCGTAGCCAGCACGCCAGCCACTCCCTGCGCGAGGGCGACGTGGTCGAGATCGTGCATGCACTGGGCGGCGGCTGAGGCAGCATCGTGACGCGCGATAGGCGATAATTCGGGCCATGAATGCACCTGCCCCCACTGACTCGCTGGTGATCGCCGGCAAGACCTATGCTTCCCGCCTGCTCACCGGCACCGGCAAGTTCAAGGATCTGGAAGAAACCCGCCTGGCCACCGAGGCCGCGGGCGCCCGGATCGTCACCGTGGCGATCCGCCGCACCAACATCGGGCAGAACCCGGGCGAGCCGAACCTGCTCGACGTGCTGCCGCCGGACCGTTACACCATCCTGCCCAACACCGCCGGCTGCTACACCGCCGAGGACGCCGTGCGCACCTGCCGGCTGGCCCGCGAGCTGCTGGACGGCCACAACCTGACCAAGCTGGAAGTGCTGGGCGACCAGAAGAGCCTGTACCCGGATGTGGTGCAGACCCTCAAGGCGGCCGAGCAGCTGGTCAAGGATGGCTTCGAGGTGATGGTCTATACCTCCGATGATCCGATCCTGGCCAAGCGCCTGGAAGAGATCGGCTGCGCCGCGGTGATGCCGCTGGCCGCGCCGATCGGCTCGGGCCTGGGCATCCAGAACAAGTACAACCTGCTGCAGATCATCGAAGACGCCAAGGTGCCGATCATCGTCGATGCCGGCGTGGGCACGGCCTCCGATGCGGCGATCGCGATGGAGCTGGGCTGCGATGGCGTGCTGATGAACACCGCCATCGCCGGTGCACGCAACCCGGTGCTGATGGCCAGCGCGATGCGCAAGGCCGTGGAAGCTGGCCGCGAGGCTTTCCTGGCCGGCCGCATTCCGCGCAAGCGCTACGCCAGTGCGTCCTCGCCGATCGACGGGTTGATCGGCTGATGACCAATCCTTTCGACAGCGCCGGTGCCAAGGCACCGCCCAAGCCCTTCACCATCACCGAAGGCCGCCGCGAGGTCCGCAGTTTCGTGCTGCGCCAGGGCCGCTTCACCCCCGCCCAGCAGCGTGCGTTCGACGACCGCTGGCCGCGTTTCGGGCTGGACTTCACCGGTGAGCCGCGCGATCTGGATGCCACCTTCGGGCGCGATGCGCACAAGGTACTGGAGATCGGTTTCGGCAACGGCGCGGCGCTGCGTTTCGCCGCCCAGCAGGACCCGAGTCGCGATTACATCGGCCTGGAGGTCCACGCGCCCGGCGTCGGCCGCCTGCTCAACGCGCTGGCCGACGACAACGCCGACCACGTGCGCCTGTACCACCACGATGCCGTGGAAGTACTGGAAAAGGAAATCGCCGATGGCGCGCTGGATGAAGTGCGCATCTATTTCCCGGACCCGTGGCACAAGAAGCGCCACAACAAGCGCCGCCTGATCCAGCCCGGCTTTGCCGCGCTGCTGGTACGCAAGCTGCGCATCGGTGGCCGCCTGCACTGCGCCACGGATTGGGAAGACTATGCCGAGCAGATGTGGGAGGTGCTCGACGCCACCGCCGGGCTGACCAACCGGGCCGGCCCGCGTGGGCAGGTGGAGCGGCCGGAATGGCGCCCGCAGACCCATTTCGAAACCCGTGGCCAGAAGCTCGGCCATGGTGTGTGGGACCTGTTGTACGACCGCACCTGATCCGACTAGGAACCGCGCCACCCCATGGATACCGCGCTGACGCTGACTACCGACATGAAGCTCGTCCTGGGGCTGGTCGGCTTCACGATGGCGATGTTCCTGTTCGAGCGCATCCGCGCCGATGTGGTGGCGCTGGTGGTGCTGGTGGTGCTCGGCGTCACCGGCCTGATCGCCCCGGAAGAAATCTTCGGGGGCTTCTCCGGTAACGCGGTGATGAGCATCATCGCCACCACCATCCTCGGCGCGGGCCTGGACCGCACCGGGGCGTTGAACCGGTTGGCGGCGTGGCTGCTGCGGCGCGGGCATGGCGTGGAGACGCGCCTGCTGATGATGACCACCGCGATCGCCGGCTTGAACTCCTCGTTCATGCAGAACCCCTCGGTGATGGCGCTGTACCTGCCGGTCGCCTCGCGCCTGGCCGCGCGCACCGGGCTGACCCTGCAGCGCCTGCTGCTGCCGATCGCCGCGGCCATCGTGATGGGCGGCGCACTGACCATGGTCGGCAACTCGCCGCTGATCCTGCTCAACGACCTGCTGGCCTCGGCCAACAACAACCTGCCCTCCGGCCTGGCCACCATCGAACCGCTGCGCATGTTCGCGCCGCTGCCGATCGGCGTGGCGCTGCTGATCGCCTCGCTGCTGTACTTCCGCTACTTCGGCGACCGCAAGCTGGTCGAGGAAGAGACGCTGGCCAACGATGGCGTCACCCCGTCGCGCACGGAAAGCTACTTCGCCAAGACCTACGGCATCGAAGGCGATGTGTTCGAGCTGGTGGTCACTGCCGAAAGCCCGCTGGTCGGCATGACCCTGGGCGAAGCGGAGAACGTGCACGACGCGCCGCTGCTGCTGGCACTCAAGACCGGCAACGACACCCGCCTGGCGCCGCCGGCGGAGATGCGCATCTGGGTGGGCAGCGTGCTCGGCGTGATGGGCGCGCGCCAGCAGGTCAGCGATTTCGCGCAGAACCAGTTCCTGCGGATGTCCTCGCGGCTCAAGCACCTGGGCGATCTGTTCAACCCGAGCCGCGCCGGCATTTCCGAAGCGGTGGTGCCGCCGACCTCCGATGTGATCGGCAAGAGCGCCTCGGACCTGCGCCTGCGCAAGCAGCGCGGCATCAGCCTGCTGGCGATCAACCGCGACAAGCAGGTGATCCGCGAGGACGTGCGCAACGTGGCGCTGCGCGCCGGTGACATGCTGGTCTTCCACAGCATCTGGACCGACCTGGCGCAGGCGGCCAAGAGCCGCGACTTCGTGGTGGTCACCGACTACCCCAAGGGCGAGCAGCGCCCGCACAAGTTCAAGATCGCGATGAGCATTTTCGCCATCACCATCCTGATCGCGCTGACCTCCAAGCTGCCGGTGGCGCTGACCCTGATGACCGGCGTGGCCGGCATGCTGCTGACCGGCGTGCTGCGCATGGATGAGGCCTATGCCTCGATCAACTGGAAGACGGTGTTCATGATGGCCGGGCTGATTCCGCTC
The DNA here is from genome assembly GCF_001807865.1 of Stenotrophomonas sp. HMSC10F06. Taxonomy (NCBI): domain Bacteria; kingdom Pseudomonadati; phylum Pseudomonadota; class Gammaproteobacteria; order Lysobacterales; family Lysobacteraceae; genus Stenotrophomonas; species Stenotrophomonas sp. HMSC10F06. The sequence continues at coordinate 64,362 of NZ_KV791261.1, read as the reverse complement.
GGCTGGGCGATGGACAGCAGTGGCGCGGCGGCGTGGATCGCCGGCCACACCATCGACCGCCTGCCGACCGGCATCCCGGTCTGGGTGCTGGAGATCGCGCTGGCGTTGTTGACCACGATGTTCTCGCTGGTGATCAGCCATGTAGGCGCGACGATCGTGATGGTGCCCATCGCGGTGAACCTGGCGCTGGCGGCCGGGGGCAGCCCGACCGCGTTCGCGCTGATCGTGGCGTTGTCGGCCTCCAACAATCTGATGACGGCCTCCAACCCGGTGATTTCGATGATCACCGGCCCGGCCAATTACACCCCGCGCGAGCTGTGGCGCGTCGGCGCCCCGCTGTCGTTGATCTATACGGTGGTGGTGGTGCTGATGATCAACCTGATGTTCTAGGGAGTGCCGGCCGCTGGCCGGCTCTCGCAATGCACCGGGTAGTGCCGGCCGCTGGCCGGCTCCCGCAATGCACCGGGCAGTGCCGGCCGCTGGCCGGCTCCACGTAGCTTGGCCATCAAGCGCAGCCGGCCAGCGGCCGGCACTACCAGATGGTGGGTGGTCGGCCGTCAGATAATGAGTGGCCGGCCGTTCATCGTCATCTCAACCAGACCTGCCCATCGCGCACCTGCACGGGCACCGCGCGCAGGCGATCACCGCGGCACGGTCCGGCCACGCAGTCGCCGTTGTCCAGGGAGAACGAGGCCCCGTGTGCCGCGCAAACGAGGTGGCCTTCCCTGCTTTTCAGGAACTGACCCGGGGCCCAGTCCAGCCGGCGGCCGGCGTGCGGGCAGATGTTCAGCCACGCGCGCACCTGGTCGCCCTGGCGGTACAGCACCACCGATTCGCTGTCGCCCTCGATGCTGGCGTCGACCTCGGCAAAACCCCCGTCGGCAATGGCCTGCAGGGTGATCAGGGCGGTGGCGGTGGTCTCGGGCGGGGACATGGCATCCAGCAGCAGGCAACGGAAACCGTAGTGTCTCACGCGCTCATGTCACTGGCTCCCGGATGAATACAAGTCATTGATTTGCAATGTGTGCGGGGTACGTTTAACGCTTTTTTCACTCAGTCACAAAGGCCAGCACGGATACTCATCCACTGCTGACCTCAGCCAAAAAAGAGTGCCATGTACAGCCGCATCTTCCAGTTCAACCAGTTCCGCACCCTGTTCGCGCCGCGCAAGCCGCGCCACCCGCTGGTGCGCGTCGCGGTCGGTCTGTTGGGCCTGGCGATCCTGGCCGCGCTGGTGTTCGTTGGTGTATTCGTGGGCGCGGCGATGATCATCGCCGGCCTGGCATGGAAGCTGCTCGCCCAGCGCAAGAATGCGCGCACCGCTCCGTCGCAGGTCGTGGACGGTGAATACCGCGTGGTCCGCAAGCAGGCCTTGCCGATGTCGCGTTGATCGACGCGCTTCCCTCCTGATGACGGCCGCGCCCTGCGCGGCCGTTTCTGTTTGTGGGAGCAGGAAAACGCTCTAGACTGCGGCGAAACCTCTCCACAGGACGCGCGCATGACCGATGTAATCCCCACGCCCGAGCAGCCCCGCATTCCGGTCGCCGGCGGCGGTACTTTCCCGGTGCGCCGGATCTACTGTGTGGGCCGCAACTTCGCCGATCACGCGCGCGAAATGGGCGCGGCCGTGCCCGCCGCCGATGATCGCGGCCGCCCGATGTTCTTCAGCAAGCCGGCCGATGCGATCGTGGTCGGGCATGACGATGTGATCCCCTACCCGCTCGCCACCCAGGACCTGCACCACGAAGTGGAGCTGGTGGTGGCGATCGGCAAGGACGCGCCTGCCGGTGAACTGCCGGTCGACCAGGCCGAAGCGCTGGTGTTCGGTTACGGCGTCGGCCTGGACCTGACCCGCCGCGATCTGCAGGCGCAGGCCAAAGCCAAGGGCCACCCGTGGGACCCGGCCAAGGGCTTCGATCAGTCCGCCCCGGTGAGCGAGCTGGTGCCGGCCGGCGAAGTCGGCGATCTGGCCGCGCTCAACCTCTCGCTGGAGATCAATGGCGAAGTGCGCCAGCAGTCGCTGCTGGACCAGATGATCTGGAACGTGCCGGAAATCCTGCACGAGCTCTCCAAGCTGTGGGCGCTGCGCGCGGGCGATCTGGTCTTCATGGGGACGCCTTCGGGCGTGGCCGCGTTGAAGCCCGGCGACCGTTTCAGCGCACGTCTGGAAAACGTGGCCGAGCGCCACGGCATCATCGCCGGATGACAATGGCTGCGTTACGCTGCGGCGTCATTTGATTCCCCCACTACGACAGGAGAGCCCGATGGGTGTACTGACTGAGTTCAAAGAATTCGCCATGCGTGGCAACGTCATCGACCTGGCGGTCGGTGTGGTCATCGGTGCGGCGTTCGGCAAGATCGTCACCGCGCTGGTGGACAAGATCATCATGCCGCCGCTGGGCTGGGTGATCGGCCGCGTGGACTTCTCCGAACTGGCGTGGACCCTGGCCCCGGCGCGCATTGCGCCCGATGGCAAGGAGATCCCGGCGGTGGTGATCGGCTACGGCGACTTCCTCAATACCGTGGTGCAGTTCGTGATCGTGGCCTTTGCGATCTTCATGGTCGTGAAGTTCATCAACCGCCTGGCCCGCAAGAAGCAGGCCGAGCCGGCCGCCCCGGCGGCACCGAGCGAAGAAGTGCTGCTGCTGCGCGAGATCGCGACAACCCTCAAGCAGTAAGCCCCCCCCCGGTAGTGCC